>JAKSQT010000003.1 GCA_024403995.1 Ruminococcus sp.
CTGACGAAAAATCTGACTGCGTTTCTGCCGCACAATCTTTGTGCGGTGTTGCCTTGAATATACTGTTGACTGACAGCTATAATACCTGAAAAAAGGATATTTTAAAATAAAAAGGAGAATGACGTCCAATGGAAAGATATTGGAACGAGGAAATTGAATGTGCGTCCCGTGAGGAGATGAAAAAGCTTCAGGACGAACGTCTTGTGGCTCAGGTAAAGCACGTTTATGACAACGTGGAGTATTACCGCAGACTTATGGACGAAAAAGGCGTAAAACCCGAAGATATAAAGGGTACAGAAGATCTCTGCAAACTGCCTTTTATCTCAAAGGCTGATCTGCGTGAGGCTTATCCTTTCGGACTTCTTGCAAAGCCGCTGAAAGAATGCGTGAGAATCCATTCAACAAGCGGTACTACCGGCAAGAGAGTCGTTGCATTCTATACTCAGCATGACATTGATATATGGGAAGAATGCGTTGCAAGAGCTATTACTGCCGCAGGCGGTACTGACGACGATATCTGTCAGGTATGCTACGGCTTCGGTCTGTTTACAGGCGGTGCAGGTCTTAACGGCGGCTCACATAAGGCAGGCTGTCTCACACTTCCTATGTCGAGCGGAAATACCGAAAGACAGATACAGTTCATGCGTGACCTCGGTTCAACTATTCTCTGCTGTACACCGTCATATGCCGCATATCTCGGCGAGACTCTCCATGAGATGGGACTGTCTCCTGATGATACAAAGCTCAGAATAGGCATTTTCGGTGCAGAGCCGTGGACGGAGGAAATGCGCCGTTCTATTGAGAAATCTCTCGGAATCAAGGCTTACGATATCTACGGTCTTACTGAAATAAGCGGTCCGGGTGTTGCATTTGAGTGCTCGGAACAGTCAGGTATGCATATCAATGAGGATAACTTCATTGCAGAAATTATCGACCCCGAAACAGGCGAGGTTCTCCCTGACGATACTGTCGGTGAACTCGTTTTCACAAGCATCACCAAGGAGGCATTCCCGCTTCTCAGATACAGGACCCGTGATCTTTGCGTTCTTACACGCAAAAAGTGCTCATGCGGACGTACTTTCGTCAAGATGGCAAAGCCTATGGGCAGAAGCGATGACATGATGATAATTCGTGGCGTTAACGTTTTCCCGAGTCAGATAGAAACTGTTCTCATCGAAAACGGCTATTCTCCGAACTATATCATTGAGGTTGACAGACTTAACAATACTGATACCCTTGATATCAGCGTCGAAATGAGAGCAGACCAGTTCTCGGATAAGGTAAAGGATATGCAGATGCAGGAAAGAGAACTTGCAAATGCTATCAAGACTATGCTTGGCATAAATCCGAAGGTACATCTTGTATCGCCTAAGTCTATCGCAAGAAGTGAGGGCAAGGCTGTAAGAGTTATCGACAAGCGCAAGCTTCACGACTGATAAATTTTAATACACAAATAAGGGAGGAATACTATGTCAGACGTTAGACAAATTTCAGTTTTTGTAGAAAATAAACCCAATATGCTTGCACCGGCAATGAAATTGCTGAAAAAGAGCAAAATAAACATCAGAGCTATGGCCATCGCAGATACTAAGGATTTCGGCATTCTGCGTTTGATAGTCAACGACACCGATAAGACCGTTGAAATTCTCAGAGAAGCCTCCTATGCAGTGGCTGTTACGGATATCGTCGCAATTTCTATCCCCGATACCCCCGGTCAGCTCAGCCGTGTTCTTGATGTTCTCGGCGACAGCGGCGTTAATCTTGAATATCTCTATGCCTTCATTGGCAGAACAGATAAGTCTGTTTCATTCGTGCTCAGAGTGGACGACAATGAAAATGCCTCAAATGCGCTTAATGACGCAGGTATCATTCAGCTTACAGAAAATGACATTGAAAAAATGTGAGTTTTTATCAAAAATACTTGACAAATTAGTCGTCAGATTGTATAATAAAATATAGCTGAAAGCGAGAAATTTATTTATAATAGGAGTGATTGATATGAGTCTTCTCGAGACACTCGGCAACGTCAGCAGAGGCGCATCCGATAAAGCTAAAAATATTTCAGAGGCTAATAACCTTAAAAGAAAAATATTATATGAGGAAGAAAGAATTGTTGAGATATTCACTGATATCGGCAAAAAATACTACAAAACACAGAACGAGGACACAGAAGGTCTGAAGGCTCTCTGCGATGATATCGATACAAGACGCAGAAGAATCAAGAAAATGAGATTTGAGCTTAACGGTATCAGAGGCTACAAGATATGCCCGAAGTGCGATGCAGAGGTCAACGAGCGTTTCCAGTTCTGCGGAAGATGCGGCGCAAGACTTCCGGATATGGAGGACGAGGACTTTATGTCGCTTGAATCCGGTGATTATTATACCGAAAGCAGCAATAATGTTTTTAACGCTGATTCAAACAAGAATTATTAAGAACTTGTTCGCATAGGAGTTTGAGGTGACTTTTCGGCAAATTTTATTGCTGACTGCGTTAAAATCACTTGAAATGCGAAAGTATTTCTGCATGATTTTGCCTTGTCACCAACAAAATTATGCTAAAAAATTCACTCCCATTCTCTATGCGAACAAATTCTAATTCCGTAAACGGGCTGTTATAATCAGAACAGCCCGTTTCTTTTTGGAGGATATTTATGAAAAAATCATTCGTTCTGCCTGAGATAATTCTACTTGCCATGTTTGCGGCAATTATTACACTTTGGGTGGAAGTTCCGTGCGGCACAGCGATAAAAGTGCTGTGTACAATAGTGCTTTTCATTGCATATAACGTCATTCTTTTCCGCAGAGGCAATAAGAACGCTCTTAATTCCCATCTGAGACGTATGAGGCGTGGCGCTGACATGATACTGATAAGCGGCTTTGCGGCTGTTATCGAGATAATTGCTGTCATAGTCTGGATAGTGAAGTCAGATGCCGCATTATGGGCAAAAATCGTTTCACCGATAGTTTCTGTGATATTTCTCGGAATTGCGGTATTCATGGGCATACTAAAAATAAGTCTCAACGCAAAACAGGTAAAAATTTCAGATTATATACTCATGCTGATGTTCTGGTGGGTGCCTGTCGTCAACATCTTCCTGATACGCAAATTCTATAAGACCGCAAGGCGTGAATATATCGTAGAATCAGACAAAATCGAACTTGACAATGCCCGTGCTGAAAATGAGATATGCAAAACAAAATACCCGATACTCCTCGTTCACGGCATTTTCTTCCGTGACTGGCAGCTTGTGAACTACTGGGGCAGAATCCCAGCGATTCTCATAAAGAACGGCGCATCTGTGTACTACGGCAAACAGCAGTCGTCGCTTGCAGTTGCTAAGAGCGCCGAGGAGCTGAAACAGACAATTCTCAATGTGCTGAAAGAAACAGGCGCAGAAAAGGTCAACATCATCGCTCACTCAAAGGGCGGTCTGGACTCACGCTATGCGATAAGCTGCCTTGGCATGGATAAGTATGTTGCTACGCTTACGACTATAAATACTCCTCACGAAGGCTGTGATATGGTAGATTTCCTTCTTGAAAAGCTGCCTGACAGACTGAAAAAGTTCATTGAAAAGCGCTATAACTCGATTTTCTCAAAGCTTGGCGATACTGCTCCCGACTTTATGGCAGGCGTTATCGACCTCAGTGCAAAAACAAGAAAACGTGATAATCCTCTGATGGCTGACTCACCGGATGTAGTCTACAGAAGCTATATGTCAACCATGAGCAGTGCGGGTTCAGCCGGTTTCCCGCTGAATATCGGCTATATGCTCATCAAGAAGCTGAACGGCGATAATGACGGTCTTGTGTGGATCGAGTCGGCTAAACACGGCGAGTTCTATAATTTCACCACAAAGCAGAAGCGTGGTATCAGCCACGGTGATGTTATTGACCTGATGCGTGAAAATATCGAGGGATTTGACGTGCGTGAGGTTTATGTGGATATTGTCAGCAATCTGAAAAAATGCGGATATTAAGGCAACACCGCACAAAGCACGTCTGACGACTTTGTACGTCATAAACTTGTATCTTTTCCGTCATCTTGCACAGAAATTCTTTGCCATACGACAGTATGCCTGCAAAATTTCTGTACAATCTGACGAAAAATCTAACTGCGTTTCTGCCTTAAAGCGTTTATTAGTTGAAGTGATGATGACATTACTGTTTCATTCAATCCCATGCTGTCTGAACATTCTCCTAAGCAGCTTGCAGATATAGTAGACGGGCACACAGAGAATGAACCACAGACAGGAGAACGGCAGACATATCTGACCAAGAAAATTCAGCGGCATATCGGAGTAATCCCAGACCTGCCAGTGCATAATAGTGTTGTCGAATATCCCGACGGCAAGCTCAAGTGCAGTGATGAGGAGTGCTCCGATAAAACAGCTTTTCAGAAGTGTCATTCCGTCACGGCGGTTCACTTCGTAAAGTACGGAGAGGACAATACCGCCTGTAATACCCATTGTCCAGTGAGTATATCCACGGGAAACGATCTCGAAAAGACAATACAGAAAGTATCCCATGAGAAAAGAAATTATGCGCTGTGAAGTTTTCATAGCCGCCTCCTTCGGGTGATTAAAACAATTCAAGTTTATTCTTAACACTATTCAATAAAATTATACAAGAGGTGATATTTATGCGTAAAAGCTGCATACTGATGCACATTTCAAGTCTGCCGTCAGAATACGGCATAGGAAAAATGGGAAGACACGCTTTTGAATTTGTTAATTTCCTGCGAAAAAGCGAAACGAAATGCTGGCAGATTTTGCCGCTTTCTCCAACAAGCTATGGTGATTCGCCATATCAGTCGTTTTCCGTTCATGCAGGAAATCCGTATTTCATCGACTTCGATATCCTTGAAGCTGACGGACTGCTTGAACATCACGAATTTGCATCATATAAATGGGAAAATGATGCGGAAAAGGTGGATTACAGCATTATTTATACAAATTGTTATGAGGTCCTGCGAATTGCATTCAGCCGTTTCAAAGCCTCAAAATGTGCGGAATATAAGGCATTCTGCACTGAAAATAAAGCGTGGCTTGATGATTATGCCCTGTTTATGGCGCTGAAAGACAAAAATGAAGGAAAAGCGTGGTATGAATGGGATGAGGAGCTTGCAATGCATAAGGCAAAGGCTGTTTCTTCTGCAAAAAAAGAGTTGAAAAATGAAATTGCATTTTACAAATTCGTCCAGTATGAGTTCAGCCATCAATGGGCAGAACTGAAAAAATATGCCAATGACAACGGCGTTGAAATTATCGGAGATATCCCGATTTACTGCGCTTTGGACAGCGTTGAGGCTTGGACGATGCCTAAGCTTTTCCGGTTTGATAAGAAGCATATGCCGACGGCTGTGGCAGGCTGTCCTCCTGATGATTTTTCGCCGAAAGGTCAGCTATGGGGCAATCCGCTTTATGACTGGGAATATCACAAAAAGACCGGTTTCGAGTGGTGGATAGACCGAATTTACGCCGCTTCAAAGCTTTATGACATCGTGCGTATCGACCATTTCCGTGGCTTTGAAAGTTACTATGCAATTCCATACGGAAACGAGGATGCAACCGTGGGTGAGTGGGAGAAAGGCCCGAATTACGAGCTTTTCAGGCTTGCTGAGGAGAAACTTGGCAGGTTGAATATCATTGCCGAGGACTTGGGATTTATCACGCCTGAAGTGCGTGAAATGCTCGATAAATGCGGCTATCCTGGCATGAAAGTGCTCCAGTTCGGCTTCAGCGACGGCAAGAATGAGCATCTGCCGCATAATTTCACGACTGCGAACTGTTTCGCCTACACGGGCACTCACGATAACGAGACTCTCAATGGCTGGGTAAGCGTAATGGACAAAAACAGCCTGAAATTCGCCAAAAAATATCTTAATGTAAAGAAAAAAAGCGAGATACCGATGGCAGTTGTCCGTCAGGCGTGGGCAAGTGTGGCTATGGTTGCGGCTGCTCAGATACAGGATTTCCTCGACAGCCCCAAAAGCGACCGTATGAACACGCCGTCTACTCTCGGTAATAACTGGCAGTTTCGTACACAGGCAGAAGATTTTACCCCTGAACTTGCAAAGAAGATAAAGAAACTAAACAGAATGTATAACAGATAATTAATGGAGTGAACTATGGATAAGAACATTTTTAAAGAAAAATTCACAGGCAGACTTCCGAAAGACGTAAAATCAGCATCACCACAGCAGATACACAACGCACTCGGCGATGCAATTATGGAGATGTACGCCGAAAAATGGGACAATTCCCGTAAAAAACATTTGTCGGGCAGACGTGCCGCATATCTTTCAATGGAGTTTTTAGTCGGCCGTGCGGTCTACAATAATCTGCTGTGTCTCGGAATTTATGATGATGTGAACGAGGTTTTCGGCGAGCTTGGTCTTGATCTTGCCAACCTTGAGGTTATTGAAGATGCCGCACTCGGAAACGGCGGTCTGGGCAGACTTGCGGCTTGTTTCCTCGATTCTGCGGCAACTCTCGGACTTCCTCTCGATGGCTATGGCATACGCTATAAGTTCGGACTTTTCCGCCAGACCATTGTTGACGGATTTCAGAAGGAGCACATTGACGACTGGACGAGATATGGCGACTGTTGGTCAAAACGCTGTGAGGAGGAAAGCGTTTTTGTTGAATATAACGGACAGACTGTGAAGGCTGTGCCATACGATATGCCGATTTTTGGCTGTATGACGGAGAATATCGGCACTCTCAGGCTGTGGCAGGCTGAACCGCTTTGTGAATTTGACTTTGATTTGTTCAATCAGCAGAATTATCTTGAAGCCTCAAAGGAGAAAATCTACGCAGAGGATATTTCTCGTGTGCTTTATCCGAACGATGATACTGATGAAGGAAAGATGCTGAGAATTAAGCAGCAGTACTTCTTTAGTTGTGCATCACTGACGGACATTCTTCGTAAACATAAGGCTCGTTTTGGTACACTTGATAATCTTGCAGATTATATTTCTGTTCAGCTCAATGATACACATCCTGTAATTTCGATACCTGAACTTATCCGTCAGCTTGTGGATAATGAAGGCTGTAACTTTAAAAAAGCGCTTGATACTGCTAAAAAAGTATTCAACTATACAAATCATACTGTTATGCAGGAGGCTCTTGAAAAGTGGAACTGTGAACTTATAGAAAAAGTTCTGCCAAGAATTTACAGCATCATCGTTCAGATTAATGAAGCGCTTATTGCTGAAATGTACGTGAATGACGTACAAAAAGATACTATCAGCAACGTAAAAATCATAAAGGACGGCATGGTCCATATGGCTGATATGGCTTGCTATGCCTCCGGTCACATAAACGGAGTTGCCGAGATTCACACGCAAATTCTGAAAGATTCTGTGCTTGCCGACTGGTATAGTCTGTGCCCTGACAAATTTCTCAACGAAACCAACGGCATCACTCAAAGAAGGTGGCTTGCGCTTTGCAACAGAGAGCTTTCGGCGCTTATCACTGAGCTTCTTGGCTCTGACAAGTGGGTGACCTACCTTGGAATGCTGAAACAGCTTGAAAAATATGCTGATGACGAGAAGATAATGCGTCGGTTTATTGATATAAAACAACAAAAAAAGGCACAGCTTTCGCAGTTTATCAAGGCCAATGACGGCGTTGATGTCGATAGTTCGCAGATTTTCGATATCCAGATAAAGCGCCTTCACGAGTATAAGAGACAGCTTCTCAACGCATTCTCAATTCTGTGGATCTACTACGGTATCAAGGACGGCTCAATTACCGATTTTCCGCCAACTACGTTTATTTTTGCCGCAAAATCTGCCCCCGGATACCGCAGGGCTAAGGCTATAATCAAATATATCAACGAAATCGGACGAATCGTTTCCGAGGATGAGCAGACAAAAGATATACTGAAAGTTGTATTTGTGCAGAACTACAATGTGTCAAGTGCTGAAAAACTTGTTGCCGCCGCCGATATTTCTGAGCAGATCTCTACTGCCGGTACAGAGGCAAGCGGCACCGGTAACATGAAACTTATGCTCAACGGTGCTGTAACTCTCGGCACTTACGACGGCGCAAATATCGAAATTGTTCAGGAGGCTGGCGAGGAAAACAACTACATTTTTGGCGCAAAGGTCGAGGAACTTGCCGAAATTGTGCCTGAATATGACAGCCGTGAGAGATTTTCTGCTGTTCCGATGATCAAAAAGGTGGTTTCTTCGCTTATCGACGGCACAGTCTCAGACGGCGGCAGCGGCGATTTCCGTGAGCTTTATACCGCACTTCTCGACGGCGCAAGCTGGCATACTCCTGACCACTACTATCTTATTGGCGATATTGAGGACTATGTTGAGAAAAAATTGCAGTGTCTCAGGGATTTCAGTGGAGACCGAATTGGTTTTGCGAAGAAACAATGGCTGAATATGTGCAATGCAGGCAAATTCAGCTCAGATCGTACCATTGCTGACTATGCTGAAAATATCTGGAAGATATAAACAACAGACGGCAGACTAATGATACTCTTATTCAATTATTAATGAATAACGGGCAAATCTTTCCAACGAAAGGTCTGCCCGTTTTTTGCGATGCTCAGAAATATCCTTGCTTCTTTGACGCAATTTCTATGTACTTCTTTTTTGTGGCAAGACCGCCACGAATATGCCTTTCCTGTTTGTTGATCTCAAGAATTTCCTTGACCTGAGCGTAAAGCGGCGGATTTTCGGTTTTTAGCCGTTCACTCACGTCCTTATGCACGGTACTTTTGCTGATACCGAATTTCTTTGCTGTTGAACGAACCGTTGCTTTGTTTTCAATGATGTACTGTCCCAGAATTATGGCACGTTTTTCGGGCAGTGTTTTCAAGATCATCCCTCCTTACTTTGTGCGGTTCGTTCAATTATATGCTGAAAAAATTGTAACAATGCACAGTTATCAGACATATAATATGGGTAAACAACGGCGTACCGTATGCCGAAAAGCGGCGGAGAAATGTATGTGCGGAATTGCAGGTGCTATCAGTTTTACTGAGGATATGCGTGAGGACATGAAAATTTATGAGAAGATGCAGACAGCTCTGATAAGGCGTGGTCCAGACCAAAGGGGAATCGTTCTGACAAAAGAGGCGGCGATGATACATACAAGGCTCGCAGTCATCGATATTTCAGGCGGCAGACAGCCAATGACTTTCGGCAGATTTACCATAGTCTATAACGGTGAATTGTACAATACTGATGAAATAAGGAAGGAGCTTTGTGATGAATTTGAGTTTACAACTCACTCTGATACCGAAGTTGTGCTGAAAAGTTTTGCGAAATGGGGAGAGGACTGCGTTGAGCATTTCAACGGTATTTTCGCATTTGCAGTCTATGACAGCGAGCGGCACAGAGCATTTTTCGCCCGTGACCGAATTGGTGTGAAACCGTTTTTCTATTGTCTGAAAAGCGATAAGCTGATTTTTGCATCGGAGCTTTCGGCTTTGCTTGAACATCCCGAAGTTCCGCATGAGATCGACAGTACAGGTGCGGCTGAACTTCTGCTCATATCACCTGCGAGGACGGCAGGCTGCGGCGTGATACGTGGCGTAGATGAGCTGAAATCGGGCTGTTGTGCAGTATATGATGCTGACGGACTGCACATAAGGGAGTACTGGCGGCTGAAAGCTTATGAGCTGAACGAGACTTTTGAACAGACAGCCGAGCATGTTCGTGAGCTTGTGCTTGATTCGATACGCCGACAGCTTGTTTCGGACGTTCCTGTGTGTACTTTCCTTTCGGGTGGACTGGATTCAAGCATAATTTCGGCAGTTGCGGCGGCTGAAATGAAAAAACTCGGCAAGGTTCTCGACACGTTTTCAGTGGACTATAAGGACAATGACAGGTACTTCAAAGCGAGCCATTTTCAGCCGAACAGCGATCCTGAGTATATCCGCTGCATGGCTGAATTTCTGGGCACAAATCATCATTGGACGGTCATTGACACGGGTGAACTGGTTGATGCGCTGGACGATGCTGTCGAGGCGAGGGGACTTCCGGGAATGGCGGATGTTGATGCATCGATGCTGATTTTTTGCCGTGAGATAAAAAAATCAGGCACAGTCGCTATTTCAGGTGAGTGTGCTGACGAGCTTTTCGGCGGCTATCCGTGGTATCGTGACGAGGATATCCGCATGACGGACGGCTTTCCGTGGGCGCAAAGTACGGCATATCGTTCACGTTTTCTGTGTGATGAATATGCTCATAAAATTGATGCGGATGATTATGTTTACAGCGCTTACAGGCGGACTGCTGATCATGCCATGAAACTTTCAACTGACAGCGGTACCGACAGCCGCATGAGAGAAATGACGGAGCTGAATTTCTATTGGTTCATGCAGAATTTGCTGGAGCGCAAAGACAGAATGTCCATGTACAGCGGACTGGAGGTGCGTGTGCCGTTTTGTGACTATCGTCTTGCGGAGTATCTTTACAATGTGAAATGGGAATACAAGGATCATCAGGGAAGGGAGAAAGGATTGCTGCGTGAAGCCATGAAAGAGTGGCTGCCGGAAAAAGTTCTGTGGCGCAAAAAGAGTCCATATCCCAAAACACACAATCCTGCATTTCTTGAAGCTGTTACCGAGAAACTCCGAAATGTCCTTGATACAAAGACACCTCTTACGGAACTTGTCAAGCGTGAGGAGCTTGAAAAACTGCTGATGCATGGCGAAAATGTGCAGTGGTACGGTCAGCTCATGAACCTGCCGCAGACGATAGCGTACTTCATTCAGCTTGATTATTGGCTGAAACGTTTCAAAATCAGATTAGTCTGAATTGTCAGTAAAACAGTGCATATCCCGAAGCTGTTGATTTTTTCACTGCGTTGATTTGTTTGCTGATAATGTCCGGGTCGTCTATCCATTCGGTTTCAGCAGATGCGCCTGCCCATGCGTCATTTTTGCCGAGTTTGTATGCTCCAAGACCGATAATAAGCCGCACATCCTCAGCTTTCGGCAGGCTCTCCCATTGCTCCAGAGCCGCCTGAAATGGGAGAGTTTCGTGCTCAAAGCCGTAGTAGAGCTGTGGTATCATGTAGTCGCAGAATCCGCTTTCAGCAAGCCATCGTTTAACATCGGCATACTGTGAATTATAGTCAGAATTTATGTTTCCCTGCGGACTTATCCCGAAAATCAGGCGTTCATCAGCGCTTTTGACAGTGCGGTAAATAGCCTGAACGAGCCGTGATATATTGTCAGTGCGCCATTTTGCAAGGTCATTTTCGCCGCTTGATGCAAATTCACGGCTGTCAAAATCGGGTGATACCGTCGGGTAGAAGTAGTCGTCAATGTGAATGCCGTCAACATCGTAATTTTCAATTATTTCTGCGACTGTATCCGTTATCAGAGTGATAACTTCGGGTGAATCGGGTTTCAGGTACATTCTGCCGCTGACTTCGCCAATATTTGGGCTTTCAGGCGTATTGAACCACTGTTTTGTAATATAACTGTCAGGAATATTTTCAAATTCGTCAGTATACTGCAAACGCAGGGGATTGAGCCATCCATGCGCCGAAAGACCGAGTTTATGAGCTTCATCAAGCATAATTTCAAGAGGGTCATATTCACCGTCCCAGAATGTGCCTTTGGGGTAGAGCTGTGAGTGGTAGTACGCATCACCGCTTGGGTGAATATGCAGATATACTGTGTTTATTCCGTTTTCTTTTGCATTGGTGAAGCGCTTTCGGATAGCCTGTCTGAACTCGTCTTCGGTTTTTCCCTGCAAATAGTTCTCATAGTCGAAATATGGTATCCATTCGCCTTGCTGATAGTCATAATTCAGCGGAGTATAGGCTTTTGTCACGATTACTTCATGTTCTTCTGCGGCAGTCGTTGTATCAGGAGAAATATTTGGTACGGGCATGGTTTCAGCCGAACAGCCTCCAAGCAATAATGCAGAAAATGTGATAACAGTGAGTATTTTTTTCATAGCAGACCTACTTTCTTTTTTAGAGATGCTCTTTAGAAAGTATATTCACTTAAAAAGAAAAAAGACATCACGAGGATGCCTATGATTGTAGAAAAATTGGTTTTGGGTACATCGAGGATGCCGCCCACGTCATTCTATAACCTGAATTTACGGCGGAAATCAGCTTTATCAAGTGCCGCCGCAGTAATTATGAAAAGCACGGTACTTGCCAGAATTTGCACACAGTATGAAGGAATCTGAGCTGCCGCCGCAATTAAAGCAGACGTGGAAAAGCCTTTTGCAAGGACAGTGCCCTCGTAGAGAGTATAGCCTGCGATGCATACCGCAAGGGACGGGACAATGCCGCAGATATTGCGGAAAGTAAGGATTTTTGCCGATTTATTCGTAAAAAACAGCGCAGTCAGCGCTTTGACAGCAATAGTGGCAGGTATCCATACTGGAAAGCCTGACAGTCCGTCAGCAAGTGTACCGCCGATAATTCCTGCGGTGACGGCATATGGCACAGGCAGGATACAGGCGGCAAGGTAGAGAATACCGTCACCTGCATGAGTAAAGCCTGAACCTGACGGAATATGCAGGCAGGCTGTAAATATGAAGATAAGTGCGGAGAACAGCCCTGTAAGGACAATATACCGCATTTTTTCTGTTGGATTATTTTTTGTATTCACTGACATTGCATCACTTCCTTTGACTTTTATCAATTATATCACAGTATGCGGTCAGATGCAATGGTAAATTATGACAACTGTTGACAACAAAAAATGCCGATTTCATTCAGTTTCGGCAATAACACTTCATCATAACATATAAAAAAGGCGTACCCCAGCGGATACGCCTTAATTTTATGCAATTACTTGCCGAGAGTGATAACGACCTCGTGGATGCCGTTGTCATTAGCTGCAGGGATAACATTTCCTGAAACAGCCTGTCCGTCAACAGTCATTGACTTAACGCCCTTGCAAACGTGCTCCGGGTTCTTGACAGTGATGTTGAACTGTGCGCCTCTGAACTTACGAACAGCAGTGAAGCCGTCCCATTCGTGAGGAATAGAAGGATCAACCTTCAGACCGTCGAAATCAGGCTGTACGCCGAGAATATACTGGGAAATAGCAACCATATTCCAAGCAGCCGTACCTGTGAGCCATGAGTTCTTGCCCTGACCGAAGTTCTTGCCTGTCTGACCGATATCAGAACCTGCATCCTTACCGCCGATCATCTGACCGTATACGTAAGGTTCAGTCTTGTGGATATCGGAAGTATCCTCAGTGAATGCAGGAGCAATTTCTGAGTAGTACTTGAATGCCTGATCGCCCTGACCTGCATAAGCAGCAGCGCAGATTATCCATGCATTGTTGTGTGTGAAGATACCTGCATTTTCCTTGTATCCGCCCGGATATGTGGAAATTTCGCCGTACTGAACGTAGTACTTTGTGAATGCAGGATTATTGAGAACGAGACCGAACTTAGTGTTGAGTCTTTCGTCGATAGCAGCGAGAGTCTTGAGGTCAGCACCCTGATCCTTGCCGATTTCGGACATGATAGCGAAGCCCTGTGGTTCGATGAATATCTGACCTTCTTCGCATTCCTTTGAGCCCATCTTTTCGCCGTTAGCGTCATAAGCTCTGATGAACCAGTCGCCGTCCCATGCAGATTCCATAACGTTAGCCTTCATCTTGTCGATCTCAGCCTGAGCCTTAGCAGCCTCATCGTTCTTACCGAGGTGCTTGAGGATACCAACGTATGCAGGGCCTGCGTATGTGAACAGTGAAGCGACCATTACAGACTCAGCAACCTTTGAGTAGCCGCCCTCAGCAGCAAACTTAGGATTGGTGTATGTCTGGAAGCTTTCACCAGGTGTATCTGAGAAACATGAGAGGTTGATACAGTCGTTCCAGTCAGCTCTCATTGCAAGCGGGAGACCGTGAGGTCCGAGGTTGTTTACAATGTGATAGAATGAAACGTTGAGGTGCTCAAGCATAGTCTGAGCCTTGCTCATATCGTTGTCGTAAGGTACCATTTCATCGAGGAGACCCCAGTCGCCTGTTTCCTTGATGTAAGCAGCAACTGAAAGAATGAGCCAGAGCGGATCGTCTGAGAAATCGCCGCCGATATCAGCGTTGCCCTTCTTTGTAAGCGGCTGATACTGGTGATAGCAGCCGCCATCAGGGAACTGAGTTGAAGCGATGTCGATGATTCTCTCTCTTGCTCTGTCAGGAATCTGGTGAACGAAGCCGAGAACGTCCTGATTGGAGTCTCTGAAGCCCATTCCACGGCCGATACCGCTTTCAAAGTATGAAGCAGAACGTGAGAGGTTGAATGTTACCATACACTGATACTGATTCCAGATGTTAACCATACGGTTAACCTTGTCATCAGGTGTATTTACATTGAGTATGCCGAGAAGCTCATCCCATGTAGCCTTGAGTTCAGCAAGACCTGCGGCAACCTTTTCAGGAGTGTTGTACTTGTCCATCATAGCAAGAGCTTTAACCTTGTTGATGGTCTTGCCGTCAGCCTCAAACTTTTCAGCAACAGGCATTTCAACATAGCCGAGAATGAAGATGAGAGTCTTGGACTCGCCCGGAGCGAGAGTTATCTTCTTGAAGTGCGAAGCGATAGGTGACCAGCCGTCAGCAAAAGAGTTGCTTGCTGTGCCTGCCTCAACAACCTGTGGGTTATTGAAGCCGTTGTAGAGACCGATGAAAGCATCACGGTCAGTATCATAGCCGTCAATAGAATCGTTTACTGTATAGAAAGCGAAGTGGTTACGTCTGTCTCTGTACTCAGTCTTGTGGTAAATTGTAGAGCCTGAGATCTCAACACGGCCTGTAGAGAAGTTTCTCTGGAAGTTTGTGCAGTCATCCTGAGCATCCCATAAGCACCATTCAGCAAATGAGAAGAATGAGAATGTCTTTGGAGCATTGCCTTCGTTTGTGAGGACAACTTGCTGAACTTCACCGTCATAGTTCTGAGGAACAAAGAAAGTAGCCTCAGCCTTGAGGTCATTCTTTTTACCTGTGATAACGGTATAGCCCATACCGTGGCGGCATTCATAAGAGTCAAGCTCTGTCTTTACAGGAGACCAGCCTGGGTTCCAGATAGTGCCGTTGTCGTTGATATAGAAATAGCGTCCGCCCATATCGATAGGAACGTTGTTATAGCGGTAACGGGTGATTCTGCGGAGACGGGCATCCTTATAGAAAGAGTAGCCTCCTGCGGTGTTGGAAATAAGGGAGAAGAATCCCTGTGTTCCGAGGTAGTTGATCCATGGATATGGTGTTCTTGGGGAATTGATAACATATTCCTTATTTACGTCGTCAAAGTAACCGAACTTCATAATATTTCTCCTTAATTTAATATTTGCGGCAACACTGCACAAAGCACGTCTGATGACTTTATACGTCATAAACTTGTATATTTTCCGTCATAGCACACAGAAATCCCTTGACATACGAAAGTATTCCGGCGGTATTTCTATGAACACTGACGAAAAATCTGACTGCGTTTCTGCCGCACGATCTTTGTGCAGTGCTGTCATATCAAAAACGGTCATGGCAATACAGTTGCTTTTATAGAAACTTTTGTCATTTATCGGGTGACTCCCCACAGGGTGGGGAGATGTCACGAAGTGACAGAGGGGACGGGGCATAAGCCACCCCTTTTTCAAAAGGGTTTCCCTCAATAAATCACATAAAATTCCGTAAGAGCGACAGCATTACGCCGCATTTGTTTTATTATACCATAATTCGCCGCATAATACAATAGAAAACGAAAAATTAAAATGTATTATTTTTATGGTGATATTTGTATACAATACACAAAACCTAAAAATATAGCGAGCGAATTTGTGCATATTTTTAGCAGATTAAAAGCACAAAAATTCCCTGTCTCAGACAGAAACAGGGAATTAAGCGACTTTTTGGACTAAGCGGACAAATCAGCCTTCCGATACAGGAAGCTTTGTGAAAAATCTCTGGTGTGACTCGAAGGTATCGCCCGGCTTGACTTCCGTATAGCCTGTGATATCTCTGTCGAGTGAGAGGTTCGGAGCATCGATCATGGCGGTCATCGGCTCAGGGCAGAAGTAATGGTTGAAACCTCTGTCATTCCAGATGATCCAGAACTTATACTCGTCGGAAACCTCGCAGCAGAGTTTTTTGCCGCTTGCAGCGTCCTCGGCAATGAAGCCGTGGAACTTTTCTCCGTCAAGTTCGCCTGTTTCACCGACATACATATCGTTGTCGCAGACCTGAAGAACAGGGCACTTAGCACCGTTCTTATATTCAAGGTCATACATGGTGAGTGATTTCAGGCGCTCTGTCGGGAGACATCTGTTGTTAAGCTCGCATTTCTTGCTTATCGGAACAGTAAGGCGGATATCCTCCTCCTTGCCGCCGTCAACGAAAGGAGCATTGATAGCAGTGTGTGAAGCAAGGGACATTGGCAGCGCAACATTTGAATAGTTGGTAAATCTGATATTCTGTTCAAGTCCCTGTTCAGAAAGAGTGAATGTATATTCAGCGGTGAATTTTATAGGCAAATAGCTGAAAAATTCATCGTTTTCATCGTAGACATAGCGGGTTTTTACCCATACGCAGTTGCTGTCGGCATTGTGCTCAACAAGTTCATGAGCTCTTTTGTGGAGAAAACCGTGGATATGGTTATTATACGGCAGTCCCTCATTTATCGGAAGGTTGTATACTGCATCGGAAGCTTTGAGTACGCCGTTTGCAAAACGGTTAGGAAGATAAAGTGTAGGAAGTCCCCATACTTCAGGTGACTGCTTGATGATCTCAGCAGTATTATCAGGGTTGAAGCGGAAGAACTCCAATCCGTTGGCGTTATCTCTGAGACGGACAACATTTGAGCCTATCTCATAGGCTATCCAGGCTTCATATCCGCCTGCGGCAAGCTTTACGCAATTAATTCCGTTGTAATTGAAAAGCTCTGTTGAATTATTCATATTATTTTCATTCCTTCCAAAAAAAGTCGTTATATTATATTGTCTTGAACTCAGGCAGAAAACTGCCTGCAAGAGAAAGTTGTCAGTCTATTCTGTTTTCCATGTCCGTATACTCACGCATAGGCGAAATTGCCTTATATGCGGGACGGATTATCTTATTGGAGTTTATAAGCTCTTCAATACGGTGAGCAGACCAGCCTGCGATCCTTGCTGTTGCGAACAGCGGTGTAAAAAGTTCATCAGGGATTCCGAGCATTTTGTAAACAAAGCCGCTGTAGAAGTCCACATTGGCACAAACGCCCTTATATATCCTGCGTTCCTCAGCGATGACCTGCGGAGCGAGTTTTTCAACCAGAGAATAAAGCTGAAATTCCTCATTTCTGCCTTTTTCGGCGGAGAGTTTTTCGACGAATTTCTTGAAAACTTTGGCTCTGGGATCTGAATGTGAGTAGACGGCGTGTCCCATTCCGTAGATGAGACCTGCCCTGTCGAAGGCTTCTTTTCTGAGGAGTCTTCGCAGATATCCCTTAACTTCATCTTCATTTGTCCAGTCACCGACGTTTGATTTCATATCCTCAAACATCATAGCGACTTTGATATTTGCGCCGCCGTGCTTAGGACCTTTCAGAGAACCGAGTGCTGCGGCGATGGCGGAATATGTGTCAGTGCCCGAAGACGAGACCACATGAACGGTAAATGTCGAGTTATTGCCGCCGCCGTGTTCTGCATGGAGCACAAGAGCAAGGTCAAGGATACGAGCCTCAAGCTCTGAATAGTGCTTGTTGGGGCGGAGCATATACAGGAGATTTTCCGCAATTGAGAGATCCGGATTCGGATCGTGTATAAACAGACTTCCGCCGCTGCTTGAGTATTTATAGGCATTATAGCCGTAAACAGCAAGAAGCGGAAAAAGAGTCGTCAGTTGGATGCACTGTCTGAGAACATTTCCTATAGAGATGTCGTTGGCTTTTTCGTCATAGGAATAGAGTGCAAGCACGCTTTTAGCCAATGAATTCATCATATTATCGCTTGGAGCTTTCATGATGATATCCCGTGTGAAGGCAGGGGGCAGAGTGCGGTAGCCTGCGAGTATCCTGCGGAATTCGTTCAGTTCGGCTTCAGTCGGCATAGCGCCGAAAAGCAGAAGATAGACAGTTTCTTCAAAGCCGAAGCGTTTTTCCTTGATGAAGCCTGAAACGATATCTTCGACATCGATGCCACGGTAATAGAGTTTCCCGTCACCGTTATCGTTCACGTTGATAGTGCTGATGTTGGTAAGACCTGCGACAACGCCTTTGCCGTTGATATCACGCAGACCTCGTTTGACATCATATTGAGTGTATAGTTCAGGGTCAATTTTATAGCCGTCGGAAGCTTTTTCGGCAAGCTTTTCGATTTCGGGCAGCATTTCAGAAAAATCGTTTCTGGTCATATCGTCAATCCTTTCCATGTGAATTTCAACGGGAAAAAAGCGTAATACCGCTTGATTTCCATGATTTCACGAGGAAAACGATGAACATATTATTCCCGACAATTATATACATTACAATTATATATTATTTTTACAGCTTTGTCAAGTGGTGAGACATAGACTTTGTTGAGAAAAATCACATAAAAAATATAAGTTGAAGTTACTGCTATTTAGTGCATTTTGCTCAATGCACAGAAAACGTCATATCTTGCCGTAAAAAATGAGTTTTTAATTTTAACTTTTTGACACTTGGTTCATGCAGTACTGCACAAAGCACATCCGACAACTTATAACATGATATTGAAACTACTTGACAAAAGCAGCCGTGTAAAGTAAAATATTAATATGCTGAAATATGCATATATTATTTTTTATTTTTTATTACGGAGGGAATTATGCTGAAAATCAAATCTGAAATGCTTGAAAAGTCTTCAAAATCGCACGCCGCACCCCAATTGTGGAAAATGATTTTGTATTTCATAATTGTTTTTGCGATCGCTGCTATTATTGAAGGTATTATACCTATGATATTCGCATTTGACGATTACAAGGAAATATTCACCAATAATTATGACGGCGGCAAGATGGCGTTTGACGATGCTATGGAGCGCTCAAAAACGTTTTCTTCTATACCAAGAGTAATGAGAATTTCGCTCTATGGCACATTGGCAGCCACTCTCACAAGTATCTTCTACTGCCGCTGTATCGAGATGCGTTCCGTGGCTTCAATGGGAGTGACAAAGAAAAAAGCTGTTCCGCATTATCTTCTTGGAATTGTTATCGGCGCAGTAATTTTCAGTCTTGTGGTACTTCTCAGCGCTGTGACGGGCGTTCAGAGCATCAGCCTCAGTCAAAGCATCAAGTGGACGGAAATACTGCTCTTTATTCCGGGCTGGTTTCTTCAGGGCATGAGCGAGGAGTTCATGTTCCGTGGCTATCTCCTGAACAGTGTCGGCGGAAAACATTCACCGGTTACTGCACTTATTGTAAGCTCGGTGGCATTTTCACTTGCACACGGCATCAATGACGGCTTCGGGCCTCTTGTATTCATAAATCTTGCGCTTTTCGGTGCTTTTGCCGGTCTGTATATGTTACTGACTGATGATATCTGGGGCGTTTGTGCGATACATTCGGTATGGAACTGCATTCAGGGAAATTTCTACGGAATAAGCGTCAGCGGTATGGAAAAGATCGAGACAGTCTTCCGTACAACAGCAGTATCGGATAATAAAATTCTCACAGGCGGAGATTTCGGAATTGAAGGCAGTATCTTCACAACAGTAGTTCTCGGCGGCGGATGCTTTATATTGCTGAAATTGCTGCAAAAGAAAAATTCAGAGCCTGAAACAGAAAAAAAATAAAATAATCGGTCGGCATAATATAATCTATTGTGCTGACCGTCTTTTTATGGTAAAATATAGTAAAGCACCGAATGATTTGCGGTGAAAAAATATTTCGGAGGTAATACTATGAAGAAAATAGCTGTTCTTTCAGCCGCATTGGCATTTTTACTGATGCTGGGCGCAAAGCCGCCGATGAATGACGATTTCAGAAAGCAGACAGTCAGAATCATGCCTCTTGGAGATTCAATAACTGATGGTTTCTGGACAAACGGCGGCTATAGAAAATACCTTGACTATAAACTGACCGAGGAGGGCTACAGCGGTATAGATTTTGTAGGCCCGCAGGGAAGCGACAAGGCATCGTTCACCTATAACGGCAAAAATTTTGAGTATGACAACAACCATGCAGGCTACAGCGGATATACCATAAAGGATATAAACGGCGGATTTTTCGGCAAGCTCAACGGCATTACCGAGACTTTGCAGAAAGGCGGATATATGGAGAAATATTCGCCTGACATCGTACTTCTGCAAATCGGTACAAACGATGTTTTCAACGGTCATCTTGACGGCTCGGAACAGAGGCTGAATGAGCTTATTGACTATATTCTCGGAAAAATGAGCAGCAGCGGAGTGATCTTCCTTTCAACAATTCCCGATATCAGTACTTCCGTCGGCATGATGGATACCAATATGCAGGCGGATGTCGATGCATTCAACAAAATCGTTCAGGGAACAGCAGATAAATACAAAAGTGCAGGAAAAAACGTTGTATTCGTTGATATACACAGCGTTATCAATCCTGATACAGACCTCCATGACGGAATACATCCAAGTGAGGAGGGCTATGAGAAAATAGGACTTTACTGGGCGGCAGTAATTGACAGCTATCTGAGTACAAATGCAGCACAGGGAACTACTTCAACAACTGTGAAAACTTCGCTTTGCGGCGATGCAAATAACGACAGCAAAGTGAATCTTGCGGATACTGTCATGATAATGCAGGCGCTTGTAAATCCGGATAAATTCGGAAGAGTGGGCACTGACAGCAGCCACATCACGCCGCAGGGCTGGGCAAACGCAGACTGTTCAGGTTCAGGTGACGGCGTTACGCTGAATGATGCCCTTGCAATACAGAAATATATGCTTGAACTTATTGACAAACTGCCTGAATAAAAAATAAGCATGGCGCTTGACAGCGACACTGATATAGAAACTTTACTCTTTATCGGGGGCAAACCTTTCTGAGGAAGGGTTTCCCTCAATAATCAGTACAAAACTTCTATATCAGTGTCGCTGTCAATTACCATGCTTTTATGTTTTTTTCTTTTTTATGCGAAGTTCTTTGAAAAATGCAGACAGGACCGCCGAGCATTCTTCCTCAAGCACACCGCCTGTGACTGTCGGGCGGTAATTGTAGGGATACTCAAACATTTTCTGAACTGACACTGCCGAGCCGCTTTTAAAGTCATATGCGCCGAAAATAACGTCATCTATTCGTGAATTGATTATCGCACCGCAGCACATCGGGCACGGTTCAAGCGTGACATAAATGGCGCATTCAGGCAGTCTCCAGCCTCCGAGTCTGCGGCAGGCTTCGTCAATTGCGATTATTTCCGCATGGGCAAGGGCATTTTTTGCGGTCTCACGTTTATTTCTTCCCTCGCCGACGATTTCTCCCGTAGTTTTTTTCACCACGACTGCACCAACGGGAACTTCGCCCTCTTTGAAAGCTTCTTCAGCAAGTTCAAGGGCACGTTTCATGAATTTTTCCATAGCTTACAGCACCATTTTCAATACAGCAGCAAGTATGCATATGAATACCACTACCGGGAGTGGATAGCCTTTTATCAGGAAAAATCCACGCTTATAGGCAGGAACTTCCGATTCGTATACAGAGTAGTATTCTCTCTTTTCCCTCATCAGATAGAGCGAAATGAGCGTAACAACGCTGAGTGCGAACACGGCAAGCATGAACATATTTCTTTCAAGAAAAACATCACGCTTTAAAACAGTTTCGATAATGACTATTGCAAGGCGGTATATCTTGTATACCATCTGTACAAAAATTGCTGTATAGACCGAGCCTGAACGCACCATGCCTGAGCCTGCAACTATTGATATGAGAATTACGGCAGGCATTTCCGAGAAGTCCTGAACAAGAAATCCTGACATCAATGCGGTCACTATAACTGCGAACCAGTCACCAAACTGCCGCAGGGCGGTGAAAATCGCACCACGGAAAAGCAGTTCCGAGAAAATTGAGAGAATAATGATATCATAGACGGTATAGACCAGAAATTCGGT
Organism: Ruminococcus sp.; assembly: GCA_024403995.1. Lineage (GTDB taxonomy): Bacteria > Bacillota > Clostridia > Oscillospirales > Ruminococcaceae > Ruminococcus. The sequence continues at coordinate 22,023 of JAKSQT010000003.1, forward strand.
CTGTCCCCATACAGAGACATCAGCATCAAGCTTCATGAAGTAGCTGAAAAGCTGAACTGTGCTGCCCGAATAGATATTCGGCAGTGAGACAACAGTGCTGACAGCAAGGCATATGCATAGAGAACGCACAAGGTCGGCAGGGTGTATCATGGTATGCATGACTCGTGAATCGCTTGGGAGCCGCAGTTCCTTTTTCAGGTATATAGCGGGAATTATCGTTTTCATGAAAGAAGTTGCGATAAGGGCGATAACCATTTCTTTTCTGCCGCCGCTTAATGGGGCATTGAAGAATGTACTGTAAATATTAAATCCGAGGTAATCAAAAAGCTGTATAATGAGCTGACTGATGACCGTGTCTATTGAGATCCAGATAAGCATTGCAATGCCGATGATACGGGCGATCTTTCCGAGTGTTTCGGCTTCTGCATCGGCAAGATTAGGTGCTTTGAAGCCTTTGCTTTCGATGTAGACGCTTTCTTTTTTATTCACTTCAAAGTTGAAGGCGTATGGATTTTGTTTGTTTTTACGCCATCGCTTGAAATTCATGTTATATATTTCGCCTTGGGTATCGTAATTGTATTCTTCTACTACATTAATTATATCTTTTGAGTAATTGGTGAAATCTTTCATTCTCCCACCCCCTTCTGTCTGTATGTACTGAGAGTAATACGTTATCAGCAATTTACAAAGCTGACATTGAAAGGTTGTTACAATACCTCATATTAATATTATCATATTTTGTATTCATTCGTGTTATTATTTAAGATACATTTCATTAAATATTTGTAAATCCGTAAAAGAAATTAACTGTTTTGCTGTGGGTTTTCGAGTAAATATTCGGCAATACGCTTACAAAACTGTTCTCCGTATTTCTCCGCTTTGACTTTTCCGACACCGGCGACTTTCATAAACTGCGGAATAGTTGTGGGCTTGATGCGGCACATATCCCTGAGAGCAGAGTCTGAAAAAACGATGTATGCCGGCACAAGCTCCTTTGAGGCAATAGCGCTCCTGAGACGTTTAAGCTCCATAAACAGGAAGTCATCCGTGCCGACAGCCGCAGCTTTTTTGGCGGCAGGCTTTTTCTCTTTTGGAAGTTTCATGGTCAATTGCTTTTTGTCACGGAGTATCTCTGCTGATTTAGCCGTAAGCCTTACCTGCGGATAGTCGCCTTCAGTTACGGAGATATAGCCGTATTCTGCAAGATAATCCAGTTCTGAGCGGAGCTTTTTCGGTGTAGTTTCAGCCATAATTCCATAGGTGGACAGTTTGTCAAAGCCGAGATTCAGCAGTTTTTCATTTTTGCTGCCACGGAGTATCTCTGTTATCATGACCTTGCCATAGTCACGTCCTGATGCCTGATGGACACGGTAAATGCACGAAAGTATTTTCTGCGAGTCGATCGTGATGTCAACAGTCTCAAATCCGTCGGTGCAGTTTGAACATTTGCCGCAGAAATTTGATGGTTTTTCACCGAAATATTTCAGCATGAATCCCCTGAGACAGTCAGTCGTAGTGCAGTAGAATGTCATTTGTTTCAGGCGTTCAAGGTCTTTTTCGAGCATGGCTTTGCGGTCACTGTCGGAGAGTTCCTCGTTTTCCTCACGGGAGTTTTCAATCATGAAACGGTTCGTGCGGACATCCGAAGCGCTGTAGAGGAGCGTACATTCCGCAGGTTCGCCGTCACGTCCTGCACGTCCTGCCTCCTGATAGTAGCTTTCGGGATCTTTTGGCATATTATAATGTATAACGAATGAAACGTTGGATTTGTCGATGCCCATGCCGAAAGCGTTGGTGGCGACCATTATCTGTTTACGGTCAAAGATGAAATCCTCCTGATTCTGTCTGCGTTCCGAGTCCGGCAGTCCTGCGTGATATCGTGATGCAGAATAGCCGTCATTGCATAGCTTTTCGCAGACAGACTCCACATTTTTTCGTGAAAGACAGTAGACGATGCCGCTTTTGCCGCTGTAGCCTTCAAGCAGCTTTACAAGCGCCTTGTATTTGTTGTCGGGATGCTGAACGGAAAAGAACAGGTTGCTTCTGTCATAGCCTGTGGTCACGGTGAACGGTTCATTAAGTTCAAGGAGAGAGATTATGTCTTTCTGGACTTCATTTGTGGCAGTTGCGGTGAATGCGCTTACTACGGGGCGATCTGGCAGACCTGCGATAAATCCTGCGATTCTAAGATAGCTTGAACGGAAATCCTGTCCCCATTGTGAAACGCAGTGAGCTTCATCAACAGTCACCATTGCGATTTTTGTGTTTGAGGCAAAAGAGACAAATTCAGGTGCATCAAGGCGCTCGGGAGCAATGTATAATATTTTGCACATTCCGTTATAGAGTGCGGAAAATGCATAGCGGTATTCTTCGGCGCTGAGCGAACTGTTGATGCATACGGCATTTATGCCTGCGGAATTAAGGGCACTGACCTGATCCTTCATCAGCGAGATAAGAGGGGAGATAACTATCGTCAGTCCGTCCATGAGAACGGCAGGTATCTGGTAGCAGACCGACTTGCCTGCACCTGTGGGCATAATGCCGAGAACATCTCTTCCGCCGAGAATATTATCGATAAGCTCCTCCTGTCCTTTTCGGAAAGAGTCGTGACCAAAGTATTCTTTTAGTATGCTGAATTTGTCCACCTGTATTCCTTCTTTCATTATTATAAAGGGCACCTCTAAAAACCCCTTCTGAGAAAAAACAGCTATGTACAGCATATGCTGTGTCAATCCCTCTCGGAGTGCGACAGCACGCCTTCAAGGGCTTTCCTTGCATCTGCTGCACCTATCTGTTTTTTCTTACTCAAAACGGGTTTTTAGAGATGCCCTAAATATTATTCTATCATAAAACTGTATTTATTTCAATAGGAATCTGAATGGCACATCCTGAATCGTCAACTACGCTTCCATTGTGAAATATTAACATATTGCCAAGCCGTTTTTCTACGTTTCAATGTCATGATTTTACTTTTCGTCATTTTGTGCACCTAATCTGTATTTTGTGGGTTGAAAGTGAATATTTTGATGTGGTATAGTATTCTTATAGCTGAAATGAATCGTTATGGGATGATATATAATTAATATATTATATAAAATCCTAAATTTACTAAAGGAGGAAAAAGTATGACATTCAAACGAATTGCGTCAGCACTGACTGCATTAGCTTGCTGCACGAGCATAATGACAGTGCTGCCGGAAATTACTGACAAAACTTATGCCGCTGCTGCGGTATCAAACGACTTTGAAGTGACATACGGAGGCTGGTACAGCACAAATGATCAGGCTGAACTCACAGCAGTCTCAAATGAAGGCTTCAATGGTTCACGAGGCATGATCGTTTCGGGAAGACAATCTGCCGAAGACGGTGCCGCTTCTTCAAAGGGCTTCTATCTCTGGGGCGACACAAAATATGACTACAGCGTTCAGGTTTACAGCGAAACAGACGAGGTATTCCACATCTCACTTCTCTATAAGGATATGGAAACCGACAAGGAAACAACTGTTGAACTTGCTTCTGAAAAAGTCAAGGCCGGCGAATGGACTGAGATATCAGCTTCATACAAAGCTCCTGCAAATACATATGAATATCTCGTTACTATCACAACCGAAAGCACAAATGACTTTGCTTTCGATGACTTCAAGGTAACAGCAAAGGAAAAGGTTTCCGCTAAGGCTGCCCCTGCAGGCATGGGCCTTAAAAATGAATTTGCAAGCTACGGTTTCCGTGTAGGCAACATCTTCAACGGAAATACCATTAAAAATTCAGGTATCGTTGCAAATATCCTCAAGGACTGCAGCGGTGTTGAGTGTGAAAACGAGACAAAGCCTGATGCAACTCTTGTTCTGAATGGCTCAAGCGATACAAACGTAAAGGTATCTCTCAGCAGAGCTGCTGCAATTATTGATTTCTGCGTAGAAAACGGAATCGGCTTCCGTGGACATACCCTTGTATGGCACAGCCAGACACCGGAAGCTTTCTTTAAACAGGGCTTCAATCAGTCTTCTTCATATGTTGATGTAAATACTATGAATAAGCGTATGGAAAGCTATATCAAGAATATGTTCAACGCTTATGCAACACAGTATCCTACACTTGACCTCTATGCATACGATGTCTGCAACGAGTGTATCAGCGACAGCAACGGCGGCGCAAGAGGCAAGGGCGTTGGAAACGGCAACTCTCCTTGGGTAGCTGTTTACGGCGACAACAGCTTCATCGAAAAGGCTTTCACTTATGCAAGACAGTACGCTCCTAAGACCTGTAAGCTGTTCTATAACGACTATAATGAGTATATGACAGCCGGCAACAAAAAGAGCGGTATCTATAATCTTGTAAAATCACTCTACGGCAAGGGCATTCTCGACGGTATGGGAATGCAGTCACACGTTCCTGCAAATGCTACGGGCTTCGCAGGCACAGTTGATTACTTGCAGGCTATGGACGATTATCTCGGAATAGGCTGTGACGTTCAGGTTACAGAGCTTGATATCTCTCTTGAAAGCGGAAAATATTCACTTCAGGATCAGGCTAACAAGTACAAAGCTATCTTCCAGCACGCTATGGAGCACAACGCAAGCAACAAGGCTGGTGCAGGCAAGGTAACACTTATCCAGATCTGGGGACCTAATGACGCTAACTCATGGCTCTCATCCGGTTCAAATGCACTTCTCTATGATTCAAACAATCAGCCAAAACTCGCTTACAATACTCTCATAGGCATGGTTCCTGAGAGCCAGTGGGTTCCGAATGATCAGCTCAACTATGGCAGCGGCACAATTTCAATTCCTGAACCTGAGCCGAATGAATACGGCTGGTGGTATCAGTGCGGATTTGAAGACGGTACAAGCGACTGGGGTGACAGAGGCGGAAACACAGTTGAACAGTCAAACAAGGAACACTATGTTCAGAGCAATTCACTCTTTGTTTCAGGAAGAACTTCCGAGTGGATGGGCGCTATATATACTCTTAATTCAAGAGTTTTCAAGCCCGGCGAAGCTTATTCATTCAGCGCTCACGTTAAGCAGAATTCAGGCGAAAGCGTAAAGTTCATGATGAAGCTTGAATATACAGATGCAAGCGGCGAAACAGCTTATGATGAAATTGCTAATGTAACTGCTCCGGACGGCGCATGGGCACAGCTTATCAATACCGAGTATACTATTCCTTCAGATGCTTCCGGCGTAAAGATATATGTTGAAACAGAATCATCACTTACAGACTTCTATCTTGATGAGTGCATTGGTGCTAAAAAAGGTGTAGGTATCCAGGGCGAAGGTCAGCCAGATCTTCCGGCAGATCCAAGCACAGCTATCCGTGGCGATATCACATTCGACGGTTCTATCGATGCTCTTGACGTTGCAGTCGGCAGAAGTCTCCTTACATCAGGTTCACTTGATGCTGCAACAAAGAAGGCTGCTGACGCTGACAAGAACGGCAAATACGAAATCAACGACCTCGTACTCATTCAGCAGTACGTTCTCGGAAAAATAAGCGAATTCCCGACCGAAAAGGTTGAGGTGGATACATCTGCTATGGCACAGAAATTCTCATCAGTTAAACTTGCTGAAAGCTGGAAGAAAGAGGGAGAAAACAATCCTCTCTATACACAGCGTTTCGGTGCAGACCCGGGATTTATGGTATACAAGGACAGACTCTATGTATACACAACAAACGATGCATTTGAATACAATGGCAACCAGATGAAGGAAAACAGTTACGATGTCGGCACAATTAACTGCTGTTCATCTTCTGACCTTGTAAACTGGACTGACCACGGCGCTATCCCTGTTGCAGGCAGAAACGGCAGAACACAGGGCGGCGTAGCAAGCTGGGCTTCATGCTCATGGGCTCCTGATGCTTGCTGGAAGACCATCAACGGCAAAGACAAGTTCTTCCTCTATTTCGCAAACAGCGGCGGCGGTATCGGCGTTCTTACAGCTGACAGCCCGACAGGTCCTTGGAAAGATCCACTCGGTCATGCACTCCTCACAGGCGGTTCACCAAACTGCAGCGATGTTGTATGGATGTTCGACCCGGGCGTAATGGTTGACGATGACGGCACAGGCTACCTGTTCTTCGGCGGCGGTGTTGACAACAGAGACAAGGCTAATCCTAAGACAGGCAGATGCGTAAAACTCGGCGACGATATGATCTCACTCGCAGGCACACCTGTTACAATGGAAACTCCATACCTCTTTGAGGACTCAAGCATTATCAAGATAGGCAATACCTACTACTATTCATACTGCTCCAACTGGAATGTTCCGGGCGGTACAAACATCAACGGTTCTTCATTCGGCAGCGGCGATATCTGCTATATGACTTCAAACAGCCCGCTCGGCCCATGGACAAAGTCACAGTTCGCAGGCCGTGTATTTGCTAACACAGGCGGTCAGGGACTTGATAAGGGCGGAAATAACCACCACTCTATCGTATTCTTCAAGGATAAGTACTATGTACTCTATCACACAAGAGTTGTTGAGAACCGTATGGGCATCAACCTCAACTACCGTTCACCAAGCATAAGCGAATGTACACTTTCAAACGGCAAGCTCTCATGCTCAGGTTCACACAAGGGTGTAAGCCAGCTTGAAGCTCTCGATCCGTACACAACAGTACAGGCTGAAACAATGTCCAGCCAGTCCAAGAACATCAAGGTTGACGGACTTATGGATACTAAGGTTTCAGGCGGCGCAGGCGAATGGATCAAGGTTAGCGGCGTTGACTTCGGTTCAGGTGCTTCAGGACTTACTGTTAAGGCATCTTCAAAGAACGGCGCAGTTATCAAGGTTTGCAAGGGCGGCACAACAGGTGAAGCTATTGCTTACGTTGAAGTTCCGGCAGGCGGCAGCGTTGCAGAGATCGAAGGCGCTGTATGCGGCGATGCATCAGGCAAGACTGATATCTACTTTGAATTCAGCGGAGACGTTACATTCGACTCCTGGTGCTTCTCATAAGTTTTTTCCATATTTCTGTCATACGTTTTGCAGAACCGTACCTTTCGGGGTACGGTTTTGCGCATTTGGAGGCAAGTAAGTGAAAAAAGGAATTATTATCAATGATGTGAGCTATCCGTTTGGCAAAACAATTGCCGCAGGTCTCAGAAGGACAGGTATCTATCCGATATGCTGTTCATACAAAAAAGGCGTTTTTGAAAGATGCATCGAAAGAAATAAACCTGATGCGGCATTGATACTTGTATTCGATGTTAACAGGGAATGCATCAGAATCGCAGAGCTGAAAAAGAAATATCCCGATATGTATATCTTTACAGGTGTTTTCAGATCGGGAAAAATCGTACACAGGGAGCTTTTGCGTGCGGGAGTTGATTTCAGTTTCCCGATGCCGATAAATGAGCAGTATGTATACGAAAGAATACTTGATATCATGTTTGCAGAAAAGAAGATAATGTATGATGAGGCTGTCGGAAATTACCTTATAAAATGCGGATTTCAGCCTGATCTCCTCGGTTTCAGGTATCTGACAGCAGCTATTAAAATATGTATTGACGAGCCTTCGCTGCTTTCGGGAAAGATTTGCGGAATATACAAGATCATCGGCGAAAAATGCAGAACAAAGCCGGAGCTTGCCGAAAGATCGGTGCGTACAGCAGCAGAAAAAGCACTCAGCTCAGGATGTATTCCGTTTGCGTTTGAAAAAAAGCCGTCCAACGGAGAATTGCTGTGCGTATTGTGCGATAACTTTGTACAAAGATATAAATGATAAATTATATGTCAATACTGCACAAAATAATTGCCGCTGTTTGCGTACCGTTTTTCTTATGTTAACCACGATTAACATGGCGATATTATATATTTTTAGTCAGTTTTAACGTATATCAGGCTGTTTTGTACCTGAAATAGTAAAAAAAACATTGAAAATAAAAAAAAATCTCTCTATATGTTGACTTATCAGAGCGAAAATAGTATAATTATAAATGTATGGCAAATACTACTGCTCTGATGGTGCTCTTTGCTTTCAGAACAGAATAAATTTAATATTATATATGGAGGTATATTTTACAATGAGCAGAGTTTACAACTTTAGTGCCGGCCCTGCTGTACTCCCTGAAGAAGTCCTCAAGGAAGCAGCAGAAGAAATGCTTGATTACAAGGGATGCGGTATGTCCGTTATGGAGATGTCCCACCGTTCAAAGGTTTATGATCAGATCATCAAGGAAGCAGAACAGGATCTCCGTGACCTTATGAATATTCCTGACAACTACAAGGTTCTTTTCCTTCAGGGCGGTGCTCATGCACAGTTCTCAGCTGTTCCTATGAACATGATGAAGAACAAGAAGGCTGCTTACATAGTTACAGGTCAGTGGGCTAAGAGAGCTTATCAGGAGGCTCAGCAGTATGGTGAGGCAATCGCTGTTGCTTCTTCTGCTGACAAGACTTTCTCTTATATTCCTGACTGTTCAGACCTCGATATTCCTGAAGATGCAGACTATGTTTACATCTGCGAGAACAACACTATCTATGGTACAAAGTTCTGGGAACTCCCTAACACAAAGGGCAAGGATCTCGTTGCTGACGTAAGCTCATGCTTCCTCTCAGAACCTGTTGACGTTACAAAGTACGGCGTTATCTATGGCGGCGTTCAGAAGAACATCGGTCCTGCCGGCGTTGTTATCGCTATCATCCGTGAAGATCTCATCCGTGATGACGTTCTTCCGGGCACTCCTACAATCCTCAAGTGGAAGACACAGGCTGACGCTGATTCTCTCTACAATACTCCTCCTTGCTATGGCATCTATATCTGCGGCAAGGTGTTCAAGTGGATCAAGAAGATGGGCGGTCTTGAGGCTATGAAGGCTCTCAACGAGAAGAAGGCTAAGATCCTTTATGATTTCCTTGACCAGAGCAAGCTCTTCAAGGGCACTGTTGAGAAGAAGGACCGTTCACTCATGAACGTACCATTCATCACAGGCAGCGACGAACTCGATGCTAAGTTCATCAAGGAATCTAAGGCTGCAGGCTTCGAGAACCTCAAGGGTCACAGAAGTGTCGGTGGTATGAGAGCTTCTATCTACAACGCTATGCCTATCGAGGGCGTTGAAAAGCTCGTTGAATTCATGAAGAAGTTCGAGGAAGAAAATTCCTGATTGAATAATTCAGGGGATAGTTCCGGATAATTGCGGAACAGACTGCCTCATGACAGTCAAAAATTTGATTTTTGAAAAGAGGTTTATTGAAATGTACAATATTCAGACATTAAATAAGATTTCTGCTATCGGTACTGATATTTTCGATAAGAGCAAATATGCTATTTCAGATGACTGTGCAGCACCTGATGCCATTATGGTAAGAAGTGCTAAGATGCACGATATGCAGTTCGCTGACAACCTTCTTGCTATTGCAAGAGCAGGCGCAGGCGTAAACAATATCCCTGTTGACCGCTGCGCTCAGGAGGGTATCTGTGTATTCAATACTCCGGGTGCTAACTCAAATGCTGTTAAGGAACTTGCTATCTGTGCTCTCCTTCTTGCTTCAAGAAAGATCACAGAGGCTGCTGCATGGGCTGCTTCACTCAAGGGCACACCTGATGCTCCAAAGACAGTTGAAGGCGGCAAGTCAATGTTCGTAGGCCCTGAGATTGCAGGCAAGACACTCGGTATCATCGGTCTTGGCGCTATCGGCGGAAAGATCGCAAATGCTGCTGATGCTCTCGGCATGAAGGTTATCGGCTATGACCCATACCTCTCAGTTGGCGCTGCTCTCCACCTTGTACCTTCTGTAAAGATAGTTACAGATATCAACGAAATTTATGCAAACTGTGATTACATTTCTATCCACGTTCCTTATACTCCTCAGACAAAGAATACGATCGATGCTGAGCAGATCGCTATGATGAAGGACGGCGTTCGTCTTATCAACCTCGCAAGAGGCGAGCTTATCAACAGCCAGGCTGTTGTTGATGCTATTGCTTCAGGCAAGGTTGCAAAGTATGTTACAGACTTTGCTGACGATATCGTTCTTGGCGTTGAGAATATCATCGTTCTCCCACACCTCGGAGCTTCAACTCCTGAGAGTGAGGACAACTGTGCTGTTATGGCTGCTGAGGAGCTTATCGAATACATCGAAAACGGTAATATCAAGAACAGTGTAAACCTCCCTAACGCTTCAATGAACGCTGTAGGCACAAAGGTCTGCATCATTCACAAGAACGTTCCTACAACAATTGCTTCTATCACAACTGTTGTCGGCAATGAAGGTCTTAACATTGAAAACATGGTTAACGCAAGCAAGAAGGATTTTGCTTACACAATGCTCGATGTTGTTGGTGATATCCCTGCAACTGTTGAGGGCAAGATCAACGCTGTTGACGGTGTTATCAAAGTAAGAATTATCAAGTAACTTATTACTGCAAATAATGAAGGCTGCTCTTTCGGGGGCAGCCTTTTTGCATATATTCAGGGGTGAGGGAATATTATTGAATGACATAAACGCACAAATCCACATCGAAAGGACAAAATACATTGAGGATAAAATTCCCGAAAATCAAAGCAGAATTTTCGTTTTTTGCATTTGCGGCACTGATCTTTCTGATGAAAGACAAATATACAGCAAGCGGCTTTGTAATGGTCTGCATTCTGCATGAATTAGGTCATCTTGCCGCAATCTTCATATTAGGCGTAAAAATAAAAATGGTGAAACTCAGCGGCTTCGGCATAAAAATAGAAACCGAAAAAAGCGGCATAGTCCCGATTTACCGCAGTATTCTCATACTGCTGTCAGGACCAGCCGCTAATATTATTCTGTATATTCTGCTCGGATTTTCCGGCGTATATCACCAGTTCGCCGTTCTCAGCCTTGCCGCAGCCGTTTATAATCTTCTGCCCTATCCACAGCTTGACGGCGGTTCAGCAATTGAACTGCTGATAACAGGTTCGGTTTATGAACGTGAACTGCGTATCATACTGAAAATCGTCAGAATTTGCATTCCGTGTGCCGTTTTATTTATAATGCTGTATGAGCGGCAATTCTGAATATTTCAGTAACATCGTCTGACGAAAGCTCAACAAAGCCGCCTGTTTTGCCGTCACCAAGACCAAGTTTATCTACAAGTTTCGGGATATCCTCCTCTTTAGCGCCAAGCTGTTCAAAATTGACAGGCATACCGATACAGCTCAGGAAGTTACGGAAACACTGAATACCTTCAATTGCTGTAAGTTCAGGGTTAACGAAATTCATTTCACAGCCCCATACTCTTACTGCCATTTGTGCAAAACGCATAATGTCATGCTTGTAAACAAATTCCATCCAAGAAGGCATGATAACTGCAAGACCTGCGCCGTGAGCACAGTCATAAAGTGCAGAAAGCTCATGTTCGATCTTGTGGCTGTTCCAGTCCTGACTTCTGCCAACTCCGACGATATCATTATGAGCAACTGTGCCTGCCCACATGATGTTCGCACGAGCCTCGTAATTGCCCGGATCGGCGATAACTCGTGGAGTTTCCTTTATCATAGTCATAAGAAGTGCCTCGCAGAGACGGTCTGTGACTTCAACTTCCTGTGTATTTGTAAAATATCTCTCGAAAATATGAGCCATGATATCCGTAGCACCGCAGGCTGTCTGGTATGCAGGCAGTGAACAGGTAAGCTCAGGGTTGAGGATGGAGAAACGTGGGCGGAGAAGGTCTGAGCCGACATCACGCTTGAAACTGCCTTCTTCTTTGGTGACAACAGATGCGCCCGAACCTTCGCTTCCTGCGGCGGCAATGGTGAGGACAGTACCAACAGGCAGAGCCTTTTCAACTGTTTTGCCTGTGCCGTAGAAATCCCAGAAATCACCGTCATACGGTACACCAAGAGCAATTGCCTTTGATGAGTCGATGCATGAACCGCCGCCGACTGAAAGAATGAAGTCAACGTTTTCTTTACGGCAAAGCTCAATGCCCTTATAGATGAGAGTATCCCTTGGATTTGGCTGTACACCGCCGAGTTCTGTATATGCGATGCCGCTTTTTTCGAGAGATGCCTTTACATGGTCGATAAGTCCCGACTTAACTGCCGAGCCTGAACCATAGTGAATGAGCACTTTTGTTCCGCCGTATTTTTTGACCATTTCGCCTGCCTGATTTTCGGTTTCCTTGCCGAAAATAAATTCAGTCGGGCTGTAGAACTGAAAATTATCCATGATTATTCTCCTTTAAGCTGATTTATAGTATTGTTTACAGCATTTATCACTTTATCGCACCACTTGTCGAAATCCTCGTCACAGACCTGTAATTCGGGATGTGCAAGAATATGGCGAATTGTATTCCTGATGCCCTGATCTGCACGGACAGTTGCCGTAAAATCGGGAACTGCACGTTTGATTTTGGAGTTATCGAATACCACGGTGCTTGTCTTGTCGCCGATAAGAGTGCCCTCAAAATCATATGGACCAATGGCATTGAGGAAGTCAGACGGAACATGGCACGCTTTAAGTTCAACGCCAAGTTCGTCAGCAATTATCTGATATATCTGGTTCCATGTTACGCTTTCGTCTGAGGTGATATGAAAAGCCTCGCCTATTGCATGGATATTGCCGATAAGTCCGCAGTAAGCCTTGGCAAAATCGCTGTTGTGGGTGATAGTCCAGAGCGATGAACCGTCACCGTGAATAATTACGGGTTTGCCGTCCATGATACGCTTTATTACCTGCCAGCTTCCCTTGTCGCCGTGAACGCCGAGCGGAACGGAACGCTCATCATAGGTATGGCTCGGACGAACGATAGTGATCGGGAAACCGTTTTCACGGTACATCTTCATGAGAAATTCTTCACAGGCTATCTTGTCACGGGAATACTGCCAGTGTGGGTTTGAAAGAGGAGTGCTTTCAGTTATTTTATAGTGTGAAAGCGGCTTCTGATAGGCAGATGCAGAACTGATGTAGATATACTGTTTTGTTTTTCCGTTAAAAAGTCTGTAGTCACGCTGGACCTGTTCAGGAACAAAGCCGATAAATTCGCCCACGCAGTCAAATGTCATGCCGTCAAGAAGTGCAGCGGCTTCTTTTTCGTTGCTGATGTCGCCCTTGATGACTTTAACGTTGTCGGGAAGTTCAGAGGAACGTCCGCCACGGTTAAAGAGTATGACCTCATGGTTTTGTTTGGCAAGCAGACGGGTTATAGCCATGCTTATTGTACCCGTACCGCCGATGAGTAATATTTTCATAGTTTCACCTCATTCTTAGAATTATGATACAATTATAGCATATAGAGATATGTTAAGCAAGGCGTTTTTTGCGGTAGAGCCAATAAAGCTGATAAAAATCAAAGAATAATGATTTTGTACGATGTTGCCCTTATAGAAGTTTTACTCTTTATCTGGGGAAACCCTTTTCAAAAGGGTTCCCCTCAATAATAAGTACAAAGTTTCTATAAGAGCACTACCGTTACAGTTGTCCTTTTGTTCATTCCAGCCGTCCTTGACGGAATTTATGAAATCTGCTATAATATTTTTAAAGGCAGGTCAGTTATTGCTCCACCAACTAAATCTTGAATTTTTCTGCTTGTCCTGAAGAAGAAATTCTGCGTCAGAAAACCTTGAAATACGTAAGTATTCCTGCGGCTTTCTTCCTTGACTTTCTCCTTCATTACTTCGCATAAAATATTCAAGACTTAATTGGCGGAGCAATAATAACATTTTGATAAGTCGCAGGGAGGCCATATATTTGAAAAGGAAAAAAATCATAATTATTTCCGTGCTCGTTATAATTATTTCCTATGTCCTGACTATGACATTAATATTTTCACTGAGAAAAGCTGTTATTTCGCTCATTTTGACATTTGCAGGCATGATACTGCCATTACTGCTGATTTTTAATATATTGTACAGGCTGAAAAGGGAAATAAATATTTACAGGCACGGAACGAAAATTATCGGCAGATGCACGAAATATATACGCAGTCAGCGCAATCGCTATAATCTGCACGTAGTAGAATTTGAGGACGAAAGCGGAAATACGATTGAATGGTACTATGCCGCTCTGCATATCCATTACAGCTATCCGCATGATATAGCTGTCTATATGCTTGATAATTCTGAAGAAAAAAGCAATCTTGGAATGCTGACAATTGGCAGATATCTGATATTTTTAGCTTTTTCCTTTGCGGTATGGATAATTTGTTCTATCGGCGTGGTACATTTTATTTCTGAAATAATCAAATACACATAACAGGAAAACAAGTAGGAGAGGAGCAAAATTATGGCTTTGGAATACAGGATACCTTTTCAGTTCAAAGCTGGACAGTATAACAGCTTGGAATTACAGAATGTCAGCGGAGAATATATCACTTTAAAACTTGGAGAATGGGATGTTCTTACATATACAGTTCCGAAAAGTTCAAGAGAGTCAAGACTTTATAGCGTCAATGAACAGTCAATGAAGAATGACTTGTATGCAACTTATAATGATGAAGGAATGCTGAAATATGTTGAGATAATATCAGGTGATGACACAAGACTTATCTTTATAAATTATTTAAGCAATGAGGACGCAAGAGCAGAGATAATGGATTTTGCAGAGCAGAGTGCTGATATAATTTCAGGTGAACTGCTCAAATACAAAGGAAAAGCCGCAAGATTGTTTATTGAGTATTACAGGGCTGTTGAAGGCTTTGATTTTGCCGCAAAAATAGGAAGTGACATGGAAAAGCAGATGCTTATTGACAGCCTTCCACCGCATAAAAGAACGCCTGAATATGAAAGAATGATAGCTGACAATTGCGGAGATTATCCGCATGAAAACCGTATAGAGTGCGACAGCTATACACTGGGAGTAATGCTTGACTGCTGTCCGAATGAGATATGCGGTGAACTTCTTGACATGGCAATAACTTATATGACAAATGCGATAAGGGACAGAGTAACTGACAAGCTTGACAAAACCGATGATTTCAGGTTTATAGCCGAAGAATATGATTAATGGAGCAAATAATATGAAAGATTTTTGGAAAAAAAGCAAATATTTATGGATAGGCGGCATCATGGGATTTGCACAGCAGCTTTTAGGACGGCTGGATTATTACCTTTACCACGGGCATGACATATTCAGCTTTTCTGCGATTATGGGCGGTTTATCGCTGTATGCCGCAATCATACTTTTTGTGATGAAAAGGGAAGTGCCGCCGAAACAGCAGTTCAGAGATCTTTTTCTGTATTTTTTAGGACTTGATTTCTTCTATTACATATACATTTTTATTCTTGACATAATCACATATTTCACCAACAACAGCCATTCGGAAAAACTTTCCTTTTATTTCCAGCAGTCAAAAGGAGAAGCTGTTGATTTTATCATGTGGACAGTCATAGGCACAGCGGCAGGAATATGGGCATATGTTGCAGCTAAATCAAGGGATAAGGGAAGAAAAAAGATATACTGGATAATGACAGTGCCGCTTTTTGGTGTTATGACAGCAGAGCTTGTAACTTATTCAATTTCCATGTATAAATATATTGCCGAGCAGTACAAAATATCTCATGGTCTTATGAATGCTGAAGACCGGAGACATGGATGTGCTATCGCAGATTTGCTGACAGCTTTGGTATCGCTTATAATATGCGTTTATTTCTTCTTCATCAAAAAGAAAAAAGCTGAAAAGGCTGAATAATAAGACAAAGCCCGAAAGATGTTTTTTATCTTTCGGGCTTTTTTATGCGTTTTTATTTTTTGTATCCGTTTGGATTATTCTTCTGCCAGTTCCATGTGTCACGGCACATATCGGCGAGTGTTTTTTCCGTTTTCCAGCCGAGTACAGCCAGTGCCTTGTCAGCATTTGCATAGCTTTCAGGAAGGTCGCCTGCACGTCTGTCGCCGTAAACGTGATTTATTTTGATATCGTTTACCTTTTCAAAAGTATCAACAATTTCAGTTACGCTGTACGGAGTGCCTGTACCAAGGTTGAATATCTCAACGCCGTCATGTCCGAGAACATAGTCAATAGCCTTGACATGACCTTTTGCGAGGTCAACAACATGGATATAGTCACGGCGGCAGGTACCGTCAGGAGTGTCATAATCCTGACCGAAAATGGTGAGCTTTTCACGTCTGCCGACAGCTACCTGAGCAACATAAGGCATGAGGTTATTCGGGATACCCTGCGGATCTTCACCGATTCTGCCTGATTCATGAGCGCCGATAGGGTTGAAGTATCTGAGAAGAACAACAGAAAGCTCCTTGTCAGCCTTTGCGGCATCTTCAAGTATCTGCTCCATCATGACCTTAGTCCAGCCGTATGGGTTTGTGCAGGTACCTCTCTGCATCTGCTCAGTATAAGGAACAGGATTTTCCTCGCCGTAAACAGTAGCGCTTGATGAGAAGATTATCTTCTTGACGTTGTATTTGTTCATGCATTCAAGAAGTGAAAGTGTTGTATCAATGTTGTTGCGGTAATAGAGTACAGGCTTTGCTACGGATTCTCCGACAGCTTTCAGACCTGCGAAATGGATAACTGCATCGATCTCATTTTCCTTGAAAATTTCTTCAAGCTTGCAGGTGTCCTTGATATCGACTTCATAAGTTTTTACGGACTTGCCTGTTATCTCCTCCACACGCTTTACAGCTTCGGGACAGCTGTTTGAATAGTTGTCTGCGATGATAACATCGTAGCCTGAATTAAGAAGCTCAACGGCTGTATGAGAGCCGATGTAGCCTGCGCCTCCTGCGAGTAAAATTCTGCTCATTCTGGAAATCTCCTTTTGTTATTATTTCAATACTGATTCATGTATTGCAAAGTGTTTCGGGATTCCGTTCTCTTTGATGAGGTTGAGGTCTCCCTGAATAAGTGGGAGGAAGTAGCCGAGAGCGAAATCACGTATATTATTGCCTGCCGTATTGATATATTCTTTCGGCAGGAATTTTTCATTATTGGCGATACAGCCGGCATCTGCGGTCTCAATAACGACAGTGTACGGCATATCTGCGATGCGTCGGAAGACCATGACCTTGCCTGTTTCGCCTTCAAGGGCACAGCGAACGCCTGCCGCACCGACAGCTTCAGCCTCGTCGATATCAGTTTTTGAGCTGATATGAGAGGAACATCTCTGCATGACATTAAGTTCAATGGAACGGACCTTGCATCCTATTTCCGAGCGGACTATTTCTTCAAGGTATTTGCCTATGCCTGAGAGATACTTGTGACCGAAATTATCAACAACGCCCGACTGAACGCCGTCAGGAACTTCAATACCCTCGGAAACAGCAACGATAACAGCCTTATGCTTGGACATTTCCTGTCTGACATCGCTGAGGAAGTTATCGAGTGAGAAGTTCATTTCGGGTACATATATAAGATGCGGAGCAGTTTCACCCATAGCATGGAGCACTGCGCTTGAAGCGGTGAGCCAGCCTGCGTGTCTGCCCATAATTTCTACGATAGTAACGGAAGGAATACTGTAAACTATGCTGTCGTGAGTGATCTCGTGCATTGTGGTAGCTACGTATTTTGCGGCAGAGCCGAAGCCCGGAGTATGGTCGGTAACGCAAAGGTCATTGTCGATAGTTTTCGGAATGCCGATGACTTTGACATCGAAACTGATGTGGGCGAAATATTCCGAAAGTTTGTTGACGGTATCCATTGAGTCGTTGCCGCCGATATAGAAGAATGCACCTATATTGCGTACTTTAAGCGTTTCGACTATCTTCTTGTATACGTCTTCATTCTCTTTCCAGTCGGGAAGCTTATATCTGCATGAGCCGAGGACTGTTGACGGAGTCTGTCTGAGCAGTTCCATGTCGTTATTAGTGAGAATGATGGATTTGAGGTCTACGAGGTGATTTCCGATAATACCCTCGATACCGTTGATAGAGCCGAAAATAGCGTCAATAGTTGACACTTTGAGTGACTCCTTGAAAACGCCTACGAGAGAGGCGTTGATGGCGCAGGTCGGACCGCCTGATTGTGCTACAGCAATGTTGATCATTTTAATATCCCTTTCAAAATGAAAATCTATGACAGTATCATACGATACATATCACCAGAATAAACCGCCGAATGCGGTCAGTCATGAAGTTCGGAGCGCTGTTTGCGCTTCATGAGATTGTCGAGAGCTTCCTGTGGGGAAATGCCCTCGAAAATTGCAGAGTTTACCGATGCGATTATCGGAAGTTCGATGTCGTAACGGCGAGAAAGCTCCATTGCAGGCTTAATAGCGTTGATACTTTCGACAACCATGCCTACTTTTTTTAGTGCAGTATCCACATCACAGCCTGAACCTATGAGCATACCTGCCTGATAGTTGCGGCTGTGCTGGCTGAGGGCGGTAACGATGAGGTCACCCATGCCTGCAAGACCGTAGAAGGTCTGTTCGTGGCAGCCCATTCTAATGCCGAGACGTTTTATTTCAGCAAGACCACGGGTAATGAGAGCCGCTTTTACGTTGTCGCCGAGACCAAGACCGTTGAGTATTCCTGATGCAAGAGCGATGATGTTTTTCAGCGCACCGCACAGCTCAACGCCCTTGATATCAGGGTTTGTGTATACTCTCATGCACGAGTTGGTGAAAACGTCCTGAATGAGATTTGCGGTCTCAAGGTCAGGACAGGCAGAGAGAATGGTAGTCGGCATGAATTTGATTACTTCCTCGGCGTGTGTCGGGCCTGAGAGAGCGGCGATATTTATGGATTTTTCTCTTACGATGTCACCAAGTTCATTTGTGATGACTTCGGACATAGTGAGAAGTGTGGACTCCTCGATGCCTTTTGCAACGCTTACTATTATCTGACCGTTTTTCAGATACGGAGCGATAGTTTTTGTGGTGGAACGGATAAATATTGACGGAACTGCCTCAACGAGGATATAGTTGTCGCTGCATACTTTCTGTATGTCAACGGTGAACTTCATATTTTCGGACAGGACTGTGTCAGGAAATTTCGGGTGGATATGAGTCTTGTTAAGAGCTTCGATTTCTTCGGGCAGTGCAGACCACACGCTTATGTCGTGACCGCTTGCACAGAGGAGATTGGCAAGAGCTATGCCCCATGTGCCTGCGCCTAAAATACCTATTTTCATGATAGTTTGCTCCTTATTATTTATAGTACAGCCAAGGCAGCCTCCGCAGTACGGATTTGCCATAATTTGATTATAACAGATGAACCATATAATGTCAAGCGTTGAGAACTTGTTCGCATAGGAGATAGAGGCAACTTTTTGGCAAATTTAATTGCTGACTGCGTTAAAATCACTTTAAATGTGAAAGCATTTCTGAAAAACTTCTGAGAAAAAGCAGATATTCACAGCTATGATTTATAAGTTAAAATATAATTATTATACAAAAATCAAAGGAAATAGTTGCGGTATTTACAAATTAAATATGAATATATTGCAAACAGGTGTATATTATGGCTTGCAATATACTATTTGTATATCAGCGGTTGAATATCATTCTAAATAGTGCACTATTTATACACATGGTTGTTGTGCAAGAATACAAAATAGAAAAATCGTATTGACAAACGCTATTTTTAGGGGTATAATGAATTTAGTTCAATTGGTACAACTTACTAATTTAATTTTGAAAAACGAATTTCTTTTATTAATAAAGTTTAATAATATGCTGCAAAGCACAAACATTATCATGCAAATAAGATGTAACACAAGGAATAATCTACATTTTGTATATTAGCATAAAATTATTACTGTTTACTGTGACAAAAATATAAAAAGAGACACTATTACATATGTTTATTGATGCAAATTTCAATAAACATATTATTTGTTTTATTATTGCGGAGGAAATTTTTATTATGACCGATAAGGAACTGAGCAAACTCAAACGAACCGAACTTCTTGAACTGATGCTCTATATGCGTGAGGAGATCGATAATCTTCAGAAAGAAAACGAGGAGCTGAAAAAACAGATCAGCGATAATGGCATAAATCGTTCGATGCTCGAAAAAATCATGAAGGCTGTATGCCGTGATGATGAGCCTGAAAAATCAGATGAAAATGTGAAAGCAGCTCTCCCTGAAAATGATGATGAGATATCTGCTGAAAAAACAGATATTACCGTGGACAGCGGTGAATCTGAAACAGCGGAAACAACAGAAAATATTGAAGAAACAGGCGAGGAAAACAGTAATGAAAAAGGCTGAGCTGAAAAAATCAATAAATGAGCTACCCTCAGCCAAGCAGCTTGAACAGGAACTGAACAGTGTGAGATACCGCAGGAATTTTGTGAAGATACTCGGTAATACAGTTGCTTCACTTCTCGTTGTTGCGGCGGCAGCGACACTGATAGCTATGCTGTTCCTGCCTTTCCTGAGAGTCACAGGCTCAAGCATGACTCCAACATTATATAATGATGAAATGATCGTCTGCTCAAAACGAAGCAATTTCAAATCGGGAGATGTTGTTGCATTTTACTATAACAACAAGATACTCCTGAAACGAGTTATCGGAACATCAGGCGACTTCATAAATATTACCGAAGACGGAACAGTTTATCTCAACGGAGAAATTCTCGATGAACCATATGTCGAGGACAAGGCTCTTGGTGAATGTGACATTCCGCTTCCTTATCAGGTTCCCGACAACAGAATTTTTGTAATGGGTGACCATCGTTCAGTCTCAGTTGACAGCCGTTCAGTATCAGTCGGTTGCATTGCTGACGAATATGTTATCGGAAAAGTTATTTTCCGCATATGGCCGCCCGAAAAAATAGGCACAGTACAATAAAGAATACAATATCCAACAATAGATCTTGTTTCTATCTGAACAATTGCTTTTTCAAGGAGGTGACAGTGTTGAAAAGATTTCAGTCTATTATCCAGACTTATCTTAATGACCACGAAAAACATAAAAAACAATTAGCAGTTTTACTTGCATTATCAATACTTGTCTTCTTTACTGTACCGCTTGGTCTTATGAAACCGGCAAAAAGTATGACAAGTCCGAAAGTAAGCCCTGTTACACCTGAAATACCGGTTGTACAGCTTAATTATACCGGCAGTGACGGACGTGAAAAGGTCACAAATGCTGCCGATGCTGACGGAAATATCGTTGACGGAATTATTTACAGCCCGCAAGAGGCAGACCTCATTACCCTGTTTTTCGGAAACAAGGATGATTACAGCGGATACAACATGACTCTTGACGATGCGCTTAATCTTTCCAAAAGCACATATTTCCTCGGTCTTGCAAGTGACTTCTGTGCATTTGTTGAGAACGATTTTACTGCATCTGCTGCTGACTGTGAGGGACGTATCGCAGCCGGAGGAGATATCAGTTTCAAAGGCGAATGGAATTATCAGATAGGAAGCGGCGACTATGCATCAATGACTGCCCTCAGATATACTGATAATTATTCTAACGAAACAGTAAAAGAGACAGGCAATGTAGTTTCCGGATATGCCCATGTAATATGCGGCGGAAAACTTTACAGAATCAATCATCTGTCCACAGGCAAGGGCAGACAGAGTGACTCAAATATGCATAAGTATTCAGGCGGCGCTCTTACTGTTTACTATGACCTTGATGAAGACGTATTCAAGCGCTTTCTCGTAGGCGACGTTGCAGGTTCACTTCATCTCAGCGATGAAAAAGAGGATATACCATTCTCAATAAGTCATAAGCACGAATATCCCGGTGAATGCGGCGACAATTGTACCCACGATTATCTTGGAAATGTAAACGAACTGGCTCAGATGTATGAATATCCTGACCTTAAAAAAGTCATCACTTCAATATTCGCAACACTCAGAAGCCGTTCTGATACACTTTACAGCATCGGCGGCATCCCTGCAAAGGAAACAAGCGGAAATTCAATTCTGTTTGAAGCTCCTGAGGGAACAACCGACAGCACAATTTATTTCTATCTTCCTGAATGGAAATTATCCTATAATGAAGTAAGATTCAAGAATATCCCTGAAGATGCACATATCGTCATAAACTGCGGCAATGAAGGCGAGGTAAAGATCCAGCACGGCGGCACAGTAAAGACATATTTCGTAAATTCAAACAATCAGATAATAAAGGATATATCCAATCAGGGCGGTAACTCATCAAACAACAGCAAGGATTCCGAAAGAATTATCTATAATTATCCAAAGGCTACAAATCTGGATATATCATGCAACTATAACGGAACTATTCTTGCTCCGAATGCTGATGTAACATCATCATTCAACTGCGAAGGTCACCTTTCCGGTGCGCTTGTCGCAAAATCTTTCAACGGCGGTCTTGAATTCGGTTACAGACCATACCGTGGAACAAGCAGTATCGTATCACTTAAATCAGGCTATATTGTTCCTGTAGATAAGATATGCGCCGACACAGTAAACAGCTTTGTACAGAATGCCAAGCTTGCAGTATATAAGTGCGATGCATACGGCAATCTCACAGACAGCGTTTTCGAGTGGACAAGCGGCAATGGCTCACAGTATGTTCCGTTCCCGTCAATGATAGACTTCTCGGGCGGTACTGATTATCTGAATATGCAGCCTGATGCTTCATTGAATATGTCTCCGCCAGGCGGAAAATATTCAGGCGGCAATCTGCTTAACAGCAAAAAGAGCAGTGATGCAGATGAAAATAACGAAGAAGAATTGACTGATGAAATTGAAGTCACCGAACCCGTTACAGAAGAAACTACGGAGGAAATGACTGCGGAGACTACAGAAGCCGACGCAGAAGAAACAACCGTAGAAACATCCGAAACTGCGGCAGAGGAAACAAGTATCGAAGTTACCGAAACAGTAACGGAAGAAATTGTGACAGAAGCAGCATCTGCTGATGATGAGGAGATAATTGAGGCTGAATTCAATGGGGAAAGTCCTGAAACTATCGATGTGCTTGCGGATAGTCCGAAGTACAAGACATTCACTCAGAGATATGTCATCAAGGAGACACAGACTCCTGAAGGCTATTTCACAGTTGAGAATCAGGATAAATACGTGACTGTAAAGGAAAAGGTTCTTCTTGGCAGCGAAAATATCGCAGTCATGACAAAGGATAACAAGAACTATTATTATCCGAAGAAATACACGGTCACAGTCACTGTTGACGGCGCAGGTTCATGGACAGCCGACATCGATGACAGTAAAATGTACGGCAGCACCAATAAGAGCCGTGTTATCACTTTCCCTGACAAAAATGATAAATTTGAGATATTCGTTGATGACAACAACAGCAATATCATAAGCGCAGTATATAATGACAGCGCAAATATTGACTGTTCAAAAGCGTATATTATCCCGACGGGAGTGAATAATTATTATTTCGATCCCGATATGGAAATGATATCTTTTGTTTCTGATATGAATGTTAAAATTGAAAACCGTCCGGGACTGCTTTTCCAGAAAGTCGATGAAACAGGAAAGGTTCTTGTTGATACTTACAAGAAAGATGTTAACGGAGACTATGAAAAAGACAGCAACGGAAATTTAATTATTGATCAGGAAGCACCAACGGTTCAACTTATTACATTTGATAATTATGCAATGAGTCCATATGATCTGCATCCAATCAGCACTTTTAAAGGAAGTCTGCAAATTGATCCGCAAGATCTTGATTCAGGTAAAGTTTATATGCTGTATGAAAATCCAAATAATACAGAAAACTGCGGATATCACAGTTCGGATGGTTTGTTTTTTGTTTATGACAATACCAGACCAACTGAATTGCAAGTAGGATATATTGAAAATATTGGATTTGATGATATTACCGGTACTTATTATTTGCGGAATCCTGAAATAAAAAATATATGTGAATCAAATGTAGTTAAATTTGTAAACAACAAAATATACGGAGCATCAATAACCATAGAAAAAGAAGGTCAAATTAAGGGCAGTTCAAGCACATTTAGTTTGACGGGTGCAGAATTTTCTTTGTGGTCTGAAAAAGGTGAGCTTATTTGTTCGGGATTAAAACAGGATGAAGAATTTGGAAAGAATCCTGTATTTTCAAAATTAAATAATGCATATGTACGAAACGGAGAATTAAAAGAAGGTAAATATTACCTTACAGAAGATGTTCTTCCGGCAAAAAGCGGATATAAAATTATTAATCCCGGAAAAATATATTTTGATGTTAAACATTCTGGTTTACTGTATACAATAGATATAGGACATTTGAAGTACCAGAAAGTTGAAATGGGAAAAGTGAATTTAGGATGGGCATGGGAATATTATCTCATGTCTCCTAATGGCAGTCCAATGCGTGAGCCAACAAATAAAGATACTATTCCAAATGTCAAATCAATTGATGTTTATTCAACTGTAAAGGCAGACCAGTTCTGGATTCCTCCTGATGCAAATGGAAATGATAAAGGAACTGCAAATGCAGCTTCGCTTTATTCTGACAGTAAAGTGACAATAGGTGGAAAGCAGTATTATCATTTTAAACAACCTGTTACATATGATCCACCTATTGATTTAAGTCAGTGTAAATTCTTTATAAATAGTAATGATGTTGATATTATAATCAGAGCAACAACTGACAATGAAGCAGATGGTGAATCAGAAGGAATGGTTTATTACTATGGTGAACCTGATAGTTCATGGAATCTTAGTGAAAGTCTTGGTACAGGTAAAGCAAGTTTTAGACTTGTTGCTGGCGGAGGCTGTAAAATAATTGTAAAAAATGAATGTGAAACAACAGGCTCAACGACATTAACAGTAAAGAAAAAGTGGGTCGGAGATGAAGCTGTTTCTGATATTTACAGACCTAAAGAAATTTATGTTGAGTTGTATTATAAAGGTACAAGTGCTCCACGTTCAGCCAACAATCCTTTGATAGCTGCTGATATGGAAGGCGGAACATATTATTCAACTATTACATTGAACGAGGAAAATAACTGGACATATTCCAAAACTTTTTCAGCAACCAGTTCAAGTAGACTTTATGCTTGGTATTTTAAGGAAGTTGGCAGCAAGGATAATTATACCGTAAGTTATTCAGTAGAAAAGGAAAAACCAGAAGACAAGGAAGGAATAGAAGTTATCACCAACACGCTGAATAACATATCATTGAAAGCCAAAAAGAACTGGACTGGATATGGCAATAATTCAAGCTTTATCCCTGAAAGCTTAACAGCAACGCTTCAATGGAAAAATGCAAGCGGAAACTGGGAAGAAGTTCCGGGTAAATCAACGGTTATTCTCAGAAAATCCAAGAATTTCGAGGAAACTATCAGAAACTTGCAGGCAGGACGTGAATATCGTCTTGTTGAGACAAATGTTCCAAGCAACTGGATATGTACAAACCCAGACAATGCGGCAACACCTGCTAGCGGCGAAATGAAGCTGACCAACAAATTTGTAACAGGTGCTCTTGAACTGAACAAGGCGTGGGAAAACGATACTGCTGACACAAGACCTGACTCGATCAAGGTCGCACTTTACCGGGCGGTACGCTATCCGTGGCCGACAGGTCAGGAACTCAAGGGTACGGACGACAGCGTTACATCAGACTATGCAAGACTTCTCCAGTATTCGCTTTACTTCTATGACGGAGTAATGTGCGGAGATGATGTAGGTAATAAGAGTGCATATTCATGGCGCAGCAAGTGCCATTCACAGGATGATGACGTTGGCGGAGTGACCGGCGGCTTCCATGACGGTGAAGACCATGTTACATATGGATTGCCGACAGGTTATTCAGCTTCAACTCTTGGCTGGATGCTGTACGAATACCGTAACGAATGCGACGCACTCGGACAAACAGACCATTTCAGAACAATTCTCGATCACTATGCTGAATTTATCGACAGCAGCGTGAAAATTGAGAACGGAGCAGTTTCAGAGCTGCTTGTTCAGAAGGGCAAACCGTCAACCGATCATCTGTACTGGGGCACACCGGAAGCGCAGGAAAATGACCGTACAGACGAAATGAAGTGGCTCACTCCTGCGGACAAAATGGGCGGCGATATAGCGGCAGAATATGCTGCGGCACTTGTTCTCAGTTATCTGAATTTCTATGATGCAAATTCACCTGATGCAGAAAAATATGCAGGATATCTTGAAAAAGCAAAACTGCTCTATACTTTCGCACAGGGTAAGGACGCATACAACGAACAGTACTGGAACAGAGAGACCTATCCTTCGGGAAGTACAGATGATGATATTGCATGGGCGCTCGTATGGCTTGCTGTTGCAGACCCTGACAATTATAAGACAGCGGCAAATGATTTGCTGAATGGACAGAATGCAGCGTTAAGCCAGTCATGGGACTCTGTAATGAATGCGGCATTGGTAGTAAATGCGGCTCATCTCGGCGGAAACTGGTCAAATATTGCAGGAAATATCAATAGTTATATCTTAAACGACGATTATCTGAATTATTCAGGTTCAAACAATATCGGCGTTGCAAGATATAATACAGGCTATCAGATGATAGCTCTTGCGGCAGCTAAGAATAACGCAGCAGGTATTAATGCCGATGCTGTTAAAGCTTGGTGCAAGGGACAGATGAATTTCATTCTCGGTGATAATAACTATTACATCGATAACGAAGACGGCAGACAAAACGGCATCTGTTTCGTAAGCAACTTCAGCGAGAACTCAGTCCAGAAGCCGTTCTTCCGTGCAGGAAGCGGCATGGCAGTGGATATGCTGACGGCTGATGACCAGAGCGTTATCAATAGCTATGCACAGGACAGAAATCGTCTTATCGGCGGTCTTGTAGGCGGTCCACCGTCAGAAGTAACCGAACCTGACAAGAATACAGGAAAACTGGAGGCTGAGTACAATGATGTAAGATCTGACAAGACAAGAAACGGAATAGGTACTGACTATAACGCTAACCTCATCGGTGCGGCAGCAGGTCTGTATTTCTTCTACGGAACGGGTCATACATACGAAATACCCGGTATTCCTGATGAATTCCAGTATCTTGAACCCGATACGGGCAGTTCAGGCGGAGGTGCACCGACATATAATGCAAATCCTTTCGTTCATTATTATGACGGTGATACTGAAACGACTGCTGAAACAACAGTTGCTGAATCGGCTGTTACCACAACCGTGACCGCTGAAACAGTCACAACTGAAAATGTAAAGACAGTTTCACAGCAGTTCAGCTCATATCTCAATAATCCGTTCAGCTTTGTTAATCTTAATGTTATTAGGGTTAGGGCTGGAAGTGATTATACTATAACAGCTCCTAAATTTAGTACAAAATATGATATTCCGTCTGAGTATCAGGACGGCGTTGTTGGAATTGATATGTATTTTAATAGTGGAGCAAATAATGGAAATGGACGATTTGTTATTAATAGTTATGAATATCAAAGAGAATTTAACTTACAAAATAATTCATCAAAAGTATCATTTTCAATTTCAGATATTAAAGTCAGCTATTTAACAATATATCAAGACTGGCCGGGCGATAATAATTTTTCAATAAACAGAGTTGTTTTGCATTATGGAAATGAGCCACCGCCCACAACAACTACAACAGCGGCTCCTGAGCCAACGACAGAACCTACAACATCTTCAACGACAGCTTCAACAACTTCTTCAACAACTTCTTCAACAACAATCCCATCAGTTCCGGCAATACTCAACGCATCACCTATCCAGGTTCACGAAGGCGGCAGAATAAAAGTTAAGACCAATATCACCACAGGCGTGAGCATAGTTGCAACGACACAAGATCCGCCGTTCACTATTGAAAAGGACAACGACAACATCTACTATGTTGTCGGCAAACAGGGAGCGGCAGGCTCAGAAGGCTCGATAGTTGCAGTAAGAAGCGGCACGGAATCTTCACCGTGTACAGTTAAGGTAATACCTTCCCTTACATTGACCGGAGACGTTTCCGAGATGATAAGAGGCGAGGTAAGACAGTTTACAGTTGGAAACGCCATAAACGGCGGTTCAATAACATTGACAACAAGTAATGACAAAATCATCAGTGTAGACAACGACACAGGAAAAATTACAGCAGCAGGCTTCGGCAGTGCAGTTGTGACAGCTACGGATATTGACGGAACATCCATAAGAATTAATCTGAAAGTAAGAACCCAGCCGGCAGTACCGGACATTCCCGAATCGAAAGAATTCATTGGCTATTACACGCTGACAAGCGCCAATATGACACAAGATGGCAAATGGAAGCTAGACCTTGACGAAATGCTCTTTACCAGTGAAAAAGGCGATCCTTATTATTACTACATCGAGGAAGTAAATGAAAAAGGCGAACCTGCAGAGTATATCGAAGGTCAGGGCGATATAAGCTATGTGCCGTTTGAATATGATCATGGCTATGAACTTTCAATGACAAGTGGTAATCCGACGATACTTTCAGTAGCGAATTTCGCAGTGCCGGCGATCACAGGTGTATTCCCGTCAACGGGCGGTGAGGGAACACGTATCTACACAGTAACAGGTGCAGCAATTGCATTCTGTTCAGCAGCCGCCTATATACTGTTTAAAAAACGTCGTAAAAAAACGTAAAGTATAATCCATCATTCAACGCATGGCTGCAATAAATTCCGCAGCCATGCATAAAACAAACTGAATATTATATTGTAAAGGAGTAATATTATGAAAAAGACTAACAGATTTATCGCAATGGCAGCAGCTCTCACACTTACAGCAAGTTCAATGATTCCTATGTTTGCATTTGCAGGTGGTGAAACACCATCAGGCCAAATTGTAATCAGCAATTCAACATCAGACGACGGCGTTCATTCATACGTTGCATATCAGATCTTCAGCGGCGTATATGATGAAGGTACAGGCGGCCTTAAAAATATAGCATGGGCTATTCCTGATAAAAGAACCGAAAATAGCGCAGAAGTAAGTATTTATACTGATCTTGTGGCTATAGGCATGAAAAAATCTGACAACTCAGCTTTTACAAACGTAGATGAAGTAGTTGAGGCTTTAAGTGTAATAACAACCGATGATGCTAAACTGACAAAGGATTTTGCTGCTGTTGTTGCAAAATATGTCGATGCGACTAAGGCTAAAACAGCAACATCAGGAACAATATCAGGTCTGGCTGACGGTTATTATCTTGTTGAAGATTCAGCAAATCCGACAGCAGATACAAGTGGTAATAATTCAGGTGCTATGACAAGATATATTTTAACTGTTGTTAATGGATCTACAACTACGGTTACTTCAAAATCATCTGCACCTACTGTAATCAAGAAGGTCAAGGAAGAAGATTTAGCCGGTGACGAAACCAAAGAAACAACAGCTTTTGCAGGCAGTGATGCATATGATTTAGGCGACGGATATAATGATATTGCTGACTATGATATCGGCGATGATGTACCGTTCAAGGATTATGGTACACTTCCAAGCACATATGATGATTACACGCAGTATTTCTATGAGTTTGAAGACTGGCTCGATAAGGGTAAATTTGGTACACCTGAAAATGTAAAGGTTTGCATTGACGGCAAGGAGGTTACTGATAAGGTAACAATAACAGATACATTTAATACTGACGGCAAGATCAAATATACATTTAGCGATCTGAAACAAATAGATAAAGATGACGAAGGTAATGATCTTACAGTTACAAAGGATTCAATAATTACAGTTGAATATACAGCAGAGCTTCAGACAACAGCTGATCTCGGAACGGCAGGACAGGCTTCAAGCGTAAAGCTTAATTATTCAAGCAACCCTAACGAGAGCACAGTAACTCAAAAGGGTTCAACTCCTGTAGACGGTGTAGTTGTATTTACATACGGCATTGATATCAAGAAGGTTGATGATAAGGAGAATAGTCTTGCCGGCGCATATTTCGCAGTATACAAAAAGGTAGGCGAAAAGAAGTATTATGTTAAAACCGATACTGACGGTAAAGTTACAGGCTATACAGAGACTGCACCTGTAAAGACAGATAATGCATGGGGAAATACTACTAATGGTGTATTCCTTTCAACGACTTCAGGAAATATTATAATTGAAGGTCTTGACCACGGAACATATTACATAACAGAGCTTGAAGCACCTGAACATTATTCAAAGCTTGCCGCTGACGAAGCTGTAACAATAACAGCTACAATGGCAACAGACAGACAGGCTTGGACATTTAATTCCGCAGGCGATACAAATAAAACGGCTTTAACAGCATTTGCAATTGATAAAGCAGTTGAGACAACTCTTGATAGTGATACCGGTAAGGGTACTGTTAAAATTGTAAACACAAAAACATCATCACTCCCGTCAACCGGCGGCATAGGTACAACATTATTCTACATCGGCGGCGGCTGCATGGTAGGTATCGCAGGCATTCTTCTTATCACAAAGAAGCGCACAAAGAATGCAAATAACTGACAACAGCGCAGAATGACAGAAAAATTTACTAAAAACTGATCTAACATAACCTGACTCTCCCGGCTAAGGTCGGGAGAGACATCAGGGAGGACTCCATAAGTAAGTGTCCTCTGAGGAGGAAATATGAGTAAAAAAGCCGATATTATAACTTCAATACTATTAATACTAATGATACTTGTGGGGATCTCCGTGATGTGTTATCCGATGTTCAGCAACTGGTGGAATCAGAACAAGGCTTCACACGTTATCTCGAACTATCAGGATGCAGTTGCACATCTTGATGATGAGGACTATGAAAAATATTTCATCAGAGCAAGAGAATATAATAAACAAATTTATGAACTTGACAATCCGTTTACCGAATATGACCGGGTAAGAGGCTATGAAAGCTTTCTTGATGTCACAGGAACCGGAATTATGGGATTTATCTCTATTCCGGCGATAAGAGTCGAACTTCCTGTGTATCACGGAACAAGCGAAGGCGTTCTCAATATTGCAGTAGGGCATATGGAGGGTTCATCACTTCCTGTCGGAGGCGAAAATACTCACGCCGTTCTTTCGGGACACCGTGGACTTCCGTCAGCAAAGCTTTTCACTGACCTTGACAAGATCGTTGTGGGCGACTATTTTACACTGAATATCCTCAACGAAGTTCTGACATACGAGGTCGAGGATATAAATATTGTTGAGCCTGATGATATGGAAAAGATCAGGATAATTCCACAAACCGACAAGGTCACTCTTGTGACCTGCACTCCATACGGAGTAAACACTCACAGACTGCTTATCCGCTCAAAGCGTATTGAAACTGAGGCAGAAAAAATCGCAGTAAAAGTTTCCTCAGATGCAGTTCAGGCAGATATGTTCCTGTCTGTTCCGATAATAGCATTTCCGTTTCTGCTTCTGCTGCTGATATTCTGGGCAATAAGCGGAAAAGTCAGAGGAAAACGCATCGCAGTTCTTGAGGACTACAAGGTAAGACAAAACTATAAGAAGAAATTCAGATAGAAAGGCAGGGAAGAATATGTCGTTGAAAAAACAAAGAATATTTACGCTGATGATGTGCATGGCAGTATTCCTTTCAGTATTTGCAGGAGTTATCGTTCCGAATGCCGATGCTGCCGCAGACAGTGAACTGAAACTTGTCTGTGTCAACGATAAAACACCGCTTTCGGGAATGAAATGGAAGATATACCGTGTCGGAGAAATGGTAAACGGAGAATATATTCTTTCAGGGGATTTTGCACAGTATCATGTTGACCTTATCGATATGTCAAAGGAAAATATCAGTGCAGCAGCTCAGACACTGGAAAGTTATGCCATTGCTGACAGGAAAACTCCGGCAGCCGCATCAGTAGCTGATAAGGACGGAGAAGTCAGCTTCAAGAACATTGAAAGCGGTCTCTACCTTGCCCTCGGTTCACTTTATGAGGCAGGACCTTATTACTATGATCCTTCGCCTATTCTTGTTGATGTCGGCGAGAATACAGTAACAAGCTATGATGCTTACCCGAAAATTGAACGTGCCACCCTTACAGAGGAGGTCGCTTCATATACCGTAAGAAAGGTATGGCTTGACAATGATGACAGCTATGAAGTCAGACCTGTATATGTTACAGTTGATATCTATAAGGACGAGGAACTGTTTAAGACTGTTACACTTAATGAGGCTAATAACTGGCAGTACCGCTGGGAATGTGAAAACAAGCTGACTGAATGGCTTGTTATCGAAAGAGAGATCCCGGCTGAATATGAAGTCAGAATAGAGTATAACGAAAAGCAGTATCTTATCCGCAACCGCCACAATTCCGTTGAAAACTGGGGCGATATCATACAGACGACTACTGCTGTCACAGGCAATCCTGTGACTACCGTTACAACTACAGATGAAGTGACAGGCAAGGCAACAGGAAGCAATCCTGATACAGACGGAAGTATCACAACATCTTATCTTTCAACTTCAACATCATCAACTTCATCCACAAAGCAGAACAGCGTAGATATAACAACTCAGAAACAGTCAGGTTCAGGCGGCGGAAAGCTCCCTCAGACAGGACAGCTCTGGTGGCCAGTAATACCACTGGTATTCGGCGGCGCAGTATTTATCGCTGTAGGATTGATGCTGAGACCAAAAAAGGATAGAAAATGAAGAAAATAATCTGGAAACTGATGGTACTTTGCGGCACAGCAATGATAATGGGAGCTGTGTGTATATGCGTTACCAATATAAAACAAAGCAATGAAGCATTCAGACAGTCGAAGGCAGTGCTTTCGGAACTTAAACAAGTTATTCCTGAACCTCAGCCTGCAACAGAGACCGACTCTGAAAATGTGATTGATTCATACAATAAACCTATGGTAAATCCTGCGGATGATCTCTTTCTTCCATATGAAAAGAAGACAGAGAAGGAGAAAGATAAGCCCGATGCAGAATCACCACCCCCGATTGAGATCGACGGACGATACTACTGTGGTTATCTGAAATTGCCTGCACTCGGAATTGAACTGCCCGTAATGGACAGCTGGAGTTATCCGAATTTGCAGACATCTCCATGCCGCTATAGCGGAAGTGCAGAAAGTGATGACATTGTGATTGCGGCACATAATTACAACAGTCATTTCGGCAGAATCAAGGAGCTTTCCATAGGTGATGAAATAATCTACATTAATTCAGACGGACTGTATTACAGGTACAAGGTTTGTAATATGGAATATATTGACGGATATGATATTGACAGAATGTTTGACGGAAATGAAAACGAGTGGGATCTGACATTATTCACTTGTACACTTAGCGGACAAAGCAGAGTGACAATAAGAGCAGACAGAATCAGAGTCAGCTAAGTCAGACATCACAGTAAGACATCTTAGTCAGACAAAAACAATGACATCAGGTTGAGACAGCTATGTTTGACATCTCAGACAGACATCATGACAGACATCTTTGTACGACAGAAAAGAACAGACACAGAATTGCAGACAACAAAGCGAGGCAAAAAAGAACACCGTACAGACGAAAAAATCTGTACGGTGTTTTTCAGTTATGAGTTCTTTTTATGTTGTCAACTGCCTTGATCTCGGCTTTTATTGAACTTTTTTTGCAGAAAATGCCACGCAGCAGACGATATCCCCAGCCTATCGGAAGGAGTATCCTGTGCTTATAGAAGAATGGGAAACGTCTTTTGTATACATCAAGCGGCGGAAAAATTCTTCTGAAAAAATATACGAACTTGCTGTCTGAATTGAAGCTGTTCATTCTCTGTTCGGCTTTATTGCTGATCGTTCCGTATACGCCGGAATTGAAATAAAAACCAAGCATTTCTGCTTCATCATCGTTAAGCTCAGGAATTTCATCCGAAGAAAGGAGTTTCAGTGCAAGAAGTCTTGATTTTTCCTCAAAATCGGCTATTTCAAGCTTTTTACATTCCTCACGGATGTATTCCCAGTCAAGCTTTTCGGAAAATTTGTCAAGAAAAACATAGACATCAATAAGTGAACGCAGTCCTGTTCCGCCTGATGAATAGTGTTTGTATTCATGCAGACACATGAAAATATAGAAATCTTCATTCGTAAAGCAGTATTCAAATGAATTTTCGTTTTTCTGAATGAGTTTTTCCTTGACACTGCTGTAATATTCAGCCCATGAATGACCGTGATAATCGGCTACAAGGGCATAGTGAATTTCGTAATTATAGCACGGCGGTTTCAGAAATGAGATATCGTGGCTTGATTCCTCGTGCTTTGAATAGCCCCGTTCAAGCATCCATTTGTTTGTGGAAGATATCCCGTCGGGATCAATGAGTATATCATTGTCACACATCTGACGCATTCCTGTTCTGGGATAATACTCTTTCAGGTAAACACCTTTCAGCGGCATATACCATATATGGTTCTCGTCAAAAAAGTTACATATCTTTCTGCGCTCATTGTCAAGGAGAAGTATATTTCTTAGTACAAGATTTTTTTCTTCGTTTATCTCTTTATTCTTTATGCCTGCCGATTCGAGTGCATATGCTGTCATTACCGTAAGGCTGTGAAACTTGCTGATTTTGAGCAGATCTTCATAATTCAGACTGCTTATCAGCTCTGTATCAGGAATTTTATTATGCAGAGCACATAAAACAAGATATAACAGTTGTTTTTCTGAATTGTTCATTTCTCCTCCTCAGCGTATGAAGATCACTTCTGATATGCTGTAAAAACGTGGTTTGAAACTTGTTTTTCCTTTGGCGGAAGCTTCATATAATCGCCGTAAAGCTCGGTCAGATATTCCTTATATCCGACAGGTGCTCTGAACTGTTTATCTTCAAAGTCGAGCATGGTATATGATTTGAATACTTCGCTTCTTACCTGACGCTTTTTCTTTGAAGCGGCGATGATATTTCCGCAGTATTTAACTTTTCTGAAATCGTTTTTCTTTACTGTGCTGTCAAGAATACGGCAAAGCTTTTTCCAGCCTATCATATGGCTGACCTTAAAGCGTATTTTTTTGACAAATTTATTGGTTCTTGGCTTTTCAAGCAGTGAATCGTCCCACATTGCACGGAACAGCCAGAGCTTTTCACGGATAATGCTTTTTCCGACTGAACTGTCCGGCAGACCGTCTATCGGGAAGATATCAACATAAACTCCGAAGTCTTTGATAGGTTTGCGTCCGATATCTTCGATCAATGTTGTTGATGTGTCAACGACCTTGCCGAAAAGGTAATAATAATCGTCGCAAAGATCATGTGTGAGGAGCTTGTATCTTTTATTTGAGGCGTTGAATTTCTTTTTGAATATCTCATAGTCCTTTCTCGGCATGAGAATATCTATATCATCGTCCCATGGGATAAATCCCTTATGTCTTACAGCGCCGAGAAGTGTGCCGGAATCAAGAAAATATTCAATTCCGTTTTCGGAGCAGTATTTATCAATTTCGACAAGAATCTCAAGTTCGATTCTTTTCAGATCATCAAGATTAAGCGAATTACTCATAAAACACCTCTGTTAAGCAAATAATTCCGGATCGATCATATACGGGCAGGTCATATGGTTGTTCTTGATAACGAAGAATATGAACCACGTAGCCAGTACAAACAATATAACAAGGGTATACCAGATCAATCGGGAGCTTTTTTTATAGCAGTTCTGTACGCTTGCGAGTGCAAATGCCTGAAATGGGATAAAATAGTAGCATACTCTTGAAATGTAGACAGAAATAAGAGAACCAAAAGAGCATACAAACATTACGACGGAAACCATCATGAAAAAGTTCGGTTCTATTTTTTTGTGGTATAAGACCTGAGTATGGACAACATAGGCACAGATCAAAACTGTATATACAAAAACCGAAACAACGGAAAGATAACTTGAACCAAATCGTCCGTCACTGAGATAGTTCAGTGCAGCAGCTTTCAGCACACCAAGGCTTACGGCAATTCTTACCACTTTGTCGAGAAGGACGACTGCTGCCATAAGTGCGACAAGAAAGAGTGCAATTCGTCTGATATCCTTGAATTTCAAGCCGTTATTTGTCTTTTTCAGCATCAGATACATCGGCAGGAATGCAAATCCTATCACGGCAGAGCTGTGGAGGAAGAATGCGATGAGCATGAAGAAAAAGTATTTCAGCGTCTGTTTGTCCATCAGGAATGTAGTAGCATAGAAAACGACTGCGACAGCCATTGACTGTCTGAGGATATTAAGTGATACATTGTAGTACATCAGGTAATACAGTGTCATTCCGAGCCATACCGGAACATCGAACTGCTTTTTCAGACGCTTGAAACCGAGATAGGTAAATCCTACCGTTATTGCCTGAAAGACGAAAAGGGCAGCATGATAATTCGGGGTCAGTCTTGTTGTAATGAAAAGTATCATTGCATAAAGAGGTTCTGAAGTAAATGAAAGTTCAAAACGGTGTGCAAAGACTGAAAATGTCTTGCATCCGAGAGCCTGAGAGTAGTGAGGAATCGCATAATACTTTACATCTGTTCCGATTTCGGGTGAACGAATTGCAGCCAGCACTATCGGAAACATCAGCGAAAAGAATACTATCACCTTTTTGACAATGGGATTTTTTATTCTTTCAGCCACATACAGCAAAAAAGCTGACATCATAAATATTACTAAATAAGGAAGTGATAATAAATATACTTTCATATTTTAAATCCTTTTAAATTGAGATCAGCTTTTTGCTTTGAACTCACTTCGGAATTTCCAGCAGTAAAGGCTTCGTGTTACGAGCATGAAAAGTTCTGTTCCGCCTCTTAAAAGAGCAAGATTTATCAGAGTGAACTGATTGAAAACTGCCAGCAGAAGCAGTCCGACAACCTGTAAAACAGCGGTAGCAATAGTGGTTATCGTAACCTCTTTTGTCTTTTCCAGTGCGCCGAGTGCGGGCCAGCCGTATATCATTGCAGGGAAACTTACTATCAGCAGAGGAATGAACCATCTGAGAAGATTTGCAACAACAATATATTTCTTGCCGCCGATGAGGAGGAGAATAGTATCAGCGCCGAAGTATATTATACCGCAGCCGATAAATATCAGAGGCATGAATATTTTCATGATTCTGAATGTATATCTTATGTCCTTTTCTCTTATCATATGCGGATAGATGCCGTTTATAACAGGTGAATAGAGTGCCTGTACCGCATTGACGAGCTGCATTACAAGTCCCCATTTTCCGACATCTGCTTCAGAGAGGAAGATACCGACGAGAAGTGTATTGAGCGCACCGAAAGCGGTTGTTGCCATGTTTGAGATGAAGTATACAAATGACTCCTTCAGCATGGAAAGCACATCAGCGAGAGCACTGACCTTAACAGGTATCTTCATTTTGAAGATAGATATCCATACCCAGATAATAGCGGCAAGGTTGCCGATTATTTCGAGAATCGGAATGAGCATGATGTCGCTGTCATCTTTGATAAGAACAAATGTCAGCGCAGTTGTGATCGAACGAGTGATAAGAAAACGAATTGTAATTATGTGCATTTTTTCCAATCCACGGAACAGGAAGTCAACGAGAAATGCTGTAAGTACTATCGAAATGAAGTAGAGGAAAGTGAAAAGAGCGTGTTTTCTGAGTATTTTGATACAGCACGTCATTACAATGAGAACGACAAAGGCGGCAAGTGAAAGAATGAGCTTGCCCATAATTGCATTGCCGGTGATTATGCCGATCTTCTGCTTATCGTCGCCGCATTTAACGATGTCCTTGGTAGCTGAAAGAATGAAGCCGAAGTCGATGATAAGCTGCATATAGGTCATTACAGCCTTGACATAGCTTATAACTCCGTAGGTATCAACTGCCAGAACTCTTGTGAGATACGGCAGAGTTGCAAGCGGAAAGATAAGCTTTGCGATATTCATTATATAAAGCATAGCGGTATTTTTCGCTACGTTTTTTGCCATTATTTTTTACCTCCTTAACTTTATCTGTGAATTTTTTTGAGCAGTCTGTTTCCACGCTCAAATCCGAAAACCGACCAGCATGATCTTGCGATCAGATATTTCGGCTTGTTTGAGCAGTGGGAAAGGATATTTTTGTTTTGTCTGATGAAATTCAGGCAGTCTTTCTTTTCGTCGGGATTTTTAAGTCCGTCTGCAAGAATGATAATATTTGCGAATTTGTCAGCAAAATATCTTCTCATAAGCTTTTTATTTGAAAAAGCCTCTGAGAAGTCAAATGTCTTTTTGAAAACTTTAAGCTGACCGATGACTGATCTGTATGATGGTGCATTAACGATAGAGCCTTCTCTGAATGCTCTGTATTTTACCACGGTACAGTCTGAAAGCACATATTTTTTAATATGAGGCAGTATCCTGAAAAAGTATTCACAGTCCTCTGCGCCGATAATATCCGAATCAAATAAAAGATCATTATTTTTTATGAAGTCAGAGCGATAGACGCTCTGCCATGCTCTCCACGGAATAAGAATATTATTTTCGGCATATTTCTCGCAAAGATCAAAAAGAGAATGAGCAGCGGCAAATTCAAAGAATGTCTTGTTGTCAAAATAGACAGTTTCGCTGCCTTCGCACCAGTGAAGAACATTTCCGATGAGAATGTCTGCATCTGTATTTTTTGAAAGCTCCGAATCAAGACGTTCAAGAATGCCGTCATATAACACATCATCGCCGTCAAGAAAGATGATATAGTCTCCCTTGGCGGCTTCAATGCCTGAATTACGGGCAGCCGACAAGCCGCCGTTTTTCTTGTGGATAACGGATATATGTCTGTCATCTTCCGCATATTTATCGCAGATAGCTCCGCAGCCGTCAGGAGAGCCGTCATCGACGAGAATAAGCTCATAATCGTCGAATGACTGCTTCTGAACGCTTTCGATACATTCGGGAAGATATTTTTCTATTTTATAGATCGGGACAATAATCGAAAACATCATTTTGATTTTTCCTCATAAAGGGCTTCGTATTTTTCTCTCAGAATAGAATTCTGCTTGTCAATGTCATAATTATCCTTTTTGATACTCCTGATATTGGCACTTCTGTCAGCCTTGCTGATCTCAAGTATCTTATCAGCCCAGAGTGAAGCTGAATCTATCGGGATATATTTGCAAAGGTCGGTTATTTCAGCCTCTCTTGTAATCTCGTCGGACATAAGGCATGGAATGCCTGATATCTGTGCTTCGATTCCGACAACAGGGAGACCTTCAAAGAGTGACGGCAGGATGAAAACGTCTGCTGCCGAATAAAATTCGTTGACCTTGTCGTTTGCGCCGAAAAAGTTGATATATTTTGTAACGCCTTTTTCCTCGGCATATTTTTTTGTTTCTTCTTCAAGGATACCGTTTCCGAACCACCAGAACTCGAAATTCTTGGTTTTTTCAGCCAGAGCGCTTATGATATCAACGATGAACATCGGATTTTTCTGTTTTGTAAATCTTCCGACAGTAGTAACGATAAGCTTATCATTGGCGGAATATTCGTTTCTGAGGCGGTCTCTTGCTTCCTGATCGAAAGAATATCTTTTAAGGTCAACGGCATTGTTTATAACGGTATATTTTCTTTTGCCGTAAAGATAGTCACCTGCAAGTTTTGAACAGGCGAAATATGAGTTTGCATTTGCAAGGCTGATAGCGATGAAGAACTTGTTGCGTATCTCTTTCAGCTTTGTATCGCCTGATTTTGTTGCGTGTGCATGGAGAATGCGTACAGGAACACCGTAATGCTTTGCGAGTTTGAGTATGACAGAGCCGCTGTTCAGAACATGGCTGTGAACGATATCATATTTTTCCTTTTTGAAAAGGTCGTTGATATACTTCACAGTTGCGAAAATATTCTTGCTGTATGGCGGCATCAGGAAGATATTGCTGCCATTTGCCTTAATTTCGTCATAATACGGTGAACCGATATCATTAACAACAAGGAAATCTATCCGGATATCCTTGCCGACGAGTTTTCTGTAATAATTCATTGCATAGCTGGTAACGCCGTTAGCCAGACGCATATTTTTTACAACATACAGTATTTTCATCTGGACTCCTTCTGGCAGTTGAAGTTTTCAACAACTTCTGTTATAGCTATCGTGTCATTCGGGGTGAACTTGCTGATAAACTCTGAATTATCGATAAGTTCGAGAAAATCGAGTATTTCATAGCGCAGGCCTTCACCCTGATATTCATAGAAGAATTTGCGTGTTTCCTTCAGGTCTTCGTTTCTTATCTCGAAATATTCGGTTTTCCACCATGGTGCAGGCACATAGATATAGCCTTTGCTGCCGGTGATAACGAGTGTACTTTCGGATTTATAGCCTTTGCTGACCTTGAAAGAGCCTATGCATGAGTCATACTGCATGATGCCTCTTGTAAATGAGCCGACTTCGTCATTATCGGCATTGAAAATGTGGAGCTGTTTCATATCAGTACCGAGAATTTTGACTATCGGCATCATTGCAAGACCGCCCCATTCATAGAAGCAGTTCTCATATTTATTGCTGAGGTCATATTTTTTCGGATTCTGGCTGCATGATACTTCAACGTCCTTGACATCGCCGATGATGCCGCTTTCAACAAGAAGGAGAAGATGCTGGAATGCAGGGAAATAAAGTGTTTTGATAGCCTCCATGAGGACGAGCTTTTTTTCGGCTGCAAGAGCGAAAGCATTTTCGGCTTCTTCTTTTTTCAGGAACATCGGGGAAGTGCAGATGACATGGCAGCCTGCACTGAGAGCTTTCATGATAAGCTCATAGCGTTTGTCTATGAGTGAGTCGATATAAACAGCCTCGTTGTCTTTGAAAGAGTCTTCGAGGGTGTTATATCTTGTAAGATCAGGAATATCGCTGAACCACTGGTCGGTTTCAGTGCTTTCGTCGAAAACGCCGTTGATCTTTACGCTTGTGACATTATCGGCTTCGTGGTAGAATTTCTTTGAATTTGTACCGCAGCCGACAATAGCCATATTTACGAATTTATGCTGGCTTGTTCTCAGTTCGGTGCTGCTTACGCCCTGAGTTCTTGAAAGATAGACAACATCGCAGTATTTCTTGATATAGTCGAATTTCCCTTCCCAGTCAGAACCTACTGTAAAGATATCCACGTTATATTTCTGGATATCTGAAATTTTCTGACCTTCATATTCTTCGACAATGACCTGATCGGCAATGCCCGTATCAAGTACAGCCTGAATTCTTTCAGCAAGAGTCTGCTTTACGTTTAGCTTTCCACGGCTTTTGTCAAATGCATCCGAGGTGACACCTACTATAAGATAATCACCCAATTCCTTAGCTCTCTCCAGAAGGCGGATATGACCGTAATGCAGGAGGTCATATGTGCCGTATGTGATAACTTTCTTCATTTTTCCTCCATCTGATCATCTAAGATAGAAATTCTTTATTTTTTCAGGGGTATCTATTCCGAAAAGCTGTGGTATTGCAGTTTCATTGATATCTTTTCCGAAGCTTCCGTCACTGAGAAAGTATTCTTTTCCTGTCATTCTGTAGTACCAGTCAAGAATTTTATCTATTGTTGGTGTTTCAAGCTTGACCATAAGTGCAAGAGCTTTAATTATGCACACGCCGAAAGGAATATCCTCGGTATAGAATCTTGATGAAAAGTCAGGCAAAAATCCTTTATCAGTTTTTATCATTGGGAGAGTGAGCGGATAGAATGACGGAATTGAATGGAATTTCTTGGTAAGAGCTTCTGGAGTTGGCGATTCATAGTATTCCTGTATCGTCTGTACACCTGAAAGGTCAATAGGAAGTCTGTTGCATATTTCACGCATTTCATTGCTGAAGCTGCAAATAACATCGGAACATTCGTCATCCCATGACTGATAGTAATATATCTGTGCTTCAAAGGATTTATCAGGTGTATAGTCTTTCAGGTAAACATATGAGCCGCTTGTATGGAGAAGCGGATTACCCGGAAGGAGAGTAGCTGACATATAGTTATCAAGAACATCGACCTTCATAAGCAGCATATCTTCAAGCATTGATGCAACACGCTGACTGTTGCTGCGTGGAATTGATGAAACAAGGATATTATGCTTTTTGGACATGAGACCAGCGTGCTTTCCTCTTTCCTTTGTTCTTGCAACATACGGTACTTTCTGGAGAGCGAAAACTGTAACTCCTTTTTCGATGAGTTCACTGCAGAAAAATTCAGCGCCGCCGTATCCGGGAAAGAAGCCAAGAAAAGCATCTGATTTTATATAAGGTGTCATTTTTTTGATAATATCCTGACGCAGAAAAGCGGGAAGTGTGCATAAAATAACATCAGCACCGCTTATTGCTGTTTCTATATTGTCAGTAGCTTTAAATTCGCCGGAAGTATAAGTGATCTCTTTCTCGTCATCGGTTACCTGTATAGTTTTTCCGAACTGTTCCGGATGTGAAGCAAAAATAGTAACATCATACTTTTTGTATCTTGAGATCTCTCCCACAAGGCACATACCAATATTTCCGCCGCCTAATATAGTAATATTCATAATAACCTCCTGAATAAAAGAAATAGTATAGCAATACCGCAGGAAAAACGGTATTGCTCTGCATATTATAATTCCTTGATTTTCTTTGCAGGAACGCCTGCATAAAGACAATTCGGTTCGCAGTCGGAAGTAACGACTGAACCGGCGGCAACAACGCATCCGTCTCCTATGGTAACACCGGGGAGTATAAGGGCATTGGCGCATATCCAGCAGCCGTTTCCGATATTGATATCAAGATATTCATGTTCACCGGCACGTTTTTCGCTTCCGCCTATTTTATGGGAAATGCATACCATAGTAACATTCATGGCAAGACAGGTGTTTTCGCCAATGGTGATCTTTCCTGTGGCAGGACCTGTATGGAACTGACATCCTCTGTTTACAAAGCAATTGTCTTTAAGTTCGATATTGCGGATCTTGTCAAAGAAACATTTGCTGCGGACCCTGACGCCTGAACCGGCTTTCAGACCGAATTTTCTGAGAATTTTTGCACGGTTATTTTCCGTAAGGAACTTGTCAATAAAACCAATGATATATTTTTTGAATTTTTTCATTTAAGTATACCCTCATCTGCAAGTTTGTGAAGTGCATCTGAGAGTACCTTGTTGTCGTTTGTAGTAAGTGCGCCGATATGACCTACACGGAAAACGGAGTCTTTAAGATTGCCGCCGTTAGGACAAATCCAGATGTTATAATTATCCTTTAATGTTGTAAAGATGTCATAAGCAGAGCAGTTTCTGACTTTAAGCGGAGTAACTGCGTTTGACCATGAATCAGAGCATATATCAAGCGGAAGATCGCTTATTCTTGCTCTGAAATCTGCGGCAAGAGCTGCAATTTTCTTCTGTTCAGCCTCAACGCCGCCGTCAGCCTTGATATCAATAAGTCTCTGGTGAATCTGAAGGAGAGTGCCGACAGCCGGAGTGAACGGAGTCTGACCTCTTTCGCCGTTTTTGAGTGCGCTTTTGAGGTCGAAATACATGGATTTAACGTTGTTGCCTTCAACTCTTGCAACTGCGGCAGATGACATGACGATAACGGAAATTCCGGGAGGGCAGGCAAGTGCCTTCTGAGAACCTGTAATCATGACATCAATGGAATTATTTGTAAAATTGATCGGGTCAGCAAGGAATGAACTGATAGCATCAACAATAAAGAAAAGATTGTTCTTTTTGCAGAATTCGCCGAGCATATCAAGGTCATATCTTACGCCTGTGGATGTCTCATGGATATTGACAACGAGACCTGTATATCCTTTGCCCTCAAACTGAGTGAGCTGTTCTTTTGTAACGCCCTTGCCGAATTCCATTTTAAGTTCGGTGTGAGGGATATCATGAATCTCGCAGAGTTCAACGAAACGCTGACC
The DNA here is from genome assembly GCA_024403995.1 of Ruminococcus sp. Classification (GTDB taxonomy): domain Bacteria; phylum Bacillota; class Clostridia; order Oscillospirales; family Ruminococcaceae; genus Ruminococcus. The sequence goes on from JAKSQT010000003.1 coordinate 65,556, forward strand.
GAAGCTGCCTCCGTTGATGACGATTACCTTGTCATCGGGAGTGAGAGTATTCATGATAGTAGCTTCCATTGAAGCAGTACCTGAGCCTGTGATAAATACGACTCTTGCGTCATCAGGCGCATAGGTGAACTCCTTCATGAGCTTTTCGTTTTCAAGCATTATTTCAGAAAACTCAGGTGTTCTGAAATAAGGAACATTTTCAGAACCTATTTTTCTTACATTTTCGCTTGACTGTACAGGTCCGACTGTAAAATTAATCACGCTAACCAATCTCCTTCATTGCATTATTTATAATAAGCCTTTAACATATGAGTTTTTCTTTTATTCTCAGGCGGCATTACCATATATTCACCGTAAATTCCCTTGAGATAAGAGTCATAGCTCCTGATTACAGGCAGTTTTGCGCCTTCAAAATCAACATAGACAGGTTTCAGAAAGTCATTCATGTTAATATTTCCGGCAGTTGAAGACTGCCATGTAAGAACGGATACCCTGTTTTTGGAACGAGTTTTTTTTGCCTCGGAATTTATCTTTGCAACAAGTCTGTCTATGCCCCAGATCTTAGCGACAATTGAGAGCACGAACTTTGGAATGAATTTCCAGTTCTTATGCTTTGCGCTGAAATCCGTTGTATATGAGAGCACAGTGTTTTTCATAAATCTGAATTTCTTGTGCAGTTTTTTGTTTTTCTCGTCATCGTCAAAGATGCTGTCAACAGGGAAAACATCGATCCATATACCGTGTTTGGTGATGTTGTCCTCAGCCTTTGCGACAGTTCTTGCGTCACAGACCTTATAGAAGGGGTAGAAATAGTCCTTCAGACCGTCGTGCAGCAGAACATAATTTTTAGCAATTCCGTTTTTTTCACTTTTCATGATGCTGATAAGTTTGTCATAGTCTTTTCTTGGCATCATGACATCAACATCGTCATCCCACGGGATAAATCCGTGGTGTCTTACAGCGCCGATAAGAGTGCCGTAAGCGAGGCTGTAGCATAGACCATGCTTTTTGCAGAGCCGGTCAAACATTGTCAGGATATCAAATTCGATATCCTGAATTTCCTTTGAACTTAAATAGTGTTTCTCCATTATCTGTACCTTTCAGAATACTATTATTTTAGGACAACACCGCACGATCTTGTGCGGTGCTGCCTTTACTTTTTCCGCCTTCTGACAGCTTTCAGGTAAAACTGTTCCATTTTTTTGCTTTCGTTTTTTATGTTGAATTTTGAGGATTCAAGAGCGAGTTCCCTGTCTCTCTGAACGCCCTTGTATTTAAGGAGAGCATCAGCCCATTTCCTTGCTGATGACCTGAGTGACATATGTCTGATAACATCTGTGATATCGGCTTCTTCAGGCACTTCGTCGGAAACTACCGCAGGCAGTCCTGAAGCCTGTGCCTCAACAGCAACGAGACCGAGTCCCTCGAAGATGCTCGGGAAGCAGAACACGTCCATAGCCTGATAATACTCCTCGACCTTTGTAGTCGGGTCAACGAAAATTACCTTATCGCTTAAACCAAGCCTGTCCGCTTTTTCACGCATTTCGCTTCTGAGTTCTCCGTCACCAACGAGCATGAGAACCGCATCGGGCTTCTTTTTCAGAAGTTCAGCGAAAATATCGATAAGGAAGTCATGATTTTTCTGGGGCATGAATCTTCCGACATGACCGACAACGAAATTCTTGTCTGTGAGGTCATATCTGCTGCGGACTTCCTGTCTTTTTACAGGGTCAAATGCAAATCTGTCAAGTTCGATGGCATTGTTGAAGACTCTGACTTTGCCTTCATCGAAAGTTTTGTTGCCGAAAAGCCATCTTCCGGCAAATTCACTGCACGCAAAGTAATCCGTAGCGAAAAGCTTTGCAAACGGTTTAAGTGCATATTTGAGGATTATGCGCTTGCCCTCGCCCTTGTTTGCGGTGCTGTGGTTGTGATTGATTCTTACGGGAACTCCGGCAGTCCATGCGGCAAACAGAGAGAATACAGCAAGGGTATTCATGCCTGAATGCACTATCTTGTAATTGTTTTCCTTATAGAGCTTTCTGAGCGCTTTAAGGTGAGCCGGGAGTTTCTGGTAAGGCGGAACAACGAAATATCTTGCTCCCATGTCTTTTAATTCCTGCGGAGGTTTGCAGGACGAGTCCTCATCGATGATATAGTCAAACTGGATCTTTGAGTGGTCGATGTTCCGGTAATAATTATTCATTACGGATTCAACGCCTGCCGCATTCAGTTTGCCGATGACCTGAGCGACTCTTATCGGTTTCTTTTTTTCACTCATGACACATAGAATTCCTTTTTATTCAAGTCCTTTTTTATTGCAGTCCTTATACCAGTCCCTGAAAGTTTCCTCGAAGGTATAATGGAACTTATATCCGCATTTTGCGAGTTTTTCGCCGTTTATGTTGGTTGAGACCATCAGTTTCTTTACTCTTGCAGGATGAATGCCGACCTTTTTGCCACCGATAGGGCCGAGAACATAAGCGGCAGGCATTAATATCCATGAAGGGATGAGCGGTATATGGCGCTTCATTCCTGTAGCTCTCTGCATAGTCTCGCATATCTGCTGAATGTTGAATGCAGGTTCAAATGTGCAGTTGAAGACATCTGTTCCGGGGAAGGAGTTGTCGATCATTCTGTACTTCATGAATCTGACGAGTTCCTTGACATAGATGCAGGCTTTTATTGTATCACGTCTGCCGGCATAGAAGAAATAGTGCTTCTTCTGACCTTTATAGAGACGTGTCATGTTTCCGTGTTCGCCCTTTCCGTAAACGATGCCGGGACGGACGATGGTAAGCTCACGGGAAGTGTCCTTGTTCTGCCAGATAGTGTGAATCTTTTCGGCAACAAGCTTGCTTATGCCGTAAGGGGTATTTGGAGTTGGGAGAGTGGTCTCCTTCTTTAACAGTTCAGCAGCGCCGTAGGGAGCGATAGAGCTTGTGAAAAGAATTTTTGTGATATTGTTCTTTTCTGCGAATTTGACTACATTTTCAGCGCCCCTGATGTTGGTTTCAAAGTAAGCGTGATCTGGGTGACCGGGAGTTCTGTGAACTGCTGCTAAATTAAATATTATATCATTCTTTGTCGGCGTAAAGTCAAAATTTATCGGTTTTCTGACATCGAGCCTGATGTAATTCACACCTTCTATTTTTTCAACGATACCCGGAACAACGCCTTCCTCACCGGGCATAACGATATCGAGATCATAGATCTTATCGCCTTTGTTCAGGCATTCTGATTTCAGAAGCTTGATCAGATGAGTTCCGATAAAACCTGAACCACCAAAAATAATATAATTCATAAAGCAACTCCTTACCTTCCGGCATCACCGAGTAAAATAATATATATATAATCAAACGGTGCTGCCATGCAAAATTTGATCGGCGGCTTTGTTGAACTGAAGCCGTAGCCGTGTTGATCTATAACTTAAATATAGATAAATACATACATGATTGTATTATACCACTAAGACCGTTTTTTGTCAATATACAATAGTTTGACGTGCAAATTTTCGTCGTTCCACACAAATTAAATCTTCAGGATAGCTCAGTATATACATTATTATGGGATATTTTGCGGTTAAATCTTCAAAGATTTCCGGAATAAATGAGCGGCTTTCTGAATAATATTCCTTGTCATAACATTGCGAAAGGAGCAGACCAATGAAAAAGTTCAAACGGAAGATAATAAGCGCTGCGGCAGTATCGGCCTGTGTTGTCGTATTACTGTCGGCGGCGGCAAGATCAAAAGGTACAGAGCATTACGGTACAGTTCCGGCGGCGCTTGTCGGAAAGGTGACTGAAAAGCCTGTTATCATCATCGATGCGGGACATGGCGGATTTGACGGCGGCTGTACGTCAGCGGACGGAGTGCCTGAAAAGGGGATAAACCTGGATATACTGCTTAAACTGCGTGATATTCTGGAGATAAACGGCTATGAAGTGAAGGTGACACGGGACAGCGATATCTCCATTCATGACAGCGGAGTAGAGGGAATTGCCGCACAGAAAAGTTCCGATATGGACAACAGACTTGAAGTATTCAACAGCGAGGAGAATGCGGTGTGCATATCCATACACCAGAATCAGTTCACTCAGCCGCAGTATAAGGGCGCACAGATGTTCTATTCGTCAGCGGTAAAACACAGCGAGGAGCTTGCCCGTTCACTGCAAAAAAGTTTTGCAACACTTTTGCAGCCTGAAAATACCCGTGAGATAAAGAACTGCGGCAAGGAGCTTTATTTATGCCATTACAGCGAAAATCCCACGGTTATGATTGAATGCGGATTTATGTCGAATCCTGAAGAAGCGGCACTTCTGAACACTGACGAATATCAGGAAAAGATCGCTCTTACGATTTTTTCAGGTCTGAATGACTATATTTTTAACACATCAAAAACATGAACAGAAGAAAACAATGTTAAATGGGTGAAATTATATGAAATATTCTTGACATTTTGTGCAGAATGTTGTATAATGATAAAGCAGTGTAAAAAAGGGATTATACTGACTATTTTTCCATGAAACAGGAGGATTTAAAAAAAATGGGTGTTTTCAGCAGATTAAGCGATCTTCTCAAGTCAAATGTCAACGATTTAATAGACAGAGCCGAAGATCCTGAGAAAATGGTAAAACAGGTAATTATCGATATGCAGGCAGAGCTTACTAAGGCTACGCAGAATTACGGCAAGGCTAAGGCAAGTGAGCGCCTCGCAGAAAAGAAATATCTCGACGCACAGAAAATTTCTGAAAGCTGGGAGAATAAAGCTAAGACTGCCCTCGCAAAGGGAGATCAGGACCTTGCTAAACAGGCTCTTGCAAGAAAAGTCAAGGCTGACGAAGATTTAAAGAACTATAAGGAAATGTATGATTCAATCTCTGACCAGACTGAGGCTATCGGCAATCAGGTAGAGGTCCTCAAGTCTAAGCTCGATGAGGCAAAGAGTCGTCAGGCTATGCTCATCGCACGTTCACAGATGGCTGATACACAGAAGGCTCTTGCAAAGTCTACAGGTGGTTTCGACGGCAGTTCTGCTCTTGAAAAGTTCGACAGAATGGAAGAAAAGATCGAGCGCAAGGAAGCTGAGGCTGCTGCATTTACAGAGGTTGCAGGCGACAGCATCAACGATGACCTTTCTGATTCATTCGCAAAGATCGATGAGGAAACTAAGGTTGATGCAGAACTTAAAAGACTTCTTGCAGAGATGGGAAACAATAACAGCGCAGAATAAACAATAGAATAAAATGCATAAAGTCAGACATAATTCTTTGTGCATTATAACATGAAAAAATTTAATAAAGAAGGAATCTGAACTCATGAATAATATGGAAAGCAATCAGTCATGCAGAAAAACGAGGGGTTCTTATCCTCTCACAGCAGCAGTGCTCCTGGCAGTATCATCATCAGTGGCTTATATCCTTATGCGCAGAAATAATAACAAAATATACTCTGAGAAATGGAAGGAGTATGATGAATGCGGCATATGACGCTTTTCATATAACTTTGTGAAATTCATAATCTAACATATTTAAAATAAATCCGATGGCTTTGACTGTCGGATTTATTTTTTTCTGTATTTTTTACTAAAAAGTGTGGACTTTTTGCTGAGTTTGTGGTATAATAGTAATATAGAAGAATAATGTCACTGAAATGCGAGGTGTTTTTATGAAAATGATGTTTATTGGTGCAACTCATGAAGTTACCGGAAGCTGTACCTATATAGAAGCCTGCGGAAAAAAGTTTCTTGTCGATTTCGGCATGGAACAGGGCGAGGATATCTATGAGAATGTACAGATACCTGTTGCCCCGTCTGATATCGATTTTGTTCTGCTTACCCATGCACATATTGACCATTCGGGTTTGCTGCCGCTGCTGTATGCAGGAGGATTTCAGGGCGAGATACACGCAACTGAAGCCACTTCAAACCTGTGCAGCATAATGCTGCGTGACAGCGCACATATTCAGGAGTTTGAAGCTGAATGGAAAAACCGTAAGGGCAAAAGAAGCGGTGAAGAAGAATTTGAGCCGCTTTATACCATGAATGATGCTATTGGCGCAATAGAATTGTTTGTTAAGCATAAATATGATGAAACAGCAGAAATATCGGAGGGCATCACGGTTTCTTTCCGTGATGCAGGTCATCTGCTCGGCTCGTCAAGTGTTATCGTCACTCTTACCGAGAACGGCGAAACACGTAAAATCGTATTTTCAGGCGATATCGGCAACATAAATCAGCCGCTTATCCGTGATCCGCAGTATGTTGAAGATGCAGATTATGTCATCATGGAATCGACCTACGGCAACCGTATCCACGAAAGACCTACTGACTATGTTACTGCCCTCGCAAGAGTTTTGCAGGAGACATTTGACAGGGGCGGAAGTGTGATAATTCCGTCATTTGCAGTCGGAAGAACACAGGAAATGCTCTATTTCCTGCGCCGTATCAAGGATGAAGGGCTTATCAGCGGCCATGACGGCTTTCCTGTATATGTGGACAGCCCTCTTGCAAATGAGGCTACTGATATTTTCATTCTGAACCGTGAAAGCTGCTATGACGAGGAAGCTCTGAAATACGTTCGTCAGGGCATAAATCCTATCACCTTTGAAGACCTTATCCGTACTGTTTCAAGCGACGATTCCCGTGCGATAAACAGCGATACACGCCAGAAGGTCATTATCTCCGCAAGCGGTATGTGCGAGGCAGGACGTATCAAGCACCACCTGAAACATAACCTGTGGATAAAGGAGAATACCATTCTTTTCGTCGGCTATCAGGCAGGAAATACCCTCGGACGCAGTCTTATTGACGGTGCGAAAAGAGTCAAGCTGTTCGGCGAAACGGTCAAGGTAGCCGCAAAAATTCTACAGCTCCCCGGCGTAAGCGGTCATGCAGACATGAACGGTCTGTTCAACTGGGCGCAGTCAGTCAAGGGTGTGAAGAAGTACTTTATCAATCACGGTGAAGCAACATCTGCTGAATTTTTCGGACAGAAACTGCGTGACGAGCTTGGTGCTGATGTCTATGTACCGTACAGCGGCGCTGAATTTGACCTCATCGAAAACGTTGTGACAGTCGATGCAGAGCCGAAACTCATACCAAAGAAGAAGAAAAATCTTGCAAACATGAGTCCTGTATACTCCGATCTTATCATGGCTTCCGACAGACTTGCTGCACTTATCAGAAATTCCGACGGACGGACAAATGCCGATATGCGTCAGCTTACCGAGGCTCTCAATAAGCTTTACAATGAATTTAAACTGTAAAAATGATTTCAGGGGATGTCGCAGGCGGCATCCCCTACGCTGTTTTAACGGATTTTTCCTGCCAATTGTCATTTTATACATAAAAGCTGTGGTAAACAGTGCCAAATATATAATGTAAAGTTTGTGAAAAATGATTGACAAACAGCGGCGGACGTGCTATAATATAAAAGTATCGTGTGCAAATACGATAAGTTATCCTTGCCCTCAGTAGGTTGCAGGGCAATATTCCAGAAGGAGGTGTGCTAAATGGCAAAGGTATCCGCTAAGTATGAAGTAATGGTTGTTTTCAGCCTCAAGGACGGCGAAGAACCAATGAAGGCTCTCATCCAGAAGTTCAAGGAGAGAATCGAGCGTCACGCTGAAGCTGTTGAAGTCAACGAGGATTGGGGTAAGCGCAAGCTTGCATATCCTATCAATGACGAAACAGAGGGCTACTATGTAATCTATACATTCCAGTCACAGCCTGATTATCCGGCTGAACTCACAAGACGTCTCAACATTGCTGACGGTATTCTTCGTTCACTCGTAACAGTTATCGACTAATTCACTTCATTATCAAGGAGGCGGTCAGATGAATAAGGTTATTTTAGTTGGCAGACTTACTGCTGATCCTGAACTCAGACAGACTCAGGGCGGCATTGCTTCATGCAGATTTACCGTGGCAGTGGACAGACGTTTCGCTGATAAGACCACAGGTGAACGACAGGCTGATTTTATTTCCTGTACAGCATGGAGACAGACTGCTGAATTTGTTTCACGCTATTTTAACAAGGGCAAGCTTATTGCTGTTGAAGGCTCTCTCAGGACAGGCAGTTATCAGGACAGAAATCATCAGGATGTAACTCATTACACAACAGATGTTTTTGTTGATAGTGTCGAATTTGTCGGAGGCAAGGGCGAAAGTGGCGGAAACAGCGGTTATCAGGGTGGCAACAACGGCTACCAGAATAACGGCGGCTATCAGGGCGGCAATAATAACTATTCCGCACCTCAGCAGAACAATTACAATAACTATCAGCCCGCTCCTCCTCAGCAGTCAGCAGTGCCGCAGGCTGCACCGAATAATGACAGTATGTCTTACGGTAATCTGAGCGATTTCGAGGAAATACTCAGTGACGGCGATGTTCCGTTCTAAAATCTGATTCTATCATTACGAAAGGAGAATTGTCATGGAAAAGGAAAGAAATTCCCGTCCCTCAAAGAAGCCACGCAAGAAGGTTTGTATGTTCTGCGCTGACAGAATTGAGAAGATTGATTATAAGGATCTTGCAAAGCTCAGAAAGTGCATCACTGAAAGATCTAAGATCCTTCCAAGACGTGTAACTGGTACTTGCGCTTTCCATCAGCGTGAACTTACAGTTGCAGTAAAGAGAGCAAGACACGTAGCTCTGCTTTCATATGTAAGCGACTAATAAAATTCAGGGAGGTTTTATGCCTCCCTTTTTGTTTATGTAGCAGAAAGCCACAGTCGGCTCTCTGCACGGCATCATGTTTGTTTACGGTTTAGCGGTCGGAACGCTGATATGCGAGTGCCTCGTCCCTCTTGAAAAGGAGAGAGATGCACCATACGGCTGATATTGCGACAAGAATATAGATCGTCCTTGCGAGTATGCTGTCAGCGCCGCCGAACAGCCATGCCACCAGATCAAATTCAAAAATTCCCACTAAACCCCAGTTTATTCCTCCGATTATCAGAAGAATAAGCGCTATTTTATCCCACATTGTGAAGTCTCCTTGTTCGGGGTTTTGACGCTTCTGAGCGTCTGATGATATTATTGCACAGGAATTTTTAATTATTCTGCTGGAAAAAAATTAAAAAAGCAGTCTGCCGGAAAGCAAACTGCCGTTTTATGATCAGATGTCATTGCTTCACACAAAGGGTGTGTGGTACACGCCAATGTGCGAAGGCTTACAAATGCCGCTGCTTAGCGGTTTACGATGAATTTGTCGATTTCATTGAAGAACTTGTCAGCGTCATCAGTATGTGCATGAAGTTCGATCGGCTTTGAGAGGTCAAGACTGAAAATGCCCATTATTGACTTAGCGTCAACGGCATATCTGCCTGAGACAAGGTCGATGTCGAAGTCATACTTCATAACGATGTTGACAAACTCTTTTACGTCATTGATAGCCTGTAGATTTACCGTGGTTTTTGTCATATAAATACCTCCGATACATTTTGTTTTGTTTTTTCTTTGCTTTTTTTCTCGTTTATTTCTTTTTCTTTTGCGGCTTTTCCCTTCCGCACCTATATAATAACACGTAAAAATCCCGATGTCAAGCCATTTATCAGATTTTCGTCAATTTGATATAAATGGTTAAATTTAAGAGCTTAATTTTTATGAATAGCGGATAGGTAACGACTGTTAGAAATGCATAATAAACAGAATGTCAATTTGTGCAAGATTAACACGAAGAATGTAAATGATCGGCGTTAAAATAAGGTGAAATATGTATAAAGTATATTTTATAACTTTTGGCTGTAAAGTCAATTACTACGAGACCGAATGCATGAAGTCTCTTTTCCGTGAGAACGGCTTTGAAGTACTGCCTGAGATCAGCGGTGCAGATGCAGTTGTGATAAATTCATGCACTGTGACTTCATCGGGCGACAGCCGTGCTCTTGCGGCGTTGCGAAAGACGAGGGCGGCACTTCCTGAAGCTGTGATAGCCCTGACAGGATGTTATCCTCAGGCAAACCGTGACGAAGCCGCAAAGATCACGGAAGCAGACATTATTCTCGGCACAAAGAACCGCAGTATCGTTCATGACCTTGTGCTTGACTGCCTGAACGAAAAAAAGCGCATTGTCAGACTTTCTGATTATTCGCCTGATGAGCCGTTCGAGCCGCTGAAATGTTCACGCTTTGATGATAATACGAGGGCTTTCGTCAAAATTCAGGATGGCTGCAATCAGTTCTGTTCATACTGCATGATACCGTTTGCGAGGGGAAGATGTCGTTCAAAGCCGCTTGATGATATCCGTGATGAGATAACTGCGATCGCAAAGGGCGGCAAAAAGGAGATAGTGCTATCGGGTATCAATCTTGCGTTTTACGGCAGGGAATTTGGTCTTGACCTTGCCGATGCCGCAGAGGTATGCGCACAAGTAAGCGGTATTGAGCGAATAAGGCTTGGTTCGCTTGAACCTGAGATGATGTCCGGTAATCTGCTGAAACGGCTTGCTGCGCTTCCGCAGTTCTGTCCGCAGTTCCATTTGTCATTGCAAAGCGGCTGTGAGAGAACGCTGAAAGCCATGAACCGAAAGTATACGCCGTCGGAATACCGTGAACTGACCGAGCGCATCAGGAATATTTTTTCCGACTGTTCGTTCACAACAGATGTCATGGTAGGTTTTCCGCAGGAGACTGACGAGGATTTTGCTGAATCGGCAGAATTTGTCCGCAGCATAGGTTTCTCGAAAGTTCATGTTTTCCGCTATTCACGCCGCAAAGGTACTCGTGCGGACAGAATGGACGGACAGGTGGCTGAGAGCATCAAGACCGTAAGGTGGCATAAAATGACCGAAACCGCCGCAGAATGCCGTGAAAAATATCTTGCATCACTTGTCGGAAAAACTGTTCCCGTGCTGTTTGAACGTGAAAACGAGGAAGATTTTCACCACGGTTATGCACCGGATTATACAATGATAAAAATTTCTCGGAAAAATTCAAAAAAAAGTTTGCGTAATCGGATTTTTTGTGTTACAATAGAAGAGTACAGTTCAGATTGCTGCTTCGGCAGCACCAGCGAGGAACTATATTGAAAAATGTCCCCTGTTTTTGGGGAACACCTGCGCTGATTATCGGGGCAAACCTTTCTGAGGAAAGGTTCTTCCCCGAACCCCTTTTCAAAAGGGTTTCCCTCAATAACAGGCGGATGTACCTCAAAAAACAGAGACATTAATTGGAAGGAGATCTTTATGTCCGTATTCAGAATTTATGTTGAAAAGAAGCCCGAATTTGCTGTTGAGGCTCAGTCTGTATTAAGCGATATCAGAACCGCACTCAGATATGAGATAGAGAATGTAAGAATACTCAACAGATACGATGCTGACAAGCTCAGCGAGGAAGTCTTTGAAGCTGCTGTAAACACAGTATTTTCAGAGCCTGCCGTTGACAAGGTATACCGTGATATGCCGTCTCTTGGCGAAAACGAGAGAGTTTTTGCCGTTGAGTATCTTCCGGGTCAGTTTGACCAGAGAGCCGACAGCTGTGAGCAGTGTATCCAGATTCTCCGTCAGGGCGAGCGCTGCCGTGTAAGAAATGCACGAGTATACATTATAAAGGGTATTATTTCCGACGCAGAATTTGATAGGATAAAGTCATACATAATCAACCCTGTTGAAAGCCGTGAAGCTTCACTTGAAACCGTTCAGACACTCGACACAAATTATGAGATACCTACTACTGTTGAGGTGCTTGAAGGCTTCACACAGCTCAATGCACACGGACTTCACGCATTTATCGATAAATTCGGTCTTGCAATGGACTATGATGATATCAAGTTCTGTCAGGACTATTTCCGCAATGAGGAAAGACGTGACCCTACCGTTACTGAAATTCGCATGATAGATACATATTGGTCTGACCACTGCCGTCACACCACATTCCTCACAAACGTTGAAAAGGTCGATATCGCTGCTCCTTATATCAAGGATACTTACGATATGTACCTAAATGTAAGGGAAGAACTTGGCAGAACAAACAAGCCGATAACTCTTATGGATATCGGTACTCTTGCTGCAAAGAAGCTCAAGGCTGACGGACTTCTCCCTGACCTTGACGAGAGCGAGGAGATCAATGCTTGTTCAGTAAAGATCAAGGTAGATATCGACGGCAAGCTTGAAGACTGGATTCTCATGTTCAAGAATGAGACTCATAACCACCCGACTGAAATTGAGCCTTTCGGCGGTGCAGCTACCTGTCTCGGCGGCGCTATCCGTGATCCGCTTTCAGGACGTTCATATGTATATCAGGCTATGCGTGTTACAGGTGCAGCAAATCCGCTCGTTCCTGTTGAAGATACAATTCAGGGCAAGCTCCCACAGAGAAAGATAACTGTCGGCGCTGCAAACGGCTACAGCTCATATGGTAACCAGATTGGTCTTGCTACAGGTCATGTTTCTGAAGTTTACCATCCGGGCTATGTTGCAAAGCGTATGGAAATAGGTGCAGTTCTTGGTGCAGCTCCTGCATCAAATATTCGCCGTGAAGCTCCTGTTGCAGGCGATGTTGTAATCCTTCTCGGAGGAAAGACAGGCCGTGACGGCTGCGGCGGCGCTACAGGTTCATCAAAGTCACATACTCTCGAATCACTTGAATCATGCGGTGCAGAAGTTCAGAAGGGTAATCCGCCAGAGGAGAGAAAGCTCCAGAGACTTTTCCGCAATCCTGAAGTTACAAAGCTTATCAAGCGCTGCAATGACTTCGGTGCAGGCGGTGTTTCTGTTGCTATCGGCGAGCTGACTGACGGTCTTGTAATCAACCTCAACGCAGTTCCTAAGAAGTATGACGGTCTTGACGGTACTGAGATCGCAATTTCCGAGTCACAGGAGAGAATGGCTGTTGTAGTTGCTCCATATGACGTGAAGAAGTTCATGGAGGAGGCTGCAAAGGAGAACCTTGAAGCTACTCTCGTTGCAAATGTTGTTGACGAGCCAAGACTTAAAATGGTATGGAACGACAATACAATCGTTGACCTTTCAAGAGAATTCCTCAACTCAAACGGCGCTTCAAAGTATACTGATATCGAAGTTGAAGCACCTGTTGAAGAAGATGATGACGTTATGCCTGATACACAGGAAAGCTGGACTTGTCTCATGTCCAACCTCAATGTCTGCTCACAGAAGGGACTTATCGAAAAGTTCGACTCAACGATCGGCGCAGGCACGGTACTCATGCCGTTCGGCGGTGTATATCAGCTTACTCCTTCACAGGCTATGGCTGCAAAGATTCCTGTATTAAAGGGCGAAACAAATACCTGTTCACTTATGGGCTGGGGATATAACCCTGACCTTTCATCAAAGAGCCCGTACCACGGCGCTGTTCTCGCAGTTATTGAGTCTATCGCAAAGGTAGTTGCTGCAGGCGGTACTTATAAGAAGTGCTGGCTCACATTCCAGGAATATTTCGAGAGAACACAGAATGATCCTAAGCGCTGGGGCAAGCCTCTTGCTGCACTTCTCGGTGCATTCAAGGCACAGCTCGAAATGGGCTGCGGAGCTATCGGCGGCAAGGACTCAATGTCAGGCACATTCGAGAATATCGATGTTCCTCCGACACTCGTTTCATTCGCAGTTTCAACAGCACAGGCTGACAAGATAGTTTCAACAGAATTCAAGTCCGCAGGCAACCCTGTAATCCTCATTACCCCTGACTATGATGAGAACGGTCTCCCTGTATTCGACAGCGTAAAGGCTTGCTTTGACAAGGTTGAGAAGATCATCGCTGACGGCAGAGCAAACGCTATCTGGACAAACGGCTACGGCGGTGTTGCAGAAGGCATCACAAAGATGTGTTTCGGTAACAAGATAGGTTTCGAGTTCCTTACACAGCTTGACTGCAAACAGCTCTTCAAGCCGCTCTACGGCGCATTCATCATCGAACTCAACGGCGAAGCTAATGACGATGAAAAGCTTATCGGTCAGACAATTGCTGACTACAATATCGTAACCCGTGACTATACAATGAATGTTGAGAGTCTCCAGAGAGTATGGGAGCAGAAGCTTGAACCTGTATTCCCATGCAGAATCAAGACAACTGATGCAAAGCCTGAGGTTTACTCATATAACGAAAATATCCACCTTTCAGCTACTATCAAAACTGCAAAGCCGAAGGTTATCATTCCTGTATTCCCGGGCACAAACTGCGAATACGATACTGCCCGTGCATTTGAAAAGGCAGGTGCAGAGGCTGAAACAGTCGTAATTCGCAACCTCTCCGCAGGCGATATCGAACAGTCGGTTGACTATTTCGAGAAGGCTATCAGAAAGTCACAGATCATTATGATACCTGGCGGCTTCAGCGGCGGTGACGAGCCTGAGGGAAGCGGTAAGTTCATTACTGCATTCTTCCGCAATCCTAAGATAAAGGATGCTGTACATGACCTCCTCAAGAACCGTGACGGTCTTATGCTTGGTATCTGCAACGGTTTCCAGGCGCTTATCAAGCTCGGTCTTGTACCATACGGCGAGATAGTTGATATGACAGATGATTCTCCGACACTTACATTTAATACTATCGCACGTCACCAGTCAATGATGGTAAATACAAGAATCGCATCAAACAAGAGCCCATGGCTTTACGGCTGGAACGTTGGCGATATCCATACAGTTCCGATATCACACGGCGAGGGACGTTTCGTTGCTCCTCTTGACCTTATCCAGAGACTTGCTGCAAAGGGACAGATCGCTACACAGTATGTTGACCTCAACGGCGAACCTACAATGGATATCCGCTATAACCCGAATACTTCTATCGAGGCTATCGAGGGCATCACTTCACCTGACGGACGAGTTCTCGGTAAAATGGGACACTCCGAGCGTAAGGGCAGCTTCATCGGCAAGAACGTTGACGGCGACAAAGACCAGAAGATCTTTGAAAACGGCGTAGCTTACTTCAAATAATCATAATAAGGAACAGCTTTAACAGCAATACTCATGCAGAAGTTTGATGCTGATTATTGAGGGAAACCCTTTTGAAAAAGGGTTCTCCCTCAAACTCCCTTCCTAAAACTTTTGGGTGTTTTAGGAAAGGGGTTCGGGGGCAAACCTTTCCTCAGAAAGGTTTGCCCCGATAAAAAGTACAACTTCTATATTAGAATTGCAGTTAAGGCTGTTCTTTTTTGGTTTATCTTGACAATAAGGCGATAGAGTGCTATAATTAGAGCATTATTAAGGCAAAAATATAAGGAGTTGGGTTACATGAATAAACGTAAAATATTTGCAATTAATATCAGAAAATTGACAGCGGCTATTGTGTCGTGCTTGCTTATTGGCAGCGTTTCGGCTAATACCGCAGGATATACCAATGCGGCATTTACTCCTGTTGCAGAAAAAGGTGATGTTACACTTGACGGGAAAATTGATTCCCGTGATGCCTCGGCGATACTTCGTCACTATGCAGAATCATCTGCCGGCAAAGTTGATGAGTATACAGGAGATATGCTTTTTCGTGCCGACTATAATTCTGACAGCATTGTTGATTCAAAAGATGCCTCGGCAGTTCTGATATTTTATGCAGAAAGTTCTGCGGAAAATAAATAATTTAAGGAGTAATTATTATGAATATCAACAAATTGACAGCGGCAGTAATGTCATTCTGCCTTATCGGTGGAACTTCGGCTTATATTGCAGGCAGTGCAAAGGCTGAGGACACACAGTATGCTGTAGGTGATGTGACTCGTGACAATAAGATCGATTCCCGTGATGCTTCGGCGATCCTTATTTATTACGCAAAAACATCGGCAGATCAGGACGGCGGTTTCGATGATGTGCAGATCTCACTTGCTGATTTTACAGGCGATGAAAAGGTTGACTCACGAGATGCATCGGCAGTTCTGAGGTATTATGCAGAGTCATCAGTATCCGTAACCACAACAACGACAAAAGCAGCAACTACAACGACTAAAGCTGGAACAACAACGACAAAAGCAGCAACTACAACAACTAAAGCTGCAACGACCACTGCCGCAACAACGACTAAAGTCGGAGTTATAACACTTCCGTTTGTACCATTTGATGAAATTTTCACAACGACCACCTCTGCAAAAACAGGCAGTGAAACTACCACAAAGGCTACTGCAACAACAGCAAAAACTACAGCCAAGACAACAGCGGCTTCAACAGCTAACACCACAACTACCACAGAAGCTTCAAAAATAGAGCTTCCTGTTATACCGATAGACTGATACTCAGGGGAGTCCGGATACGGGCTCCTTTTTGTTGAATTTGTTTAATACTTTAATAAAAAACAAGCGTTTTTTGTCGTAATTGATTGACAAATACTTCGTAGTGTGATATAATGATGGTACATTTTTTTAATAAGGGAGAAAATATCCATGAATATCAATCGTATTACAGCAGCTATTCTTTCATTATGCATTATCGGCGGAACTATGCCTTATCTTGCTGACAGGGCGGATACGGGAATTACCGTAAGTGCAGATGTGACCAATTTTTATAATTTTGTTATTTGTGATGACCATGTTGAAGTCGCAAGTGGTACAGATCAGGCAACAGGCAAGATAACCATTCCGGAAATGAAAAATGATCTGCCCGTTACAGTAATAAGAGATGATGCTTTCTATGGCTGTGACGAACTCACTGAGGTAGAATTGCCTTCAACAATTAAAACAATAGGCAAAAACGCATTCTTCGGATGCACCAATCTGGTATCGATCGATCTGAATGACGGACTGGAAACTATTGATGATTATGCTTTCGGCAGCTGTACTCATTTGCCTGAGATAATAATTCCTGATACTGTAACAACTCTGGGCAGGGAATCTTTTGCATCATGCGTTTCGGCTACGGATATTGTTATCGGAAACGGAGTCAGCGTTGTCAGCAGGGCTGCATTCAGTTACTGTGAGCTTGCAAGCAGTGTTCAGATAGGCAGCAAAGTCAAGTCTATCGGCAGTTCTGCATTTAACGGCTGTACTGCACTTCCGACGATAACTATTCCTGACAGCGTTGAAGCTATCGGTAATTATGCATTTTATGGCTGTTCAGCTCTTGTTAAGGCAAAGCTCGGCAAAAATGTAAAGACTATCGGTGAAGGTACATTTAACAGCTGTTCAACACTGAAATCAATAGAATTCAGTGATGTACTTGAAGCAATTCCAAAAGAGGCATTTAACAGCTGTTCAAAGCTGGTATCTGTAACAATTCCTGACAGCGTTAAGACTATTGATGAGAATGCTTTCACCGGATGTTCAGCTCTTACAGATGTTACATTCGGCAAAAATGTTGCTACTTTAGGCGGTTATGCTTTCAGAAGCTGCAAATCACTTACAAATGTTAAGATGAATGAAGGCTTGCTTACTATCGGAGGTCACGCATTTGATTACTGTACTTTACTGCCGTCAATAACAATTCCTGATAGTGTGGGAACGATAGGATACTATGTATTCAGCGAA
Source organism: Ruminococcus sp. (assembly GCA_024403995.1). GTDB lineage: Bacteria > Bacillota > Clostridia > Oscillospirales > Ruminococcaceae > Ruminococcus. Next base: position 82,961 of record JAKSQT010000003.1, read on the forward strand.
TGCAGCAGTCTTGCCTCCGCAACACTTGGCAAGGGTGTTTCAACAATTCCGGAAGGTACATTCTATAAATGTAATTCACTCAAAGAGATCGATATACCGTCAAATATCAAATCAATTGCAGAAAATGCATTTTATGACTGCGATGCAATGAAAGAAGCCGTTATTCCTGTAAACGTAAGAAGTGTCGGTAAGAGTGCATACGCTGAATGTTCTTCACTGACATCTGTAACGGTATACAATCCTGATTGCAGTATCTCATCGGAAAAAAATACTTTCAGTTCGCCTGACAGAGTAACAGTCAAGTCATACAAGGACTCATTTGCAGAGGGATATGCAAATGATTACGGCTATAAATTCGTGGCTCTTGAAGGTGAACCGCCAAAGACTACAACAGTCACCACAGCAAAGACTACTGCAAAGACAACGCCGTCAACAGTCATACCTACAACAACTACCACAACAGCAAATACATCAGCCGCAGGAAAGGGCGATGTAAACGATGACGGAAAGATCGATGCAAGAGACGCTTCACTCATTCTTACATTCTATGCGCTTTCTTCAACAGAGGGCGGCAAGGATATGACATTCGATTCATTCCTTGAATCACGCAAATAATATAAGGCAACACCGCACAAAGATTGTGCGGCAGAAACGCAGTTAGATTTTTC
>JAKSQT010000030.1 GCA_024403995.1 Ruminococcus sp.
CATTCTTTGGCTGTGCTGCGATTGTCGGAAGCTGTTTAATTTCAAGGTTGATAAAAGTAGACTCTGCGCTTCTTTTTTCCCATGTAGTCGGTCCGAAATCCAGTATTTTCTGCGTAACCTGATACTTGTTCGTGCCGACCTGAACGGTCTGCTGTTCCAGCTTCGGATCAAGTTCCACACCACCAATTCGGAATGTCTTATCGCAGTCGCTTTCAACATATAGCACAATCTCATCTGTAATACATAAATCATCACATGAATAGTCTTGATATAAAACTGTACGCGGCTGTGCGATATAGTCAAAGTATTTTTCATTCGTTTTATTGGCATTATAACCCTCAACTCTCAGACCGTGATCTGTTTCAGTTTTGATCTTTACCAGAGTGTATCCGGGGCAGTATTCGTTTGTCGAGAGAATATCATAGGTAGCATCGCGATTTACTGCAGTCGGAACAAAGCCCGGTTCACCGGTACCGTATAATCCAACTCCGTGCAGATTCACAAAACCATCACACTTACCCTTCATGAACTGACAATCTGCTAAATCAGTAACATAATATCCGTCTTCCGGCGAAAGGCGTACCACAGCAACCGCATGACCTGGGAATTCGGCATACATGACATCTGAATCATATGGCGAATCCGTAACATTCAGTCCGCTGGCACGGCAAAGTGATTCGTATGCATAAGATAAAGCTCCGCATACACCCGAATGTGCTCCCAATACGCCGAATGACGTACCAAACAGGCCATCCATAGCCATGTTATCCGTAGAATACAGTCTGGAATAACGTGCATGGGAATGAATGTAATTATAAATCATCATCAGTTTGGTGTGCGCTGAAAATTCGGAAGAGGTAAAGTTGTTTTCAGCTGCAATTTTCTGTGCGTACTTAGAGGCCATTGCAATACAATAGGGTGATCCGTACAGGGCGTTCACAAACTGAAGCTTTGCATCAAAAGATGAATCTTTCAGCTGAAAAGAGCAATCGGTCATCTCAGGGGAACATTTATCTGTTGCAGTATATATAGTTGGCACTTTGTTTCCGTCGGCATCGATGTGATATACGATGTCAAAATATTTTTCAATTTTTTCAACTGTGTCAACTGCAACAAATTTCTTTACGGTGCTGTCATACACATTGATATGCTGTACCCAGTTTTTGTTTCCGCCGAATACATCCGGCGCGCAATACTCTAACGAATCCAGATAAAGAGATACCGTGGACAAATGCGGCAATTCAGTACAGTACATTGCCCGATGATTGATTCTTTTCAAGGTCGATGGAAGTGTTATGGCGGTAACAGTTTTATCCAATACCTTACTGTGAATGATCGCCTCTTTTGCATAACCGATCTCCGTAATGACATAATTTGTTGTCGGGATCTTGTCAGGAATCGTGACCGAGGTTACACCATTAAGTGACCAGGAATCACCTTTGTTAGTGATTCGACGAAGTGTACAGGTGGTTTTGCTTGTCGGAACATACCAGTATGTCAGGGCGGTTGCTTCGTCTGTCACCGATAGCGTCGGATCTGTTTCTTCCGCATACGCCGAAATGGATGCTTGCTGATACATAGAAGTGTTTTTTGCAATCGGTATCGAACCAAGAACGATTGCACTGCAGGCAAGAAGGCCTGCAAGTGCCATTTTTCGCAAATGATGTGCCATAATGTCCTCCTTAATAATCGTATTATGCTATGTCGTTGAGCACAAAAGAATTTTTTCAAGTGGTTTTTGCTTGTAAATTCACACTTTATTATACCATGCCGAAATGAAAAAGTCAATCATATCTGCGCAGATGTCATAATCGTCTCAGAGATGATACAATGTGAAATATTCACTTCACAACAGCGGGGCGAATATTTCTTTGTTCGCAAACGATAGATTTTTCCTATTTCTGATTCTGAGATTTGCAGATTGTTCTTCTCAATTCGTATATACGAACTCTGCTTCAGTACGGATACCGATACGATTGCTTGCGCAGACTGGATATACTGCTCCCGTACTCTCCGTAGATGATAGTAAAAGCTCTTGGCCTTGATGCCGTTCTCTGCACACCACTGCGGGACGGTCAGTCCGCTTATCTGCTGTGCTTCAATCTGTGATGAACATTCCCGCAGGCGTACATACTGCTTTACCACTATGATTGGTGTTGTGGTTTCTGATTTCATCACGTTTTCTCCCGCGTCTGAATTACTCCAACATATTCTATAGACCAATTTAGAATGTCCAAAATAGTCTATGTCTCTCCTCAAGCCAAATAAAACCCGCGAAGTATCGACAAAAGCGATAAAACATGGTATAATAGAAGTGTAAGGAAAAGCCGTAAAACGAGAAAAAAGCTTGCACTTCGGAGGATGCCATGTATAAGTTCAAGAGAGAAAAGCAGATCGCATATATGGACAATACAGATCGAATTGAAGTGGAGCGAAAGTTCAGCCTCGCAAAACGCAAGTTCGGTCTGGGTCTGCTGCTTACAAAAAGAGAAGATACAACAAAATCATCGATTGTTCTCAGCATCATTGCAATGAACATCGACCGCCTTGCGGCGATGCTTTTGCGCTTCATTCATTTTTTGCTCAACTTCGGACTCTCATATGATCGGTTAGGATGCTTTTTGATATTTTGGTCTTAATGAGGAAAGACTAAATATAACGAGAAAGGCAGAAAAACAGAATACAGTAAAGTAGATGAAACCGACATTCTGTCGGCCTCATCTTTCAATTATGCCATAGAAGGTGTCTTCACATGGTTTGAGATGGAGTCTCAAATTTTCTCTCGTCCAGCGGCACGATCATTTCCTGTTCAAAGAAATGAATCCTAGCCTTGAATCGCTCATCATCAGGGGATTGCTGCGTCACACTTTGACAACACAGAGTAGAGAATCTAGTTGGCTTAGTTTTCAGCCCAATTATCATACTTCATAAACACCCCCCTCGATTTTGCAAGTGAGATAAAAAATCTTTCATCTATTGACAAATTATGTGATTCTTGATATAATAAAGATGATATATTTATTTGAATTATAGTTACTTGATTGACTATTTCGCGCTCAGGGAAGTACCAGCTCGAAGCAGAAAAGACTATTCTTTTATTGATAAATCAGTTATCAGCGTTGAAAAAAGAGGGATTCCTTGGAAGATATGCAGCTGGATTTATGGGCAATGAACCATCCGATGGAACTGTGGTATCAGACCACCGCTGCATATCGCGGCAATGACCTGCAATCGTTGGAAGAACTGGAAGTGCTTGTGCAGAGTGCTTTGGAACAGGCAGGCGGAGAACACATCGAAATTGTCGTCCCCTGATATTCAAAACAAGATTCTGGCACTGGAAACAGAAATCGCAAATATCATGGCGAATGAACCGTATACCTATAAAAATCTTTTGAATGATGAGGATGCCGTCAAGGCAAAAAAGATGCGCTGACGCAGGAACCGGACGAATACAAAGCCTATTTTCCAGGAATGCAGAAATGCCCTTGAACTGTTTCCAAGAACATATAATCCGATAAATTCGTTTCCTTGACATCAAATCGATGCACGTTGAGTGCGAAGTTCTGATGTCAAGGGATAAGACTTAAAAGTGAGGATAGTGTTATGAACATTGAAGACTTTAATGATTTTCCGATTCGTGCAAGAGCCGCTTATGCGATCATGTGCTGTGAGAGATATGTTGCCGCTGTATATCCGAAGCTTGATTTTCGTCGGGTGGCGTCAGTGATGTGGCAAATTACTGACGGCAGTGATTACATCGATAGTGCACTATATAGATTAGTTGATATTTATCCAAGTTATATATGCAGCTATGAGTATGATAATTATGAATCATTTTGTAAAGAGGGCGGCGGCTACACACGCATTACGGAAGATGAATTTGTCTTTTTCAAACAACTGCTGGATCCATGTAAAGAGGATGCGGTACTTGAAAGCATCATGAGAACGATCTTTGAAATCCCAATGCATTTTGAAGGATGCACAATAGAGCCGCTTACAAAATATCCGGACTTATTGAATGATTTGCGGGAAATAAACGATATTTTGGAACAGCATCAGATTGAACTGCCTGATTACAGCATTCTTGCACCGTATGCAGTATCAAACATGAGCAAGGATGAATTCAAGCGATTTGATTGGTGGGGCAAGTTCATTCAGCCGCAGGGTTTGTCAATATATCTGAAATGATACAACGCTCTTTGTTTTGGTTGCAGACTGCATAAGCAAAAGAATTGCTTTGTTGGTATTGTTAACGTGTTTCATATTGATCGCTTCAATAATATTTTTTGTAAAAAAGGAAAAACGGAGGATCATGTTATGTTTAATTTTCCGTTTGTGGTATCGAAGTTAGTTCCGTTGTCACCGAAAGCGACAAACTGATATTGCTTTGAATTCGTAGTGGATATTGATCGGGATGAGCCGATGAAAGAATATATCCCGAATGACTGGTATCCGTTTGCGGAAGATATGGGCGGTGCAACTTACTATTGGAGCAGTGAAACACACAAGGTCTATTTTGTGATACCCAATGATCCGGACAGCCTTGAAGAACCTGATCCGATTGCGGACAGCATCGAGGAATTCATTGAAATGATGAACAATTCTGTTGTGGAAGAAGATGAAGAAGAATCATCATCATTGCAAGAAATATGATGATGATTGTGCGTTGTCCGAGTCATGAGACAGGATATATGAAAAGATGATGAGAAATGAGAAACCGATCATTGCCGTGATTACTGCACTTGCAAACAGATATGCAGAAAAGGAACTTCTGGATGGAATTATTTCCGAAAATGCCCGAAATGGATGTGTTACTGTAGTTTTTACGGTGATATACAATATCGTGGAAAGTAACAATGATACGATCTCCGAACAGAACGTCTATGATTTTCTGCGTTCGGATGATATCAGCGGTATCATTCTGCTGAGTGAGTCATTTGTAGAGGGGACGATACGCAAAAAAATCGCCTCCATTCTTCGGGAGTGTCATGTACCGATCATTGGAATCGGCGGAGAGATCCCTGAATTTCGTTCGCTTCAGCTTCCCATGCTGAATACGGATGATCGTGCTGACATTGAAAGACTGACATCGCATCTGATCGAACAGCATGGTTTTACGGATATCGCTTTTCTTTCAGGAATGAAGGAATCGGAGATATCGGAAACACGCATTGAAGGCTTTGTCCGTGCAATGAAAAGGCACAATATCGAACCGAATATGGACAAAGTGTATTATGGCGATTTCTGGCTTGAATCCGGACGAAAGCTGGCTGAAAGATATCTGTGCGGAGAACTTCCGTATCCGCAGGCAGTCATCTGTGCAAATGATATGATGGCTTATGGAATGTTGGAACGGTTTGCAGATGCGCGAATTCCGATTCCTGAAAAGGTAACGGTAGTCAGCTATGAGTATTCGGACATGAGAGGATACTATACGCCGCTTCTGACATCCTACAAACGCAATCGTTTCTCATTGGGAACCATGGCTTCTGACCATATCTTTTCCATCATTTCCAATCAAACACCGCCTGTATTTCAACCGACACACGGAGAATTCGTGTTCGGGAAAACCTGTCCGTGTCAAATTGAGCGTTTTGATTCAGTGACGGAACTCAAAAACGCACTCCAAAGAAAAAACAACAACGATCTGAGCCTATTCTGTTCGATGGAACAAAAGCTGACATTCTGCCATGATATGGATGAATACATTTCGGTCATCGGAGAATTTCACTGGCTCATTCGGAATCAGAAGAATATTTTTCTCAGCCTGTATTCCAACTGGTATGATACCGCCGCCGAGCGTTCCGAAATCATTCAGTCAAGAAGCATTCTGCCGTGGAGCGATCACAAGGTACATGATATCAAAAAGTATGATCTATCCCACTATTTTGAGCTGGAACCTGAGGCTGTCGTATGCTATCTCGCTCCTGTGTTTTCGGGGCAGAACGATTTTGGGTATATGGCTTTGCTGTACGATCATGCAGAATGCTATGAGGATGTTTACCGCAACTGGCTGAAATCCGTTTCGGTTGGGCTGGAATTTCTAAGACTGAAAAACGATATTCGTTACTTGTTAAGCTGTCAGAATATTTCGGAATACAAGGATACCCTGACAGGACTTTATAATCTGAATGGAATGAAACGTGTATACAGTTCCGCAGAATATACCGAAGGCAAATCTCTTTCTCTCATTATGCTCAGAATCAACCTGTTTCCGCATCGGCTCAACGAAACGGAGATCCGGAAAAAAACAGAAGCATATCTCGGCTTGGCAAAGATGCTGACTGAATTTTGCAGCAACCGAAATGATGTGGGCAGGATCAGCGAGGATGTGTTTGTTTATCTGATGCAGGGGAAAACAGATGCGTCCCGACTGACCGATCTGCTTTGTGCAATGCTGATTCAAGAGAAAACATATATGAAATATGCAGGAATGGATTCTTTCGTATGTACAGCGATTCCGTGTGCGGAACGTTCCTGGGATACCATTCTGGACATTGGAAATCAGGCATTGTCTGCTGCACATCAGAAAATCGCGGAACAGCGAAAAAACGATGCCTATGATGCGCTGCTGCAAGTTCGCAGCCACATTTACACACATCCTGAAATCACATTCCGCAAGGACTGTGATAATATGTTCACCGACCGTATCGACTATTTTCGGCGGAATTATAAAAAACTGTTCGGTATCACCTTTCATCAGGACTGTGTCCACGCCAGACTCGCACGCGCAAAGTATTTTCTGGCGGTTTCTTCTCTTTCGATTTCCGAGATCGCGGAACAATGCGGATATCTGGATGAAAAATTCTTCCAGCGTCAGTTTTCAAAGGTGACAGGCATAACAGCATTACAGTATCGCAATACTATTTTTGAATGATGCCGATTTTGTCCACTGATATCCCATAATGTGGGTTGCACTGTTGTGATGTATCCTCTATAATAGAACTACGGAAGCATAATTCTGTGATAGGAGGATTTTTATGAAAGCAACAAAACTGCTGTCTGTGATCATGACAGGGATGATTCTGTTTGTAAACATGGATACAGCACCGTCAGATGCTGCATATGCCGAAACTGGTATGCGTGATATTTCGACATTGGATCTTGTAAAAGATATGGGTATCGGCATCAATCTTGGCAACACATTTGAATCTTGTGCGGATTGGTATGGCGAAGACTGGATCGCACAATGGAGTGACGGCAAACCGAACAACTACGAAACAGCGTGGGGCAGTCCTGTTATTACAAAGGAAATCATTGAGGGCATTGCAAAAGAAGGTTTTGGCGTACTGCGTATTCCTGTTGCATGGTCGAATATGATGGCGCATGACGGAACTTATACCATCAATTCCGAATACGACCAGCGAATTCATGAGGTTGTCGATTGGACGCTGGAAAGCGGTATGTATGCGATTATCAATATTCACTGGGACGGCGGCTGGGTAAACAATTTTCCCGATGACAAAGAGGAAAGCATGGTGCGATATACGCATATGTGGGAACAAATTGCAGACAGCTTTCGGGACTATGATGACTACCTGATATTTGAATCACAGAATGAAGAGCTTGGCTGGGAAAAGATCTGGAATCCCTGGGGCGGAACAGAAGGAAAAGCCGAATCCTACGCTCTGTGCAATGAAATCAATCAGAAATTCGTTGACATTGTCCGCAGCTCCGGCGGAAATAATGCAGAAAGACATCTTCTGATCTCAGGATATAACACAGGGATCGATCGAACCTGTGATGACCTTTTCAAAATGCCTTCTGATCCTGCAAACCGCATGGCGGTATCGGTACACTATTACTCACCGGCAGGCTTTGCGATCCTTGAAGAAGATGCAGACTGGGGCAAGGCAACTCCGACATGGGGAAGCGACGAAGATTATGCGTCACTTCGCAGCGAAATGAATATGATGAAAACCCATTTCACGGATAAAGGCATCCCTGTAATCATCGGAGAATACGGCTGTCCTACAACGAACAAAGAGCCTGAATCGGTCAGACGGTTCTTATCTTCTGTCTGTGAGGAGGCATATAAATGCGGACATTGTCCCATTATGTGGTCAACACCCGGCGGACACTATGACCGTGATACCTGTAAAATGGCTGATCAGGAACTTCAGAAAGCGCTGTATCAAATCGGAGGCAAGCCGTATACACCCAGAACAACAGCGCCTAACCATATCAAGGGAGATATCAACAATGACGGCGAATTCAGTATTTCTGATATTGTGATTCTCCAGAAATGGCTGCTTACCGTTCCTGATACACAGCTTGTAAATCCGAACGCCGCTGATTTTTGTGAGGACGGCAAACTGGATGTCTGCGATCTATCCATGATGAAGCGAGCGCTTTTAACGAATATGGCAGTGAAATAAGGGAATGGTTCAATAATCCGCGTATTCCCATCGAGTTTTCCAAATGGTGTAATGGAGTCCATCGACTTTTTCGGACTTCATTATACCATTTTTTGCCCGAGAGGGGAGAACCGATTCCTTACGTTTTATGATACAACTTACAGCAATATGAGGTATATTGTTTGACGGTTACAGCACAATAGCTTTCAGAATGTTTTTTTGTTATCATCTGCTGTTTGCCTATTGAAACGCGTTATCGTCTTGACATTCATTTTTGAATGTGGTATAATATATATGGTTGGAAAACTCGGAAAATATTCGATAATAATGCTATGCTGGATAAGACCGCAGGCGGAAATGCCTGCCGTTTTATCCTGCTTTTTTTTGAAAGGCAAACATGATGCAAAACAATAACTTTACCGAAGGAGCTATATTGCCAAAGCTCCTGAAATTTATGCTGCCTGTGCTGTTCGCAATGTTTTTGCAGGCAACGTACGGAGCAGTAGACTTGCTCGTGGTGGGACAGTTCGGAACTGATTCAGATGTTTCTGCTGTTTCAACCGGCTCACAAATCATTTCGACGCTAACAAACCTGATTGTCAGTTTTGCAATGGGTATCACCGTAAACGTTGCACAGCGTATCGGGCAAAAGCGTCACAAAGATGCCGCTCAGATCATCGGAACAGGTCTGATTCTTTTTGTGATCATCGGTTCGATACTCACGCTGATCAGCGTGTTTGGGGCAGGGGTACTTGCTTATTTTATGCAGGCACCGGAAGAAGCCTTTGACCTTACAAAAAGTTATATCAGAGTATGCGGCGGCGGATTCCTTGTAATAACAGCCTACAATCTTCTTGGAAGCATATTCAGAGGTCTCGGTGACTCCAGAACACCGCTTATTGCTGTCGGCATTGCCTGTATTTTTAATATTATCGGAGATTTGCTTTTCGTTGCAGTATTTCACCTCGGAGCAACAGGCGCAGCAATCGCCACCGTAATCGCACAGCTTATCAGTGTGATCATTTCTTTCTTCATCATAAAACGAATCGAACTGCCTTTTGAAATTCATAAGTCCGATTTCAAACTGAAACGAAATGTTGCATCCGGTATCGTGAGAATCGGTACACCGATCGCTTTACAGGACTTCCTTGTCAGTATGTCATTTCTTGTCATGATGGCGATTGTGAATCAAATCAGCCTATCTGCATCGGCAGGAGTCGGTGTTGCACAAAAAGTATGTGTGTTCATCATGCTTGTACCAATTGCATTTATGCAGTCCATGTCTGCGTTTGTTGCACAGAACTATGGTGCCGGACATACAGACCGTGCTGTAAAAGCGCTGAAAACAGGGGTAGCAATTTCTTTGTTCTTTGGAATTGTGATGTTTTTCATTACATTCTTCCACGGCAATCTGCTGGCAGGCGTATTCTCCAACAAGCCTGATACTGTCAGAGATGCATGGGAATATCTGAAATCATACGCAATTGACTGTCTGCTGACTTGTTTCCTGTTCTGCTTTATTGGATTTTATAACGGAATCGGAAAAACTGCATTTGTAATGATACAAGGGATTGCCGGAGCATTTCTGGTAAGAATCCCTGTTGCTTTTCTCATGCGGCACATAGGAAACGGTTCACTGTTTCTCATAGGTCTTGCAACACCATGTTCTACTATACTACAGTTGATACTGTGTTTTACGGTTTTCTTTCGTTTCAAAAAAGAAATGTCTCGGATATCAGTAAGCACACAGAATTAATGCAATCACACGAGTATAGCTCAGATGAATCACAGTTCCTGATCTCATTGGATAAATCACCGAAGAAAGAAAACGACCTTGCCGAATCAGTAACGAAAACAAATTCAACAGACCGAGAATGTACCGCGAAAAAGCAAGAAAGGATTATCTTGCACTTGCAAAATGCAGAAAACGCGGCACCCAAAAGATCAGAAAAGCCATCAGAAAGCAGCGGCGATGCTTTTGCGCTTCATTCTGTTTTTGCTCGACTTCGGACTCTCATATGATCGATTGGAATGCCTTTGATATTATGGCCTTAATGAGGAAAGACTATTTACATTCCCCATAATTTGTGCTATAATGATACCATGAACACAATTCTGATGTTCCAATCATCAATACGGAGGGATAATATGGCACAGTTTGAAATCGTCAATGGTGTTCTGAAAAAATGCTTACCCGACAAAGGCGAAACGGAAATCATCATTCCTGATGGCGTGAACAGAATTGAGGATAGTCTGTTCAGAGGAAGAAGAAGCATCACAAAAGTACAACTGCCGACGACTCTGACCATAATTGGCTCTCAGGCGTTCAATGGCTGCGCTTCTCTGGCAGAATGCAATTTTCCTGAAATCCTGACTGAAATTGGAGATCATGCTTTTGCAGGCTGTGCTGCTTTGAAAAGCATAGACCTGCCAAAGAATATGTCGTGTATATCCTCTGCGGTTTTTGCGGACTGTACCAATCTTCAGGGAGTCACGATTCCGGAAGGTGTGAAAAAGATTGACAGCATTGCATTCAAAGGCTGCTCGAACCTGTCTGAACTGACACTCCCCGAATCCGTGGAAGATCTGGAAAGCGGAATGATTTTCGGTACAGGCATCAGCGAGATCCGCATTCCTGCAGCCGTTTCCACAATCTGGTACGATTCTTTTGAAGGCGCAGCAGAACTGAAAAAGATCGAATTTACGGTTTTCCCGCAGCACAGCTCGGCAATGTATGAGACTGTGAAGAAAATGATCAAAAATTATCCGTACCTTGCAGATGCGGTCGCCGCTGCGGACAATGTACCGCAGGATATCATAAACTATATTGACTGGATAAAGAACGGTTCGGCTTCTCCACGGGAAGAAGATCTGCTGTGGGCGGAAAAATTGATCGAAAAGCTGCAATATGATGACTATATCATGATCCTGGACACCAACAAGAAAATCGACATGAAACTTTTTCATGTCATAGGGAATGAATACACAGACAGCTGCAATGAAGCTTTCAACAACAGTTCAGAAGAGGCGCAGGCAATCTATTGTGAATGGAAAGATCACCTGATCTGGATGTCGAACAATGACCGAAAATTACGCGCATATCGCTATGAACACGGGAAACTGGTTGAAACACGAGAGCTCGACACCAGGCTCTATGATTGGAGCATATATAAATTCTTCGTGACGGAGGCGATCCTGTACGAGGAATTCGGTTTGGAGCCTCAGGACAGTAAACGGAAGGAAGGTTTTGCAGCAGCACTTGCAGAAGCAGAGCAATATAAGAAAACATTGTTTTATGCCTGCTACATCAATGACACTGCGGCAATCATCGAGCGTGCAAAGACCGCTAAAAAATCAGAGCTCAACTTTTTCTCGCAGGATAAATCTGCGACACCTGCGATGCTTTGTGCCAGGAATAACAATCTCGAAGGCTTCAAAGCACTTGCGGAAGCAGGCGCCGATCTTATCACTGCAAAACGCGGATACTTCCATCCTTTGACGGAGGCGCGTGAGCATTCTCCTGCCATTATGCGGTATGTCTTTGATACCTATCCTGATGTATTCGATGCACGGTTCAAAGGCTGGAAAAATTGCGCGTTCTACTGCAATGACTGGTCACTCGTTGAGGATATGTTCCGGCGTTACGGTGCAAAAGGCTTAGAAGATGAATATTTTCAAGCATTGTATAAAACTGCAAAAATGGATATTTTGCAATTCCTGATCTCTCACCATGTGGATTGCATATGCGTTGTTTCAGACTATAAGTGCAATGCGGTACAGTATGCTGAACAAATGTGTCAGGAGAATCCTGACAGCAAAGAATACAAAACCGCTTTGGAACTCATTCGGCAGGAAGCGTCCCGTCAACAATCTTGAGCGAATGAATCCATGAAGCATATCGTCAATATCGATCACCAGCTTCAGCGCACTTCTGACATTGAATATGTGCTCCATACTAAGAAAGAAATGGAGTCATTTAACAAAGAAGCTAAACCGCTGTTTTCTATAATAAATATCAATAATAGAGAGATTCGTATGCTCAACAAAACAGCGTCTATGCTTCTATCTCGTCTATCATATTAAGCCGCTAAATTATTATTTAAGTGAGGTGAAGCTTTATGTTTGATTTTGTAAAAAATGGAGAAAACAAGATTTATCCTGTTTCAGAAGAAGATGTATTAGATGCAGAAAGAGAGTTAAATTTAAGCTTTCCATTTGAATTAAGAGAATTCTACAAGAACATAGGGTATGTATTTTTAAGTGGTTCAAAATCTCATATAAACAGAATAATGGATCCGAGTTCAGTATGTAGTTTTCGACTTAGAGAATATGAATATGAGGATGATCCTGCTGCTGAATCATATGGTGAATTTGAAGATGGAAAGTTAGTATTTTTTGAAGTTGATAGTGATGTTCTCTTTTCAATTGAACTTACTGATGAAAAAAAGAGTAAAATCTATTACTACGATACTAAAATTGCTGATTCACTTGAAGATTTCTTAATTAAGATGAGTGAAAATATTATGTATTATAATGATATCATCTAAGTATTAAAGAAATTATTATTGTTTATTTAAAAAACATATTGCCCTGTTAACAAATGAGTGTGATACAAAATCTGATACGTTAAGTATTCCGTGATGCTCATAAAAGAAATACGCCTTTCAGACAACTTAAAAATGTTGTTTGAAAGGCGTATATTTTTGAAAAATAAAAAACTTTAGTGTAATAATTATAATAAGATTAAATAGTCTCTCCTCATTAAGGTCATAATTTCAAAAGCCAACTAATCGACCATATGAGAGCGTGAAATTCAGCAAGAACCGAATGAAGCGCAAAAGCATCGCCGCAAGGCGGTCGATGTTCATTGCAATGATGCTGAGAACAATCGATGATTTTGTTGTATCTTCTCTTTTTGTAAGCAGCAGACCCAGACCGAACTTGCGTTTTGCGAGGCTGAACTTTCGCTCCACTTCAATTCGATCTGTATTGTCCATATATGCGATCTTCTTTTCTGCCTTGCTGTCTGCATCCTTCTTCGGTCTGCCGAGTCTTTTGCCGGAAAGACGGATGCCATGACTGTTGCAGTATAAGATGTTGTCACGATTGCGATAGATCTGATCTGCAAACGGAATCTTGTCCTCATATCCGGGCAGACCGATGAAATACTGATAATATGGATTTTCGCTGATCTGTTCGACCAGTTCCTCATCAGGAAAACGGTATTGTTTTTGAATCAAAAGCGAACCGAGTGTCATGCGCAGAGGCTTTGCAGGCATGCCGGTATGGCTCGGGAACAGTTTTGCATATTTTGCTTCAATTGTATCCCACGGAATCATTGCCGCCTTCTTCACCCAGCGGTTATCCGGATTCATTTGCATACCCTGCGGCTGATTGAAATCTGTAAATGAGATCTGCTTTTCTCTCTTGAATTTATACATGGCATCCTCCGAAGTGCAAGCTTTTTTCTCGTTTTCCGGCTTTTCCCTTGCACTTCTATTATACCATTTTTCTTCGATTTTGTCGATACTATACGGGTTTTATTTGGCTTGAGGAGAGACTATCTGCACTGTCAGAAAAGTTCCTCTGATTCAACATCTACTTTCATCAATGCGGTTTTGTTTTACCCAAATTTCATATGCCAAACAGCTTACTGCGAAAAGGGCTTCGAGGATTCTCTCACAGAACCGCCTGAAACGCTTGACAATTCAGCGAAAAGTGGTAAAATGGAATCAGGGAATGAGAATTCTTTGCGAATCAGTATGCAGTTTTTCGGAACTCCGGATTTCGATATTCAGACAACCGCTGACGTTCGGAAAACAATACGTTCTCTGTCGGAATGAATTGAAGAACATCATAAATAAATCAGTTCACCGAAATTGTTTTATCCTGAGTGGAATACTTTTTTCGAAAGGGAGAAAGACAGGTATCGAAATCACTGAATGAAGGAAAGCCAAAATTTTGAAAATCAGATTAAACAGGCAAAAGAGAAATTAAGAAAGCGAGGCGAAACACCATGACAAACGAGATGGCTGTTGAGGCATTAAAGTGGATTGTTCATGACATTGAAGAACGAAAATCCGAGGCGGATGCAGAAAAGAAAGATGATTTCTCAGCAGGAAGAAGTCTTGCGTATTATGAAGTATGTGACATGATCCACAGCAGATTGGATGTACTTGGTGTTTCTTTGGAAAATCATGAATGAACTCACAACAAGTGAACTTGAATTTATTGTGAAACGAATTGTAGCCGCGGCGAAAGAGGCTACAGAAGAAAAGGATGGTTCTGCCTTCGAGGATGGGCGCAGGCTTGGATATTATGAAGTCCTCGACATTGTAAAGAACGAGTTGACTGTTCGTGGGATTGACCTGGAACAATTCGGTCTTGATTTTGATTTGGAATCTATCGTCTAAGGAGATTTGTATGGATATTGATGTAAATCGATTGATAAATGGTGATGAAGTCGTATGTGACTTGTGCCATAGAGGAAAGATGAAACCAATGTATACGGATGATACAAAAAAGGCACATCTATTCGCTTGCGATGAATGTGGTTCAACAATACATCTGTATTTCAAAATGCCAAAACCGCGTTGATTCTTGATTGACAAGAATACATCGTTTTTTGATTACTGATGTAGGCGAACGATAAATTGAAATAAAGGGTTTTAGAGGAACGCTGAAAAGTGAATGAGCGTTTCATACGAATGGAGGTTGTTTCACAATGACAATAAACGGGAACACGTTAAACTGGGAACAATTATGGCGAATCTGTGTGCCGTATGCTATTGTCAATCGTGGTACAATGGACTTCGGAGCGCTGTTTCTGATTCGTGATGATGCGCCGGATGAAGCAAAGACAGCATATCTCGAATACATCAAAATTGCCCAAAGATGGTTCTATAAATCGGACATCGGAGTGTACTCCAATTGCACCCTTATCGGACATTCTGAAAATTTAGATGATGAATTGCTGGAACAGTACGAAATTGCTGTTAAGTTAATTGAAAAAGGCATATTCGGAAACGATCCGTTTTTGCCAGGGAGTAGGTGAAAATATGCAACCGTCCGCTTGATTCAGGCGGTGGGAACAGTATGAAACGGAAGCAGAACAACTCGAAGATGAATTAATACTTGAAGCGAGAAAGAAGGGATTGTTATGACATGGTTGGAAGTGTTGCTTAATTATGAAAATCACAGCGAAGATTTGCAATGTCCGCAATGCGGGCATAAGCTGTCAGCTGAATCGACAAAGCATTCTGTAACATTTGTCTGCAATTCCTGCAGAGCATGGCGACACATCGACAAAGTCAGAACAGAAGACAAACCGTCTGATTGATTCAGGCGGTTTTGTTTTACCCAAATTTTATACGGAATCGTAAGGGTAAAATAATCCGCGTCCTGGTCATACATCCGACTTGCCGCTACATGACGGAGCTTTTCTCGCAGCCCGCTGGTACAATCATCTTACCGTTCCCTACATGATACTTACAGGCTCACTTCGGTGAGCCTGTTGTAATTTCTCAGAAATCAGAGCGTTTGACGTTTCCCAAACAAGTGTTTTGACAGAAGAACACAAATCTTTCAATACCTGTCACAGAGATATCAATTTGGTTCAATCCGACATTTATTGCAAAATTGTAAGTTTCGCTGTACAATACAGTCTGTAAATATCCGCCGTCTTCGCGGTCGATATTCGTCGAGAAAAGCAAAAGAATGTCTATAAACTATATTGACATCCCGACCAATTTGTGGTATAATGTCAATAATTAGTGAATGTTCACAGCGATGTATGCAACAGATGATCCGAATGTAGCCGGCGAATATATTGATGTTGAAGAAGCAGGCGATGGCGTATGGAAAGCTGTTATCCCTGACCATAATGCGTGTGAGTTTAAGAATCAATATCTGGTTCAGGTCAACGACAGCCTTCTTCTGCGGGATATTTCTGTACTCAGCTATGCAAATTCCATGCTAAGCGATGCAGAGATGGTTCCATTTGCAAGTGCAATCATCGAATTGTGTACCGCAGCGCATTGTATCCACTAATTCGGATTGGAGGTATGAACAATGGAAACTCGTGAAATTTACGAAGCAGCAATACTGGAAATCGTATCGTTTGAGAACGAAGATATCGTGACAGCCAGTCCCCCTGCCGATGACAATGAGGGCAAACGCTACGACCTGTAATCACTAATAAAAGTTCCCGTGCGTTTTTATGACACACGGGAACTTTTTTGATGCAATGATGTTTCGTATTCGTTGAATGATTGTATGCGTAAAATAATCCGCGTCTTCCCATCGAGTCGGAAAAATGGTATCATGAAGTCCAACGGTATGCGTCAAATAATCGACGCCTTGCAGTAAAAACCAGCCTCGCTGGAATGGCGAGGCTGGTAGCATCATGTATCAAGTGGTAATATGATCGTTCCTGCCGGATGCGAGAACAGCTCTGTCAGATACCGTTCGGCATCCAGTCCATTTGCCTGTGCGGTTGCAACGATGGAATACAGTGCGGTACTGCATTTTGCTCCATTCGCCGTATTGCTGAACAGCCAGTTCTTACGTCCGACTGTAAACGGACGAATCGCATTCTCAGCACGGTTGTTGTCAAGCGGAACATTACCGTCCTCTAACGCTGCTGAAAAAGCTGCATCATGCAATTACGAGTTTCTTCTGCAATCCCGACACCGCCGATGATTTCATAATCTGCATTGGGAACCAATTTGTCCAAAGAACCGTAAAACGGGATACGGACAATACAGAGTTCCCCTGATTGTTGGTTTTCAAACAGATAGTCTTTCATGGAGATCCAAATATGTTTGGTTTCATCGTACTGATCCACAAATTGTTCACAGTCTTTCAGATACCAACCATCCTGCAAGATTTTTTGAAAATTCATCTGATATGCCAGCTTATCAGCCGCATCCTCTGACGTTGAAAGATGATTCACAAGCCATAATTGATTGAACAGCTTGACTGATTTGTTCGTTGTATCAACGTTCGATTCAGGTGCAGTCATCATAAGTCTGAGCTCTTCCTCAGTGGACATGGTGACTTCCCCGTTTTTCAGTTTATAATAGAAACTTTTGATGAGAGTGTTTTCGATGACATTCAAATCACTGAGTGGATATTGTGGCTGTGCAAGTGCTTTTTCCACCCCCATCAGCACATTCTCGACGCTGTATTTTCCAGTTGATTCCAGATGAAACACCATTTCCGTGCCATATTCGGAATCGGTGATGTTTTTTTCGCCCTCGCGATAAACATATGCATTGAATGTTAGCTGCGGTAAGCCTGCCGTGTCAGAAACAATGCCTTCACCATTTGCTACCGAACATACATTCAGTTCATATTTCAGTTGCTGATCTCCCGCAAAATCTGCTCTGATCAGTTCAAGTTCTTTTCGCATATAGGCACGATAATTGGAGTATGTTTTCTCAGAAAATGAACCGTTTTCATGGACCGTTTCACTCGAATACAATCTGGTCAGTGCATCGTCGCTGACGCACATTGCATCAACAAACGGTTCGAGATTGCCTTTGCAGTATTCCGACATGATGTGACGGCATTTGAGATAGCTGTAACAGCCCAGTGCGCCCAAGTGCTTGTGGGTGATATCCCCATGCAAGCCATATACTGCAGCGCCGAGCAAGGCAACAAGCAATGCGGACATCACAGTAACCTTGATGCGTCCGTGCCGCAGCTTTTTGCGCATTTTTTTCATCGGTTCGGCTTCCGTTACGTTGACTGTAGAATTCTCTGCTTTTTCATCGGAAATTTTCTGTTCCAGTTTCGCACGGTATAGCTCCAGTTTTTTGCTGCATTCGCTGCATTCCTGCAAATGTGCTTCCAATTCCGCGGTGGTCTTCGATGAGCAAAGCCCTTCCGCATACATCGGCAGCAGATCTTCAATTAAATAGCATGATTTCATCGTGATAAACTCCTTTCATACAGCATCGGATGCTTCTAGCATTTTCAGCACTTTTTCCTTTGCACGCAGATACGTCACACGCGCCCAGACATCAGATTTATCAAACATCAATCCGATTTCCTGAAAGGGGAGCTCCGCATAAACACGCAACAGAAATACTTCTTTGAATGGTTCAGAAAGCGTATGTACCATAGTACGCAGTTTTCGCGCTAATTCTGCATCGCAAAGACAATCTTCCAGAGAGCGTTCAGATGATGGGATGATATCCTCCTCCGGTAGCGGTGATGTACTGTGGCGTGACTCATACTTCAAATGGTCGTAGAACAGATTCTTGGCAATTTGACAAAGCCATGTCGTCAGTTTACAGGTTCCGTCAAAGCGGTCAGCCGATTCCATAGCTCGTAGAAATGTATCCTGCGTTAATTCTTCAGATAGATCAGCATCCTTTGTCAGTTTCAAGAGAAAACGATAGACGGTTTGTGCGTGAGATTGATACATCGTCTCAATGTCCTCGTGTTGTGCCATGCGGCTCGCCTCCTTTCACTATATCAAACGACGAACTTGGCATTTCGTTACAATGAATGCAAAAAAAATTTATAAATGGTATGCAGTGGACGCGGACGCTTTGTCGGTAACCGTCAAACACGCTGATTCTCAACAAATCAACAAGCTCACCGAAGTGAGCCTGAGAATATCATGTAGAAAACGGCAGAATCATTGTGCCGGCAAGGTGAGAGAAAAGGTTTATCAAATACTGCTTTGTGTCGATTCCGTTTGCCCGTGCCATAGCGACGATTGCCATACAGCAAAGCGTCTGTTTTCGTGCCGTTTGCAGTGCATCCAGTTCTTCCGTCCAACTGTAAACGGGTGGATCGCATTCTCAGCACGATTGTTGTCAAGTGGTACATTGCCGTTCTCTATCATATGAAAACATTCCTATCATACTAATTTGTTTGCTGAAGTTTGTTCATTGTATCTGACAAAATTTCATTCCGTAGTTGCGTGAGCCAGTCTGAAAACTGTACTGTGTCAAATGCATAGGTTTGGTTCAATATTACTTCATTTTCTGACCATGTGTCAATGGGTGATTCATTGTGCTGTATCAGCGCTTCCAGTTTGTCTAAGGCTTTCAGCAACTTTGATTCCATTGTCTGTTGCGCAGACATTTCTTGATACAACGATTGCATTCGGACACTCAGTTCATTCGGCAATGAATGAACCCACTCAAGCAACAGTTTGTCCTCCGTTATCCTATCAGATTCTGTCTTGTCAAATGTTGGAATATCACCAGTGAAACATTCACCTAAATCGTGAATCAAACACATAGCAATCACGCGATTGACATCCAAATCTGCAAATTCATCTTTCAGCAGAAATGCCATTAATGCAACTCGCCAGCTGTGTTCGGCGACACTTTCCGTTCTTTTGTTTGTGGTGGTGCAATGGCGTGCTGTATCTTTCAATCGCTCTGCGATGTGGAGTATTTCCAGATATTCTTTGGCGTTCATGTCTTCCTCCAATATATTATAAGCTGTTTCTATTATACCATAACGTAAGCAAGAAATCAATCCTCCGCTACATTCCGACATATGCCTCAGAACGGAAACAAGACAGTGCTGAACGAATCAAGGTTTAATTGTCCCTGCACAACCGATGCAAGTCCGTCAATCGAACGGCGAAGGTCTGTATATCCTGTGATCAGATAGACCTGTTGTCCGGCTGGCAGATCGTTCAGCATAATGCATTCACAAGAGCAAGCAGCGTATCCTGAGTAATATTATTTGGCAGCGAGATTTGTAGACCGTTCTTCTCGATTCGGATATCCGAGCTTTGCTGCGGTACGGATACCGGTACGATTGCTTGTGCAGACTGGATATATTGTTCTCGTACTCTGCGAAGCCGATAGTAGAAACTTTTGGTCTTGTTTCCGTTCTCTGCACACCATTGTGGGACAGTCAGACCGCTTGTCTGCTGTGCTTCGAGCTGTTCTGCCCATTCCCGCAGGCGTACATCCTGTTTTACTGCTGTGATCGCTGTTGTGGTTTCTGATTTCATCACGTTTCCTCCCGTGTCTGAATGACTCCAATTTAATCCGTTGAACTGATTTGGACTGTCTCAAATGGTTTAAAACATTCCAATGACTTACGTTGGACTTCATTATACCATTTTTTCGACTCGATGGGAAGACGCGGGTTGTTTTACGCATACGAAGAATAAACCGCTTTGATTCATCAAGGCGGTTTTGTTTTACCCGAATTCCATATGTCAAACAGCGTACTGCGAAAAGGGCTTCGGGGATTCTCTTGCAGAACCGCCTGAAACGCTTGACAATTCTGGAAAAAGTGGTATAATTGAAGCAGTACATGAAGCATATCCTGAATATAGTGGAAAAAGGCTCATAGAAAGACTGAGCGAAGGTGAAAAATACTATGTCCTGAATGTGATTTTGAAGCGCATTGGATTCCTATTGTGAATATCGAATAGGAGATAGTGAATAATGAAAGTCAAATATATCGGAAAAGAATATATTGGAACGGCATTCGATCCTGACAAGATTTATGAGGTTTTGAGCATCGAAAAGGGCTGGTATAGAATCATGACAGAACTCGACGAGGATTACCTTTTCCCTCCGAATTTATTTGAAATCGTTGAAGAATAGACCGCCCTGAGTAATTAAGGCGGTTTTCTCATGCTCAAATCGAATATTCGAGTGCATTGGTGAAAAAGCACTTTACAAATCTGAATAATTATGCTATATTAAAGTAAGACAAAAGCGGTCATTTGAGGTGGAGGATTTCGTACAGTCCACACGCCGATGGTACTGACAGGGAGCAATCCCGAGAGATGCAGGAGAAGTGTACGCCTGCCAAGTGGCCGCTTTTGTCTTCGTTGCCAAAGGCGATATGTTTGTGACTGTTCTGAAAGACGGAAAGGACAATTTGTGTGTAAAGAAAGCATTGCTTGGGGGACAGGAATGGATGAAGACAAGTTTATACAGGTCATTGAAGAATACGCCCAAAAACTTGACTCCGTGTTTTTTGTTATCAGCGGAGAAGGGCGTGAGCTGATAACCGAAGAATTTACAGGAGAAGATTTGTATGGATACTTGATCCCAAATGAACTTGAATCAGAATTTGCTGTCGAATACAGCGAAGGCTTTATTTCCGATAAGTGGAGCGACTATATCCGTTTTGCTGTATGGAAAACGGATAATGGAAAGGTCATAATTGACTTTGTTGAACCATGACATTGAATTTTCGGAGGTGATTGTATCAGAATTATTATCCCAAATGAATTATATAATGAGGGGAAGAAATTCGATTCGTTTCTTGATCCTCTCCGTATTGGGAAACTTAAACCTGATACGCCTGACGATGTGAAAGCAGAATTTGAATCATATCGTCAGAAATTAATAGAATATTGCAAAGAAACCGTCTGAGTAATCACGCGGTTTTCTGATTTGAAAAACTGAGATATCGTTAGTATATGAGAGAAATCAAAAGATACTATGAGGAGGGAGATATATGGAGAATAATTCAATTCTTGCAAAAGTAGATTACATTATGCAGGCTGTTTTGAAAAAAGATGATTCGTCTGAATGTCTCCAAAATCTGAGAAGTTTATCAAAAGAGCATACTGATGATATGGTACTAGGGCGTGTTTTCGGATGGTCTATATCTGATTATGCTATTGCAGCTTTGAATGGATTAACACTGATTTGACAAATACAATGTTCGCTGATGAATTTGATTCTTTACCTGATAATCGTAAACAAGAAGTTCTCGAGCTGATTGCAAAGGAATTATATAAGCAATACTGAACCCGCCCGGAAATGAGCGGGTTTTCTCATGTCCGAATCGGATATTCGAGTGCATTGGTGAAAAAGCACTTTACAAATCTGAATAATTATGCTATATTACACTGCCTCTGTGCAGCTTAGATATCCGAATCGAAAAGAATGGTCTGCAAGTTACGTTTGTCACTTGGTCGCTGTAACGGCTGGATTTGTACCTTCCTTAGAGTGGCAAAATCAGTTTGAGTTTTGCGGAATCAGGAAAATAAGTCAAAAGTTGCTGACTTCCATGTATGATCTTATTCATCAAACTGCAATTTCAGCAATCCTGTATTGTACATCTGCTCGTTTTGACTTGACTTTTTGTCAGCTTTCTGATAAGATATTAAGGTTCGATTATTCATTGAAACAGAAAGGAACCTATATGAAAAAACATTTTCTCAACAGCATCTGTTTTCCCATCTGTGTTTTTGCTGCGCTGACGATTCCCTATCGAGCAGCTGCTGCAGACGCACCGAGTGTCGAAGTACAGATAACACCCGACAAAGCTTCCTATGCCCAGGGAGATTGTCCAACATTCGATGTTGCAGTCATCAATCATAATGATTATGATATTTCTGACTTGACATTGAATGCCACCGCCTCTGATGCCATCCATCTTACTGAAAACGCAGAGTATCAGATGGAAATCGGTGCATTTGAAACGAAGAACTACACGATTGCTGCCGAAGAAGGGATTGTACAGCAAACAACTGTGGAAACGGAAGCTGTCACAGCCAGCAGCACTTCAAACTCAAAAGCCTCTTCCACAACAGCACAGACAACGAAAGCTGCCGCACCGAAAACAGGTGATAATGCAGGGGATTTGTACATTGTCCTGATAGCTGCGGCGATTGTTGTGATGCTGATGTTCTGTGCAAAGCGCAAACGTACATGTTCCCTTATGTCGCTGCTTCTTTGCACCGCCATACTCGCTAACATCTGCTGTTCTGATCGTTATATTGCAGAAGCTTCAGAAAAATCGCAGGTATCTGTTTCTGTGCCCTATGGCAAACAGACAGCGGTACTTACGATTCTTGCTGATTATGAAGCGGCAAAAAACATTATCCATCCTGATTATTCCAAACTTGGCGAACCGGGTCAAGAAAGCACCTATCTTGCGCCAAAGGATTTTGACGGGATCAGCGGCACGCTTGATGAAAGCGATACGGTTACTGCATTCTCCTATGAAACTCGTGATGCGTGGGATACGCTGCTGACACAGGGTGACATTACGGCGAATGCTGAATGGTCTACTGCGTCGTTCGGTCTGGTTGTTGGTGTCAATATTCTGACGCTGACAGCAAAACAGAAGGACGGTACGGTATTCAAGAAAACGATCCGCATCAACAATCTGGAAACCGCCAACGCGCACGATCTGCTTGTGGATATGGACGATGCAGACGGTGACAAACTCCCTGCTTACTACGAAGGAATCTACGGTACAGATCCTGCAAAGGCAGACTCCGATGATGACGGTGTGAATGACAGCGATGAGATGTTCGTCTACGGTACAGATCCGCTGAAAGCAGATACAGACGGCGATGGACTGTCCGATGGAGACGAGATCAATACCCATCATTCCAACGCACTGCTTGCCGATACGGACAATGATGGTATTTCTGACAGCGATGCTGTTGCACAGGGGACCGATCCGTCAGGCGAAAAGGAAGATCAGACCGTCCGTTCTCAGACTGTACAGACAAACCTGAACAGTCCTTCCAAGCCGTTGGTCACGGGTGTTTCTGTCACTATGGATGCCGCAGGAACGCTGAAAAAGCACCTTCACATTCAAAATGTCGAACAGTATGACACACTTTCCGCAAATGTGGTCGGTGCGCTGAGTGCGCCGGTGGAGATCTCCGCTGATGTTCCTGTTGAATCCGCAACCATCACATTCACATACGATGCGGATAAGCTAGGAGATATTCCTGCGGAAAACCTTGCTGTCATGTGGTATGACAAGGCAAACAATCAATACTGCATTTTTGATAAAGATACAGTTGTTGATACAGAAGCACATACTGTTTCCTATACCACAACGCATTTCTCGACATATCTGATCGTAGACCGCGAAGTCTGGTACGACTGCTGGCGTGAAAACATCGACTACCGTGACGCAGATGCCGCAGATAATACGGCCACATACGATATCGGCTTCTGTGTCGATGTATCTGGTTCCATGTACGGTTCATACATTGAAAAAGCAAAAACTGCACTGAATACATTCATTGACGCAATGTTGCCGCAGGATCATGCCTGCCTGATTTCTTTCAGCCATTATGCAACGATGGTCGCAGAATACGGCACCTCCAAAGAAGATCTCCGCACCGCAGTCGGTACGCTGAATGCAGACGGCGGTACAGACACTAACACCGGTCTTTCTATGACCATTCAGGAAATGACTAAAAAATGCGGGAATCCCTCCACAAAGATCATCGTTATGATCTGTGACGGCGATGTCAACTACATTCAGAGCACTATTGATGCTGCAAAAACAGCCGGCATTGTGATATATACTATCAATGTTGTCAGCGGCGATAACAGATATTTGCAGCAGATCGCTGACGAAACAGGCGGTGAATATTACTATGCAGCAACCAGCGAAGAAGTCGTCAAGCAGGTTGAAACTATTCGCGGAACAACCGTCAGCTCAGTCGATATGACAGATTCGGACGGTGACGGTCTGTACGATGTCTATGAATCCCGCGGCATGAGAATTCAGAATGGTCAGGTCTACTATTCTGATCCGACAAATCCTGATACAGACGGCGATGGCAAAACAGACTACGAAGAACTGGCCGGTCTGCCTACATCCGCTGTTATGGACTTTGCAAACGGAAAATATAGTTGTGTTCTCTGCCGTGCAGCAAGCGATCCCAACCTGTATGACTCGGATAGCGATGGTATTCCTGATGCAAAAGACCCCGATCCCCATTCTCATTTTGGTATGCTCGATAACAATTACCATTTTGAACTGACCAACTCCATTGATGATTTTGAAATGCCTGACTATATCAAGGACATCAAGGCGACAGAGGCACAGCATGAATATGAGGTACTGACCGAACGCTATCCGTGGATCCTCGAACACCCTGTCAGAGGCTTTGCATACATGGAAGCACTCGCAGCAGGCGCTGCTCTGACATGGGAAATCGGTTATGTCGGCGATCTGGTATTCCTGACATGGGATCTGGGATGCAAGGCACTCAGCCTGATTCCCGGTGTCCATTTCGTTGGAAGCCACAATATCAACAATGCTGCTTATATGCTCCTTTACTACAATTCTAATCTCGGCGGTACAGTCGGCTTTGATGCAACGGACCTTGTAACTGCAACGGAAGGCGGTAAAGCGCATTTCGATTCGAATATGGCACAGTTGAAAAAAGCATTTGAAAATTCGCTGATGCCCGGTGAATCGAGAGTCATTACTTCAGCGGGCGATGCGTCCATTACCGCATGGAATCTGCAAGGCAGTCTTTTGAATTCGAACGAAGCAGACGGCTGGCTTTCGCTCAACAAATGCAATGCCGTCATTGTCGCGGAAGGTTCTTTTGATGGTACGACTTATACGGCGAAAGTCAACTATTATGTCGTAGACCGCTACGATTTCTATGAACCGAATCCCACAGACGGCGCTGAAAACGAAGTCGGATTTGTCACAAACGACGGCTATGTGCTTCTCTCATATTATGATTACGCAGAACCATTTGATGTTGTCGGTTATTACACCACCACCATCTCTTGGACAAAGTAAAGGATATTGCTTATGAAAGTGAAATACGGGATCATTACTGTTCTTTGCCTTTGTGCTTGTGTATTGTTCGGTTGGCTTGCAATGCAGAAATTTCAGTTCGGTTTTGTACTGGCATCTGTACTCTTTTTGTTGACTGCGGTATTCTGGTTCATTCGGCTTTTGAAACGGAATGACGAATCAAAACCGCGGAATAAAGCGGTACTTGCAACGATATTTCTGGCACTTTCCTGCATTGCGGCGTTGTTGTCACAGTTTGTAAACGCCGTTGTGGTATACCGTCCGATGTTTGTCTACGACGAATACTATAAAGACCGTTTCTGCACATATGGTGTCTTTCCGAAAGAACTTCCGAATGATGCGGACGATGTACAGTTTCGTGTACTCGGTGAGGGTATGGTTGGTTCGCCGTGCTATATGCTTTCGTTCCATACCGCAGATACAGCGGAACTGGTACAGCAGGCAGAAGCAGCTGGTGCAGTACCGACAACAGCAGCCCTGACAGACAAAATCCCTGCGGACATTACGCCTGACTGGATGGCAGGAGATGCGATTTTGCAGTGTACGGTCTATCGGATGGAAACGAACGATGCGCGTTTATATGTAAATGAGAACCAATCGTATGTCTGCTGTGTGTATTGTTCATAAGAGACAGCTTGCACGCATTCATCCAAACAACACGCAAAATGACTAGAATGAAAAGTGATATTTCTTCGATACACAAAGAGGACGTGAGCCACAACGGTTCACGTCCTCTTATATTGCAGATGTATGTTCTCCTGATTCCGCAAAACTGAAACGACCCACCACTGTACAAAACAGCGTAAAAGAGGTAAAATAGAAGCATAGAAAACGCTGTACGAACAGCACCCGGAGGGTGAATTTGAAAATGCGGAAAATAGAGTATGTTGTAAGCAATGAAAGACTGATCACGCCGAGCGGATTATCGCTCGTAGGACAGGTGCTCGGCAAGTCAAATCACGTCAAAAAAGCCAACCGTATGCGGACAGAAAAGCGTTCACAGCCACAGATCAAAAACGGCGACATTCTCCTGATAATGATTGGGCTTCCTTTCTGTCTGAAAAAACAATCGCATCTTTTTATTATATCAGAAAGGCTTTTAAAAGACAAGCGTTTGATTGCTAAATTTGGATACAACTGTTGTCGAAGTGTGCAGAGAATCATATGAATTTGCAGTTTTTCGCCTTGACATTTCATGAGGGATACTGTATAATGCA
>JAKSQT010000031.1 GCA_024403995.1 Ruminococcus sp.
TTTCTGTGCAAGATGACGGAAAAGATACAAGTTTATGACGTACAAAGTCGTCAGATGTGCTTTGTGCGGTGTTGCCTTAGATAAGTGAATCAGAGTTTGTATGCATTTTTTCAATAAACTCGGCTCGATATCAGATTATATTCTGTTTTAAGGAGTGAAATAATGAAAGAATTAAATAAAAGTACAAGAAGTGCTTACTGGGATAATATAAAAGGTATACTTATTATATTAGTTGTATTTGCGCACATACTGTTTCAAATGCAGGGAAAATCAGATATGATAAATAACATTGTAGACTATATTTATATGTTTCATATGCCTGCGTTTGTTTTTGTTTCGGGTTACTTTGGAAAAAGTGAAAGATCTCACAGCTTTGAAAGTATAATAAGGCTTATATTCCTGTATTTTATTTTTAACAGTATTATGGGGTTTGTTTATGGCTTTACTTCTTTATTACAGCCAATGTATTCCTATTGGTATCTTATTGCTCTTATTGTGTGGCGGCTTACGGCACATTATATTGCAAAATTCAAGGAGATTCGCCTGATTCTTTTTGTTGTTGCATTGTTTATTGGATTTTATCCTTCTATTGACAATACTTTTTCAGCAGCCAGAATCATTGGCTTTTATCCTTATTATATGTGCGGATATTTACTGACTGTTGAAAAGAGTGACAGGTTATGTCAAAAAAAATATTCTCAGAAATTGCCGGTAGGACTTCTATGTCTCGCAGGTACAGCTGTATTGATGTATGCATCATATCAATTTTTCCATTATACTGACGATGCATTACAAATAGGAGCATATAATGAACCGGCAGATGCTTTTGGCAGGCTCGTACTTTATATTATTGCTTTTCTTGCTGTATATGCAATAAGAAATCTGACACCGTCAAAAAGTATACCTGTTGTATCAATGTTCGGGCGGAATTCTCTTTGGATCTTTATTTTCCACAGACCTGTTACATTATTTATCAGTGATTGTCTGAAGGATAAAGAGGATGGTTTGGTAATACTGTTTTCAGTATTATCAACGATCATTATATGTCTCTTGTTTGGAAATGATCTGTTTCAGAAATACTTCAATCGGTTTGCAGACGGCGGAGTTGAAATATTTATACCAAAAGAGAACAGAAAAACTTCCTTAGCCCAGATAGCTGCTCTTTTAGTTTCATTAGGCTTTGTAGTATCTGTAGTATTACAGTCATATTCAGGCGTTGATGGAGATGATATTATAAAACTGCTGAAGGGTGAATACTCAGAAACTGATGAGAATGAAAGTGCTGAAACAGATATTCTCTATCCTGTAATGACTGATGAACAGAAGGCGGCGTTTGATAATGCATTCCGAATTACTTTTTCAGGAGACTTGATTTTGCTTGAAGATCAGGTGAAAAGAGCATATAATGGCAGTGAATATGATTTTACAGATGTTTTTGAATATGCAAAGCCGTATATTTCCTCTGCGGATTATGCTATAGGTGTATTTGAAGGCCCGATGGCAGGAGAACAGGCAGGGTATTCTTCCGGTAATTTTGATGACGGAAAAGAGCTGTATCTGAATTTTCCGGATACATTTTCCGCTGCTGTTAAAAATGCAGGATTTGATCTTGTTACAACTGCCAATAATCATCTTATGGATAAAGGCGTGGATGGTGCTGTAAGGACAATAGATATCCTGAAAAAAACGGGTCTTGACTATACAGGTTCATATCGCTCGTATGATGATAAAAAACAGAATCACGTAAAATTGATAGAGTGTCAGGGATTAAAAATGGCTGTACTTTCTTATACCTATGGCTGTAATAATGTTGACAATGATCTGTTGATCGACGGAGAATTATCCTATCTGACATCTGTAATTTCCGGAACAGAAGGTGAACAGTTTGAAAAACTCAGAGAGTCGGTGGAAGAAGATTTCAGAACCGCTAAAGAAATGTCACCTGATTTGATCGTAGTTTTACCGCATATCGGCACTCAGTTTTCAAACGGAACGGATAATGAACAAGAAGTCTGGTTCAATATTTTCAAAGAGAATGGTGCAGATGTGATACTTGGAGATCATCCGCACGCAGTTGAACCTGTAGAGATTGAAAATTACAATGGCAGAAAAATTTTTATCGGATACTGTCCGGGAAATTTTGCTAATATTTACCGTGAAAATCAAGGTGATACAAGTATTCTGACCGATGTTTATATCGACCGTGATACAAAAGAAGTTATTGGCGGAAGTATAGTTCCATTGTATACTCATGCAAGGGCTGACGGTAATTACCGTGCAGTGCCGATACATGAGATCATGTTCAGCAAAGAACTCAGAGCACAGCTTACTACTGATGATATTAGTAAAGCAGCCGATGCCAATGAAACTATAACGAGTGTCATTTTCGGACACAAAATGGATATATCGTCTGTAACTGAACGTTATTATTTCAATGAAAACGGATTTATACGTTCAAAAGCAACAGGTCTGGATATAACTGACGAAATGAGAACAGGTGTTCTTTGTTCTGCAATCGATAAAGCTGAGTCAATATGCTTTATAGGCGACAGTGTTACTGAAGGAACAAAAAATGGCGGCTGTCCATGGTATGAGCCGATAGAAACTGAATTTAAAGACAAGCAGTTTATGAATTATTCAAAAGGAGGCTGTACAGTATCCTATATTATATCTCATGTTAATGAGATTCCGGAAGCACAGCTATATATTATTGCTCTTGGTACAAATGATGTCAGATACCGTGATGAGAATGAGTGTGCAATGACAGCAGAGAATTTTGTTTCTGAAATTGACACGCTCAAAAGAGGATTATCAGCTATTTCATCCGATGCGGAATATATTTTCATAGCACCATGGTATTCCACTGATGGCGATCCGTTCTGTAGTCTTTCTTTCGCACAGAAGACTGAATTAAATGATGAATACTCTTCTGCCCTTGAACAATATTGCAGTGCAAACAGATGCGGTTTTATAAATGCTAATTTGTATATCAGAAACAAGTTGAACTTAATGCCTGACAGAACATATCTCCTTGATCACATTCACCCGAATGCTTCAAATGGTGTGCTGATGTATTCAGAAGCTGTGATGTCATATTGAACCTGATGGGGTAATTTATCCATATCAAAAGCAGCAGACCCACGCAAAAAAATAATTTGCGTGGGTCTGCTTATACGTAATTTTTCAGGGGGAGAGTCATACAGACAAGAAAAAACCACCCTATTGGGCGGCTTCTTCGTTTGTAATGGAGTATGAAAGTATGTCAAATGTCTGAATAATTCTCAATAATAATATTTTTCTCTTTATTGCCTGTTATATCTGTGGATGTTTTCTGTTCTCAATAATTTTATTATTTTTGTATCTTTTTCTTTGTTGATTGATGTATGTGTAAATGTTTTCTATTCTCAATAATTTTCTGCGGCATATTTTTCTTTGTTTGCCTTTGTATATAAATGTCGGAAAAGAGGTCAGTTTTTTCTGTCTGGTTTTAACTTTGTATGATTGTATAATGGCAGGAAATTTTTATAGTGCATTTTGCTGTTTATCTTAGCTGTTCCTCGAAATCACAGGAAGGCACGACCCCGTCGCAGAATGATTTGAGGTATTCTATCAATTTGTTGATGTTATTGATATAACGATCCGCAGAGGCATTATTAATTATTTCAAGTTCCACACAGTATTTCCAATAGATAAAATCTGTTCTGTTTCTGGAATATTTTTCGGCATCGTGGTATCCGTTGTTTATCACACTAAGGCTGCACCAAGAAGTTTCGGCATCGTTAATGCCTGATCTTATGCCGCCGAGGTAGGTGCAAATTCTGCCAAATAGCCAGTTTTTGTCGAGGTTAGTGTTGATGTACAATCTGCAATATGATACAAAAGCCATTAATATGTCTCCTTAGAGCTTGAAGTATGAAATATTACTCCCCAGACCGAACCTTGCCGTAAAAATCCGATTTTGGCAATGCTTAATTGGTTGAGCAATAAGAAAAAGCCGCCCGTCGGCAGCTTCTCCTTATAAGGTGGAGTTGGAAATTATAGTCCATGAAGATTTCATTCTTAATAGGTGGTTGTGCAAGTGAAGTTTTTTTATGACTAAAAATCTTTTCTTTCGCTTCTGTATATAAATGTCAGAAAAGTGCTTAGTTTTTTCTATGCAAGTTCATCTTTGTATGCTTGCATAATAATCAGAAGAAAAATGCAGCGTTATATATAGGGTATCTCTAAAAAGCTGTTTTCCTCATAATGGCTTTTTAGAGATGCACTATAGATATTTGAACAAGAAAAAACCACCCTATTGGGCGGCTTCTTCGTTTGTAATGGAGTGTGAAAGTATGTCAAATGTCTGAATAATTCTCAATAATAATATTTTTCTCTTTATTGCCTGTTATATCTGTGGATGTTTTCTGTTCTCAATAATTTTATTATTTTTGTATCTTTTTCTTTGTTGATTGATGTATGTGTAAATGTTTTCTATTCTCAATAATTTTCTGCGGCATATTTTTCTTTGTTTGCCTTTGTATATAAATGTCGGAAAAGAGGTCAGTTTTTTCTGTTTGATTCTAACTTTGTATGATTGTATAATGAAAGGTACTGCTTATTGATATATACATAAAAAGCCGCCCGAAAACGGACGGCTTAATTGCTGTTCAATTACTTTTCAGAATTGATAAACATATCATAAATTCTGCGGATAGCTTCAGGAAGATCGTGTTCGCTGACACCAATAATAACATTAAGCTCGCTTGAACCCTGATCTATGAGCTTTACGTTAATTCTTGCGTGAGCCATTGATGCGAAAATTCTTGCAACAGTACCTCTTGTATTTTTCATTCTTCTGCCCACAACAGCGAGTATAGCGATACCATCCTCGACCTCGATATGGTCAGGGTTAACAGCCTTGCGGAGTTCTGCAAGCACCTTATCCCTTACAGGTGTGAATTTTTCGGTGTTGAGGGTAATGCTCATAGTATCGATACCTGACGGCATATGCTCAAATGAAAGACCGTTATCGGCAAGAACTTTGAGAACTTTCATACCGAAGCCTGTTTCGTTGTTCATCATAGCTTTTTCGATATTGATAGTGCTGAAGCCCTTTTTGCCTGCGATACCTGTGATAGTGTGAGCCATGCTCTCCTGACTGAAATCATAGTCATTTGATACTATCATAGTACCGTCATCCTGCGGCGCATTGGTGTTTCTGATATTTATCGGAATACCTGCGGAACGTACAGGGAAAATAGCATCTTCATGGAGAACAGATGCGCCCATGTATGCAAGCTCACGAAGCTCTCTGTATGTGATGACGCTGATAACGTCAGGCTTGTCAACTATACGTGGGTCAGCAACGAGGAAGCCTGAAACGTCAGTCCAGTTCTCATAAATTTCAGCTCTTACGGCATTTGCGATAATTGAGCCTGTAACGTCAGAACCGCCTCTTGAAAATGTCTTGATATAGCCTTCTGTGGTACGTCCGTAGAAGCCCGGGATAACTGCGTTTTCGAGTCCCTTGACCTTTTCACGTACAGCTTTTACAGTTTCGTCGAGGAGGAGAGTGCCCTTTGTATCGAAGATAATAACGTCTGCGGCATCAACAAAATTGAAGCCGAGGAATTTTGCGAGCACCTTGCCGTTGAGATATTCGCCACGGCTTGCGGCAAAGTCTCTTGAAGGACGTGCTTTGAGTTCCTTTACGATAGCATTGAATTCATCTTCAAGTGACATATCGATGCCGAGTTCAGAGATAATGCCGTTGTAGCGGTCTTTGATCATCTGGAAATCGTCAGTGAAGTCCACGCCGCTGCCTGCAAGTTCACAGCATTTATAGAGCATATCAGTAACCTTGATATCGTCTGAAAAGCGTTTGCCCGGAGCAGACGGAACGACAAAACGTCTTTTATCGTCGCTTTTGATGATATTTGAGACTTTTCTGAACTGATTGGCATCTGCGAGACTGCTTCCGCCGAATTTTACTACTTTATAACCCATTATATATTCATTCCTTTGAAATTGATATTTTAATCACAATAACAATTATAGTGCAATTCTGCGTGAAAATCAATTGACAGAAGATAAAATTTCATAGCATCGTTTGCTGTGTTTTTGGTGAATACGCTTGTTCGCCAGTCACGGACAGCACTAACTGTCCCGTGACAAGCGCTGCCGCTTGCTCAGCGGTTTATTCTTCGGGCATTTTTATTTCGCCGATGATCGGGAGAGGATCAATGCCCTGTTTTGTATAATAGTCAGAAAGTGCAGAACGTACAGCCTGTTCAGCAAGTACTGAGCAGTGTATCTTAACAGCCGGAAGTCCGTCGAGAGCTTCAACAACTGCATCATTTGTGAGTTTGAGCGCATCGTCAATTGACTTGCCCTTGATAAGCTCGGTAGCCATTGATGAAGTTGCAACTGCCGCACCACAGCCGAAAGTCTTAAATTTTGCATCTGTGATAATGCCGTTGTCTATCTTGAGATACATCTTCATGATATCGCCGCATTTAGCGTTGCCTATCTCGCCTACGCCGTCGGCATTCTCTATTTCACCGACATTTCTTGGATTTGAAAAATGGTCAAGAACCTTTTCACTGTACATCATAATTTTATTTCTCCTTTAAATCTTTTTTATTAAATCATTGACTTTGATACGCCTGTAATCCTGTTTGCCGATATCTTTGAGTACAAAATCAGCGTTTGCACCCTCGGAAACTCTCATGGCGCTGTTTGTGCCGAACTGGTTGATATGTGTAATTTCGGTGCTGAAAATGACCTCATTATTGCGGATTATCTTCACGCTGTCGCCAACGCTGAAAATGCCGCCTGTGACCGAGCCTGAAACAACAGTGCCCTTATTCATGACGTAATCAACATCATCGATAACAAATTCGGAAGAAGTGCCGTCTGCAACAGCCGACTCAGCCATATAGACATTCTGCTCATAGTCACGCAGTTCCTTTTCATCATCAGTCATGAGGTCATCATTATTCTTTTCGCCGAAAAGCTTATCCAGAATACCCATTATTCGTACTTTTCACCTTTCATCATCTTCTCCCAGACAGGAGACATTGAACGGAGCTTTGCAACGACCTGCGGAACGACTTCAAGGATATAGTCGATATCCTCATCAGTAACGTCCTCCTCGATGGAAAGACGGAGAGAACCATGAGCTATTTCGTGTTTCAGACCGATTGAAAGCAGAACGTGTGAGGGGTCAAGAGAGCCTGATGTGCAGGCTGAACCTGATGAAGCGCAGATGCCGTTTAGGTCAAGCATGAGGAGGAGAGATTCGCCCTCGATGCCCTCGAATGAGATGTTGAGGTTGCCGGGGAGACGCTTGTCTCTGTCGCCGTTGAGACGAGTATAAGGCAGTTTCAGCAGACCGTCGATAAGGCGGTTTCTTCTTGGAGTGATGACTGCGGCTTTTTCTGCGATATTTTTTGATGCATTTTCGATAGCCACGCCGAGACCTACTATTGCAGGAACATTTTCCGTACCTGCACGCTTGGTTCTTTCCTGACCGCCGCCGTGAATGAGGTTCGGGAGGGTGATGCCCTTTCTTATATAAAGTACGCCGATACCCTTCTGAGCGTGGATTTTGTGACCTGAAAGCGAGAGCATATCAATGCCCTGTGCGTGAACGTCAATTTCAACATGACCTACAGCCTGTACAGCATCGGTATGGAAAAGCACCTTTTTTTCATTGCATATTGCGGCAATTTCACTTATCGGCTGGATAGTGCCTATCTCGTTGTTTGCATACATGATAGTAACGAGGGCAGTATCTTCACGGATAGCCTTTCTTACGTCCTCGGGGTCGATAAGTCCCTTGTCATTTACGGGGATATAGGTTATCTCGAAGCCGTGTTTTTCGAGGTATTCGCAGGTATGGAGAACTGCATGGTGCTCGAAAACGGAAGTGATGATGTGTTTTTTGCCACGTTTTTCCATTAATTCGGCAGTACCCTTGATAGCCCAGTTGTCAGCCTCGGAGCCGCAGCTTGTGAAGAATATCTCACGTGGTTCAGCGCCGAGAGCCTTTGCGACTTTTTCTCTTGCTTCCTCAACGTCTTTCTGAGCATCACGGCCGAGTTTGTAGATGCTTGAAGCGTTGCCGTAGGCTGTTCTGAAATGTGGGAGCATAGCGTTGAGAACTTCTTCTGAAACCGCAGTAGTAGCGGCATTATCTGCATAAATAAATCTTTTTTCCATGACGGAACCTCCACTTTTATTCAACAATAAAATATATGGCAACACCGCACAAAGCACGTCTGACGACTTTGTACGTCATAAACTTGTATCTTATTGTCGCATTTTTATAAAGAATATATATCACGCTGCTGAACTGCAAGGCTGTCACAGCGTTCGTTTTCGGGATGACCTGCATGACCTTTTACCCAGTTGAAAGTCACGTCATGCTTTTCGAGAAGGGGGAGCAGTTTCTCCCAGAGGTCAACGTTCAGGGCAGGCTTTTTATCGGATTTTATCCAGCCTTTTTTCTTCCAGCCGTATACCCAGCCTTTTGTGATGCTGTCAACAACATACTTGCTGTCGGTGGTAAGAATGACCTTACACGGTTCTTTGAGTGCGGAAAGGCCGGTAATAACGCCCATAAGCTCCATTCTGTTGTTTGTGGTGCTTTTTTCGCCGCCTGAAAGCTCCTTTTCCTTGTCGCCGTAGCGGAGAACAACGCCATAGCCTCCCGGGCCGGGATTGCCGCTGCACGCACCGTCTGTAAATATCTCGACTGTTTTGATGATTCTCACCTCTGAACAATTTTTTCCGAATTATATTTTACCTCAAAAGCAATATAAGTATGGCATTTGTTAACCATAGTAAACCAAATTTTCGGCTGATACACCTAATGACGGCATAATTAACTGAAAATTCATATGCATATTAACATGGCAAAAAGAAAACGCCGACAAAATGTCAGCGTTTTCAGGAAGTATAGAATTATGAATTATTCAGCATAAATAGTCGGAAGTGACTTTATAAGGTCAAGTCTGAGCATCTGAATTACAAGAGCATCGTTGTTTGTAACGCCGTCGCCCTTGTTGCAGCAGTCAGCATTTGCCCAGCCCTGTTTTGTGATATGGCTTGCATCTGAACCGTTGAGACCATACTTGTCAGGATTTACGAGAGCCTGCATTATCATTACTGTATCAGCAAGGTTGATAGCCTTATCGCAGTTTGCATCGCCTGCAACATAGTCCTTGTCGTCTGTTGAAGCATTAGTTTCAGTTGTGGTAACTTTTGTAACGACAGGTTCTGTAGTTGTAATTGTTGTAGTTTCAGCGGCTTTCTTTTCGATTTTAGCGCTTGCGAGGTCAAGAGTCTCGTCATCGCTCCACCAAACCTGAATTTCAACCTGTTTAACGCTTTCAGGTATTTTGTCCATAGGGACAGTAACAATGATAGCTCCGTCAGCGTTCTTAGCGCCTGTCCAGTCAACCTGTTTCCAGTCTTCGCCGTCCATGAAGCCTACAGTACCGCCTGCCTTACCATCGGCACCTGTACCGGTGAAGCAGATAGTGAGTTCATAGTCAGCATCACCTGCATTAGTGATATCAGTCTTGAACTTCTTTGTCTTGTCAACAGGAACTTCGATTTCTCCTTCAGGAGCATCAAGAAGAACGATTTTTTCGATAGTTGTGACTTTTTCGGTTCTTGCCTGCATATGAGCGATAGAGTCTGTGGACTTGCCCCATGCATTAGGAAGCTGTTCGGAAACGAGGTAATATGCAATGCCGTTTTCCTCATCAAGAGAATAAGGCTTTAATTCAGTCCAGTTGCCGTATGCATCATCAGAGAATGCAAGGAGAGGAGTTGTGCCTGTATACTTGATAGCAACTTCCTTGCCTTCAAGCTCTGCCCATGTCATATCCTTGCCCGGAGTTGTATTTTCGTATGTCTTTGACTTTGAAGCATCGATCTCCATAGATTCGTCAATGAAAGCAGTACCTTCGTCAAGTGATTTGTGAGCGATAACAGGGAGATGTCTTTCGCTGCCCCATACGATAGAGCTGTCGTTCATAACTGACATCATTGTATCAACTACCTTTACAGGCTCTGTGTACCATTCAAGGGTATTTCTGTTGATATAGCCGTGAGCTTCGCCTGTCTGCTTGACTTCCTTTTCAACGTTGTTATCCCAGAGAACGCAAGGGATACCGTATTTCTTGGTAGTAGTCATATACTGTGCAGCCCATTTTACTCTTGCCTCTGTGTTGTCATAGTTGGAAGTACCGAATTCGCCGATAACAACAGGAATATCCTTGTTTGTGAATGTCTGGCGGATACCGTCAAGAGTGCTTGCGAGTTCTGCGCTGAATGAGTCTGTGAAAGTCTCGTGGAAACCGTCAGCGCCCGGATTCATAGTGAAGTTGTAAGGAACATATGCGTGGATAGAAACAGCAACATAGTCATCATCAGGAACATCTATAAGAGATATCATTGAAACGTCACTTGCAGCGCAGTAACCCGGTATCATAAGGAGACGAGTGTCCTTGTAAGGCGAGTCAATGCTTCTGATAGTGTTTACGAAATCTGCATCAAGCTTGTTGATAGTTTCAACTTCGTTGTCCTGCGGTCCCCACCATTCATGAGGAGTACCTGCGGCTCTTGGCTCGTTCATGCCCTCGAAGATGAGGTGCTGGTCATAGTCCTTGAATTCAGTGGCTATCTGAGTCCAGAGCTTTACAAGACGAGGTTTCATCTCACCGTAAGCAGTACCGATATCGCTTCTGTTTACCCAGTTTTCGTGGTGAAGGTTGAGAATTACGTACATATCGTTCTTGTAAGCATAGTCAACAACTTCATGAACACGAGCCATCCATTCAGGGTCGATATTGTCTTCGCTGTCAAGGTGCTGGAACCATGTGGTAGGGATACGAACGGTATTGAAGCCTTTTTTCTTGATAGCAAGGATAAGTTCTTCAGAAGCCTTTGGCTGTCCCCATGAGGTTTCGGTCTCAAGACCTGCGGAAGCGAGTTCATTGCCCTTTGCATCGGAAGCCTTGGCATCGAGAGTGTTGCCGAGGTTCCAGCCTATCTTCATTTCCTCTGTGATCTCCCATGCTGTAAGTTCATTGGCAGCATCAGCCTCAAAGTAAGCAGCAGGAGCAACTCTGAGTGATGATATCATGCATACAGCGGCGGCGGAAATACTGATGATACGCTTTACATTTTTTGAATTGTTTAACATAAGTACCCTCCATTGATTTAAGTTGAACCTGAGTGCAGCAGGTTCGGTGAACAATAAAATACGTAAAAACCCAGTGCAGTAAGCTTTTTCGTATTTTGACAACATTATTCTATCACGATAGTAAAAAAATGTCAAGGTGATTTGTGCAATCTGCAACAAAACGGCTGTAGAATTATTGTGCTTTCTTTTATTGATTTTGCATACGGAAAATAGAGAAATTCAGCTATATTATTAATAAACAGTGACTAAAATATAATTTAATCGCAAATGCAAAGACAGGTTTAACTTAATTTATCCTAAAAATAATGATAAAATTCAAGGATATATATTATAATTAAGCGATGGAAAAGAGCAGAAATCCTACCTATATAGGCAAAAGAAAAGGCAGCCATAAAGGTTGCCTTTTTGTAAATATGTTATTTGTATCAACTTATCTCTGTGCTACGAAATCCGCAAGGGAAATTTTCAAGCCTGCCGAAGTCTGAGCGTAATAAGCAAGTATCATGCTTGCATCAACGGCATCAATTTTGCCGTTAGCAGTAACGTCAGCGGCTTTCTTCTGTGCGTCAGTCAGACCGTCTGGCTGGTTAGCCGAAGCCTTTGCGTAAGAAATGAGAACGTTTGAGGCATCTCTTGAATCGATAACGCCATCGCCTGTGACATCGCCGAGCATATATCCTGAAATATGGAATGCAACGGTCTTGGAAGCCGCAGCAGTCTTGGTAATTTCCCATGCATCGGCGTTTTCCTTGTCATCGCAGGTAAACTCATATGTATACTCAGCAAAGCTGTCGGGGTTATCGTTGACATCTTTTATCGTAAGAGTATTTTCCGAGCCGTTGTTGAATGTTTCGGTGAAAGCTTTTGCGGCAGTGCCGTTTTCGCTGCTTTTCAGGAGAACACTCAGAGTATAATAACGGTAGTCGGTCTCGCTGTTGTCTCTGCCCTCGATGTCGAAGGAATAGTCACTGCCACCCTTGAAATTTCCCGAATAATATGGAAAATCAATACCTTCCGGAGAAGTGAACGTAATTGAGATATCGGCGGAAGTGCCTTCGGGAAGTTTTACGGTCAGTAAACCGTTTACTTCATTTTTATTGAACTGCGGGAACACGGGCTTTTGTTTTTCAGCCGCAAATGCTGATAACGGCTCAAGCATGAGGGCAGCCGCAGCAATAACAGATAATATTCTTGTTATTTTCATTTTACTCACTCTGCTTTCATTTTTTTACGGCGGATACGGTTATATTTTCGGGAGTCAAGCCTTCACAGTTGGCTATATAAAGAGAAAATCCACGGTCACTTGTCTCGCCTTCACATTCAAGGAGCCTGTCCTCAAAGCAGTTGAAAGCCTCATAGGAAACGCCATCTGCGGTGACATAGACGGTGATATCGTCACCCGTGATATTTTCCGGAAGTTCGCCGAAAACGTGCATATACGAGCCGTTTTGCTGTGTTTCAATGTGTGCGCCGTCTATTGTATCCGCATTGTCAGGAATTTCAGCCTGCGGAGCAGACATAAACGGTGCATATTTCTGGAGATTGCCGATATTTCGCTCAACTATTTCAATTATGAGCACTCTGTCCGAAAGTCCGTCTATCGTATACGGAACACTTCTAAGGAATTTTGCATCAGCGAAACATTCAGCCATATACGGGAGAATAGCCTCGCCGTATGAGTCACGGTACATAGTCAGGCTGCCCTGACCTTTTTCGCAGACCGTATTTATCTCAATATCATCGAGAGCCTTGAAGTGTCCCTGATACTGATAAGTGAACTCATAGTCATTGTAGACCTGAGTATCCTTTGCACCCTCTGACGGATATATCATAGCGGCGATATCTCCGAGGCGGTCATTTCTGGTAGTCCATGACGAACCAACAGGACATACTTCACGTCCGAGCTTGTTCATAATGCCCGAATGACCGACATATGCGCCGAGATTGTTCCAGTGGGTATCGGTCTTGTGATAGAGCGGAATGTTTGACTGTGCCGAGCCGAGAACTGACTTCATATCGAGAAAATAAGATGTATCCGAGAGTTTTTCGGTCAGCATCTCAAGGTTATTCCTTGCATCGGCAGGCACATAATTGAATGGCATATGTTCGGGATAAAGCGTATTTTTGTTCGGAGCAACGGTGAAGATGAACTGTATGCCGTTCTGCTGGCAGTAACGCTCAACAAGGTCGAGATTATGCCTGATATTGTTTATGCCCCTCGTGCTGAGGGTGTTGATGTTCAGGAAATCGTTTGCAGTTTCGCCGTAATAGAGCCAGCCGTCCTTACCCACGATAACATCGGAATTTGGCGATGTACCGAGGAGTGAGGCTTTAAGTCTGCCGTCTGCTGTAACGAGCTGCTGACGGAAAGCGAAATGCTCTGAAAAATAGCTGTCAAAATCGTCAAAAAAGCCGAAATTCAGGCTCCCGTCCTCATTTTTTATCTGCGGTTTATCGGCAAGCTTGCGCTTTTCCTTTGAGTCGGTCGGCTTGATGAATGGCATGAGCACCGACGGTATGAGGCATATCCCCACAAATGCCGCAGAATAGAGACGGTAAAGATTATTTTTATTCATATTGCCGCCTCCTAAAATCTGAAATAGATGAACGGGTTATAGCTTGCGGACGAGAGCGTGATAATGCAGACAAGGAACAGTATGAATGACACTGCAAAGCCGCTGAACTCGATTGCCGCTGCTGATTTTTCGCCGCTGAACTTCTTTTTCACAGTGCCGATGACAGGCATCGAGAAGATGACAGCAAGCACGAACATGGCTATATACATAGGTGTGAGCTGCTGCATGAACATAGCTGTCTGCTGTGAACTGCCGCTTGGTATGAACATCTTTCCGAGGAATTTCACTGCATCGGAGAGAGTGTCGGCTCTGAAAAATACGAAAGCCGTTACCGTGACGAGCATGGTATAGAAATGTCTGAAAAATTTCGGGAATTTTTCGGTATTGATGAATTTATAGGACTCAAACAGCATGAATATGCCGTTGATAAGTCCCCACACGATGAAATTGAGACTTGCGCCGTGCCAGAGACCTGTGCAGAAGAATACTATCAGCTTGTTGAGGGCGGTGTGTGTTTTGCCTTTGCGGTTGCCGCCCAGTGGGATATAGAGGTATTCCTTGAACCATGTTGAGACGGAGATATGCCATCTGCGCCAGAATTCCTGCATACTCTGTGAAATGTACGGATAGTTGAAGTTTTCCTTGAAATCAAAGCCGAAAACTGCGCCAAGTCCGACTGCCATATCGCTGTAGCCGCTGAAATCAAAGTATATCTGGAAAAGATAGGATAATGCTCCAAGCCATGCAAGCGGCAGGGAAAGCTGTGAATTGTCCAGACCGTATACATAATCTGCGGCAACTGCCATAGTATTTGCAATGAGCAGTTTCTTTGAAAGTCCGGTTACAAAGCGGCGGAAGCCCTTTGCGGTCTTTTCGGGAGTGCATATGCGGTGGTCTATCTGTTCGGCTATATCGTAGTATTTTACGATAGGGCCTGCGATAAGCTGCGGGAAGAATGTGACATAGAGCGCAAGCTTATATATGCGTGGCTGAATGTATTTCGGGTCTTTGTAAGCATCTATGACATAGGACATAGCCTGAAACGTATAGAACGAAATGCCGATAGGAAGTGCTATTTTCGGCACGGCAACGCTTACAAACGGGAGCTTGTTGAGCATTTCCGCACCGAATGCGGCATATTTGAAGATGCCGAGCATGGTAAGGTTTACAATAACACTTACGGCAAGAATTGGTTTTCGTGCCTTGTTTTCGGGCTTCATGGCAAGTCCGAAGAAGTAGTTCATCAGTATGGATATCAGCATGAGCACTACGGCTTTAGGTTCTCCGTAGGTATAGAAGCCCAGACTGAAAATGAGAAGCAGTACGTTTTTAGCGGTCGTATTCGGTATCAGGCGATAGAGAATACAGACTGCCGCAAGAAAAATGAAAAGGAATACGGGACTGCTGAATACCAATGTAGTCCCTCCTTAATCAGATACCGACAGCGCAGAATTCGATAACAGAAACGCTGTCACCGCTGTATGTGATGTATAAATCCTTGTCATTAGAGATCATTGCATAGCCTGTGTTGTCAGTGCCGTAAGCGGCTTCTGCATCAGCTTTTGAACTGCCTATCTTTATGCCTTCTGCGGTCTTATAATTGCCGCCTTTTATCTTTATGCCGCAGATACGGTCGCCTGAGCCGTCGTTGTAGCTCTGTATCTCGATGTCCTTATAAACATAGGTAGTGATATCACTGCCGCTCTGAGTGCAGGCAGGTGCTACGCTTGTGCTCTCATAATTACCAAGCTTTGCAAGCATAGCGTTTGTATCAGTGAAAAGGTCATTTGCGCTGAGGACAATTTCTTCAGCAGCCTGCGGCTGTTCAGGTGCAGGAGCATCTGTTGGAGCTTCTGTCTGCTGAGGAGCAGCAGTTGTGGTTTCTTCACTGTTTTCAGCGGCAGTTGTTTCCTCTGTGTCGGAGTTTTCGTCAGCCTTTTCGGTTGTTGTTTCGGTTTCTGTTGTTGTTTCAGTGCTCTTTGCATCAGAAGTTGTAGTTTCTGTGTCAGAGCTTTCTGCTGTTGTGGTTGTATCAGAGGTAGTAGCCTCGATGTTTATGGATACAGAGTCTGTGGATGACACATCATCGCCTCCGCAGGATACTGCTGCTGCCATGCAGAGAAGTGATGCGAGTGAAAGAGCTGTTAATTTGAGTTTCATTGTTTTTCTCCTTAATTTTTAATAATATTTTGACAATAAAATAAATATAAAGTCCATATTGCGTGGTCAAGGGGGATTTTGTAGGGGATGCCGCCCTCGGCATCCCATTAACAACGCTGAACCACAGGCGAAGAAATCCGAGGGCGGACTAACCTGTGTTCGACCGACGCAATAACTTTCAATATTCTATTGCCGTATGAATGATTGATTATTTTTTATAATAATCAGGGTAAACATAGTCATAAATGACATAATAATATCTGTCAAAAGCTGTCTGCAAATATTCAAGAGATGCATTGGCGCATCCGTTGCAGGCATCATAGTTTGTCCATACGCCGTTGAGCTTTATCTGGTTCCAGTAGTGGTCGCCGTGACCTGTTGTACCGTAAACGATACGAGTCTCATAGCCTGCCATAGTGAACAGGAGGTCAAGGTGAGCGGCATAGTAATAGCATACGATACGTCTGTTATTCATGGCATAGTCAGCGAAATATCCCCATCCTATGCTGTTTATCTCTGAAAGCGGACGTGTATCCTCCATATAATAGTAAACATTGCAGGCTCTTACATGGTTAAATATGCTGTTAGGGTCATTCGGAATTGTTTTCAGCACTGAAAGAGCGTTCATCTGAACTTCAGAAAGCTGTTTGCCAATGCCCTCGGAATTGAATTTCCAGTCATTGATAATGGTGTCCTTTGCCATTATGCCCATGTTGGTGAAGTAGTACTGATTGCCGTCAACGATGTTCCAGCCGAAGTACATTGCACCGTCAGTGCCGAGGTAATATCTGTTTGTGCCGTCATTGTACCAGCCTGTCTGAAGAACGCCGTACTGGTCAAACATATAGGTCTTTCCATCAACCTTCTGCTTGCCTGTGAAAGCATATCCTTCATCGCAGAAATAGTATTTTTGGTTGCCGATGATGTTCCAGCCGTGGTACATAACACCGTCATCACCAAGATAATATGAACCTGTGCTGTCTGAATGCCATCCTGTGAGGAGAGCACCGAATTCGTCGAAGAAATAGGAGTTTTCGCCGATAGTCTGTTTGCCTGTTACAGCAAATCCATCCGCACCGAAGTAATATTTCTTGTCGGAGAATATCTGCCAGCCTGAGATAGGATTGCCGTCCTTGTCGCCATAGAAAAGCTTTCCGTCAACGGTTCTGACTGTAATGGAGAGAGTGCCTTTTTCGTCGAATGTATAGGACTGACCGTCAATAGTCACAGTTCCCGTAA
The DNA here is from genome assembly GCA_024403995.1 of Ruminococcus sp. Classification (GTDB taxonomy): domain Bacteria; phylum Bacillota; class Clostridia; order Oscillospirales; family Ruminococcaceae; genus Ruminococcus. Next base: position 17,176 of record JAKSQT010000031.1, read on the forward strand.
GAGCCGCACCGTCCTCGCCGAAATAGTATGTATCAGAGCCGATAGTCTGCCAGCCTGTTATCTGTTTGCCGTCAGCGCCTATGCCATAGATCTTGCCGTCAGTTACTTCAAGACCGTTGATAAGTACGCCAGCCTCGCTGAAAAACATTGTTTTGCCGTCGATTTCCTGAGTACCTGTGAGAGCCGCACCGTCCTCACCGAAAAGGTATCGCTGAGTGCCGATATCCTGCCAGCCTGTGAGGAATTTGCCGCCGTCGGTGATATAGTATGTCTTGCCTGCGGAAGTACACAGACCAAGCACCAGAACTCCCTTGTCAGAGAAGGTGTAATTGAAATCACTGACAGACTGACTGCCTGTGAGAGCAATGCCGTTATCGCCGAAATAATAGGTACTGCCGCCGATTACCTGCCAGCCGCTGAGGAATTTTCCGTCACTTGCAAGACCGATTATCTTGCCGTTCTGTTCCTGAATGCCTGAGCACATCATGCCGCTGTCGGTGAAGAAGAAGTCTTCGCCGCCGATAGTCTGTTTTCCTGTGAGAGCCGCACCGTCCTCGCCGAAATAATATCTGTCACTGCCGATATCCTGCCAGCCTGTTAGAGCAATGCCGTCCTCGCTGAGGAAGTAAGTCTTGCCGCCGACATTCTGCAAGCCTGTCAGCATGACGCATTTATCACTGAAAGCGTATATCTTTCCGCCGATGGTCTGAACGCCGCTGAGTGCATAGTTATCATCGCCGAAATAATAGGTCTTGTTGTTTATCTTCTGGAAACCCTTTATAACAGAGCCGTCGGAATCAAGGTCATAGAGTTTGCCGCTGACAGATGAAAGACCTGTGAGCATAATGCCGTATTCGTTGAAATAGCGCAGTTTGCCGTCAGCCTCCTGCCAGCCTGTGAGGAGCTTGCCGTCCTTGCCGAACATATAGCAGTAAATATCAATTTCACAGAAACCGCTTGCAGCAGAGCCGTCCTCGGTGAAGTAGTATTTAGCATCGCCGATAGTCTGCCAGCCCTTCTGCATTACGCATTTGCTGTTGAAAAGGTAATTTTTTCCGCCGATAGTCTGCAAGCCGCTGAGTGCATAGCCGTCCTCACCGAAATAGTAGTTTTTGTCATTTACTGTCTGGAATCCCTTTATAACAGAACCGTCTGAATCAAGGTCGTAAAGCTTGCCGCCGACGGATGAAAAACCTGTGAGCATAATGCCGTAATCGTTGAAATAGCGCAGTTTGCCGTCAGCCTCATGCCAGCCTGTGAGAGCCTTGCCGTCACTGCCGAACAGATAGCAGTAGCCGTCAAAATCATAGAAACCGCTTTGCGGAACGCCGTGTTCATCGAACAGATATTTTGCATCATCGATAGTCTGCAAGCCTGTTGCAGCTTTGCCGTCCTTGCCGAAGATATATTTCTGACCGTCAATGCTCTGTTTGCCTGTGAGAACGCCTCTGTCACCAGAGATGAGGTAGCGAGCGCCGTCGATGTCCTGAATACCGAGGAGAGCCATACCGTTTTCGGGCGAGAAATAATAGGTCTTGCCGTCAATGGTCTGCCAGCCTGTGCTTATGCCGCCGTTTTCGGAAATGATATAGGGAACGCCGTCAATAGTGGTATTTTTAGTGACAAGAGCGCCGTTTTCATCGATATAGCATTGGATATCGCCGCAGTTGTAAAATCCCTGTGTACAGGCATAAGCGCCGTATACATCAAACATCATCGGATTTTTGTCTGCATCAGCGAACTGTCCTGTAAGCTTGCCTTTTTTCTCATCAACGAAGTATTTTTTTCCGCCGTAGTCTATCCAGCCGGTCTTTTTTTCGCCTGTTCCGGCATCGAAAAAGCATCGTTCACCGTTTACGGTACGCCAGCCTGTCTTGAGAACACCGTTTACGGAAAAAAGGTATGTTTCGCCGTCTATGGTATATTCGCCTGTGACGGGCTTGCTATTTTTATCGTAATAGAAAATGTTACCGTCCGAGTCCTTGTACCATGATAAAGCGGTCGGTTTTTCGGCAAATTCAGCCGCAGAAGCCGACATCGGAACAGCCGCAAGCAGTCCCATAGCCGCCGTCATGGAGCAGAGAAGCAGTTTAGCATTCTTTTTCATAGTGATTCTCCTTTACGCAAATTTTTGTTCATAATATATATCGCATCAGAAGTATGAAATGTGACATTTTTCAGAATTTTTTTACTCAACAAAAAATGCAGGATCAGTGAAATAGACAGAAATGCCTGTAACCTTATTTTCAGAAACGGCTAACATGAGTATGGTCTGACCTGTTTCTTTGTCGGAGTATTCATAGATATCCGTCATTTTTTTAAGGTTATTCTCAGGAACGCATTCAGAAAGCTCATCAAGACTGATGCCGAGTTTAAGACCGCCGATGTTTGCCGGTGAATCTATTTCGTTTTCTGTCATGAAGTTTTCATTGAATGTCAGTACGCCTATCTCAGTGTCACGGTCTGCGCCTTTTTCCTCGGTGCAGTTGAGAAGTGTCGCATGCGCTATCTCAACGCCTTTATATTTAAGTTTGACCGAGGCAGACTCTCCCTCAAAATAGGAAATATTACTGTCAAAATCGAAATCATCGCCAAGACTGTTCAGTGACAGCGGAAAAGCAATTTTCTGTCCGCAGACAGATAATGAGTTCAGCACATCATCTAATGTAAAGCCGCCTTCCGGAAGTTTTGCAGTCGGTTCGATGACTGATGAAACAGTTGTTTCCTGTGATACAGCAACGGAACTGCTCTTTTCCTCACAGCCGTTCACAGCACAGACTGCGGTACACATACAAAGCATAAGAACTGCAATTTGTTTTTTCATTTTTCATTTATCCTTTCATATTGCAAAACGCACATTTTTAGCCCATACACATTAATTATACCAAGAATGCCGTATAATTGCAACATATTCAGCCTCTTTGCCATATATAAACTTTTTGCCATTTCTGCCATATTCTGTCCGAATTGCACAATATGGCTGCTTTTTAGGTGTTCCGCACTTTTACTGAGGGAAACCCTTTTGAAAAAGGGTTCGGGGAAGAACCTTTCTTCAGAAAGGTTTTCCCCGATAAATAGCCGGAATACTAAAAAGCAGCCATAATATGCTATTGGTTCTGATTTTTGTCATTATTGAGGAAGTCGGCGACAATGAAGCGTGGGCGGTGCTTGACTTCGGCGTAGATCTTGCCGACATACTCGCCGATAATTCCGAGGCAGAAAAGCTGGAGACCGCCAATGAGCCATATCGAGCACATCGTACTTGACCAGCCAAGCTCTGAAAATCCGCCGAATTTAGCGATAAATGCCCAGATAAAGGCGCACACGCTGAGAATCGACATGATAAAGCCGAGACCTGTGATGAATTTCAGCGGCTTGGTGCTGAAAGAGGTGATGCCGTTTATTGCAAAAGACATCATTTTTTTGAGTGGGTACTTGCTTTCGCCTGCGAAACGTTCATGGCGTTCATAGTAGACATTGCAGCTCTGGAAGCCTATGAGCGGTATCATGCCCCTGAGAAAGAGGTTGACCTCCTGAAAATCGGCAAGTTCATTGAGGACACGCTTGCTCATGAGCCTGAAATCGGCATGATTATATACCACGTCCGCACCCATGAGCTTCATGAACTTATAGAAACCCTCTGCGGTGAATTTCTTGAAGAAAGTGTCGGTTTTTCGGGCGCTTCTCACGCCGTAGACAACTTGGTTGCCCTCGTAGTATTTTTTGACCATTTCGTCAATGGTGTTGATATCGTCCTGAAGGTCAGCGTCCATAGTAATTGCCATATCGCAAAGCTCCCTGACAGTCATAAGACCTGCGAGGACGGCATTCTGGTGACCGCTGTTGTGGGCGAGGTTGATGCCCGAGAAGAATTGCGGCTCATCCTCGTGGAGTTTTGAGATGATGTTCCACGTCTCGTCCTTAGAGCCGTCGTTGACGAAAACTATGCGGCTTTCAGGGCTTATCAGCTTGTTTTCGATAAGACAGGTGTATTTTGCTTTTAGCTGTGCGGAGGTTTCGCCGAGGACTTCCTGTTCGTTGTAGCAAGGAACTATCATATATAAAATTTCAGGTGCTGTCATAATAAATTCCCCTTAGAACGGCAGAGTGAACTGACCTGCAAGCAGTTTTTCACCGTCAATAACGGCTGAAAAAACGGCTGATTCGCTGTATGGTTCATCACTCGTGTCTGTTCGGTCGTAGTAGTTTTCAACATTGAAGAAAATTTCGTCGCCGCTGCGTGAAGCAATTCCTGTTATCTTTGAGACAGAGTAGTAAAGGTGCTGACCTCTGCCCGACGGCATGATGTAGAGACCGTCGCTCTGCTCGATATAATCGGCAGGTTCGGGGGCAGGGTAGCGGTCGCTGAAAACTTTGTGGTAGTCTTTAAGAAGGTCGCTTGCCGTGCGGATATTTTCGTCGTCCACTTTGTAGTAGAGCCAGCCGAATTCGTTTTCGATGCAGCAGTCATAATCCAGTTCATACGGGCATTCGTTGCAGAAGTCCCATTGTGTGCGGCAGGCAGACTCAAAAAGTTTCTGTGCGGCGGCGATAAGTGTTGCATCGTCCTGTTTTTCGGGAGTTTCCGAGAATATGACTGCGCCTGCATCATCACATGAAAATGCATTGTTTCCAAGAGGGTCAGGCTGTGCAGAAGTCGGTTTTTCGGCAGTTGTGACAGTTGTGACCTTTTCGGCAGATGTTTCTGCGGTCGTTGAAGCTGTCGCAGAAGATGTCGTTACAGCGGCAGTTGTCACAATTTCAGAGGAATTTTCTGTCGGTTTATTTTTCTTTTCACAGCCTGCAAAAGCAGCAGCAAGGCACAGGCAGACTGCGGTATATCGCAATATTCTGTTCATTGGCATACTCCTGTTACTCGTCGTCATCGAGAACGAAATCAATAGTACCCTCGCTTACATTGACAGCGGAGCAGATGACCTGAACTGTATCACCGAGAGAATAGGACACGCCGCTGAAACGTTCTGTCAGCGAAACAGGCTCTGTATAGTCATATTCGCCTTCAGGCAGGGTATTTATGTGGACGAGACCTTCGACTGTATTCGGCAGCTCGGCATAGAAACCGAACTCCGTAACGCCTGAAATTCGGGCAGTGAAGCATTCTCCTATGTGTGACTTCATGAATTCAGCCTTATAGCAGTCCTCACATTCACGCTCTATGGTCACAGCACGTATTTCTGCGGCAGAGGAGCGCTCGGATGCATTTACAACGAATCCGCTGTATCGCTTGTCGAACCATTGTTCGTTGTATCCTGCGAGTACATCAGTGATTATGCGGTGAATGGCAAGGTCAGGGTAACGTCTGATAGGTGACGTAAAATGGGCATAATCTTCAAGCACAAGACCAAAATGTCCCACAGGTTCAGGGGAATATTTAGCCTTTGCCATTGAGCGCAGGACAAGCAGATTTACAGCCTCAAACTTGTCTGTGCCCCTTGCGTTATTGAGTATCTCTGCGGCATGATGGGGCTTGAATTCGGTAAAATGCGGACACTCAATACCGAATTTGCCGAGTATCTCATGAAGATTTTCAATTTTAGCCTCGGGAGGTGCTTCATGTATACGATATACAAACGGTACATTTTTCTCACGGGCAAGCTTTGCGGCGGCTTCATTAGCAGTGAGCATGAATTCCTCGATAATGCACTCGGATTTTCCACGTTCACGGGGGAGAACTCCGCAGCAGATGCCGTCATCGCCGATTATCATTTTGCTCTCGGTAGTCTCTATCTCAGGTGCATGGCGCATTTTCTTACGTGCGATGAGCTTATCGGCAAGCTCGTTCATGAGGAAGATATCATCACGTACACAGGCATATTTTTCGGCGATTTCAGCCGATTCACAGCCTGCAAGGATATTGTTTATCTCTGAGTAAACGCCCTTGACACGGGAACGTATCACGCTCTTGCAGAAACGGTATGAGAGCATTTCACCGTCGTGGTCAAGTTCCATAAAAGCGGAGAGAGTGAGCCTGTTTTCGTTCGGATTGAGCGAACATATGCCGTTGGACAGCTCCTTAGGGAGCATTGGTATCACCTTGTCGGCATAGTATATGCTCGTGCCACGCATGAGAGCTTCCTTGTCGATTTCGCTGTTTCCCTTTACATAGTGCGAAACATCGGCAATATGAACGCCAAGACGGTAGCCCCTTTTTGTACGTTCAAGGGAAACTGCATCGTCGAGGTCTTTGGATTCGGCGCTGTCGATGGTGAAAATGCTGAGGTCACGGAGGTCTTCACGGTTATTGAATGAAAATTCCTGAACGCCGCCCTCCTCGATTTTTTTGGCTTCCTTCATGACATCTGCCGAAAATTCGGTAGGTGCGCCGTGAATCATGAGAATAGATGCTGCACAAGAAGCGGCATATTCCGAGCTGCCGAAAACAAGAATAATTTTAACTTTATGGTCTGCATGGCGCTTGCCACGGTATACTATCTCTGCAAGCACCTTGTCGCCGTTTGAAAATGGAATGCTCTCCTGACGGGATATCATCATGCAGTTTTTTGCGGCTGTATCGGGGATAAGGAAGGGCTGACCGTCGATGAATTCGATCTTTCCTGAAAGCTGGCTGCTTCCGAACTGAAGAATATCGATAATTTCGCCCTCGGGTTCGCCTGTACGGGAGAGGATATCGGCGATGAGCACTCTGTCCTGCGGCATAGCGCCGAGCATACATTTTCCGGGGATAAAATATTCCACTCCGCCGTCAGTCACAGCGAATCCGAAAGTGCGGCTAAGGCGTGTGACGGTAGCGGGATAAACGCCCATACGTGAGCAGAGAGCGGCTTTCATGCCCTTTTTCATCATGATAACGCCCTCTGTGCGGAGCTGGTCAAAAGCGGCGATAAAGCCGTCACGGTCGGCTTTTTTTGTACGGCACTTGGCTTCAAGCTGATTTATCGGCATACCCTTTTTCTCGCAGGTGCTCAGAAATGTCACTATCTTCTTCCTGAAAACCTCGGTATCAGTACCGCCGCTGTTTTTCCTTCTTGGAGACGGTGATTTTTTTCTTGGTGAAGATTTCTTTTTGTTAGCCATATTACTCCTTATGTGAAAAATGTTCAGTAACTGAAAACGCCCCATGACTCATGTCACAGGGCGGATTGATTACTTGTCAGTGAATATCGGGATAATGTTTACTGCAAGAATTGCAACGAAAAGGAGAATTGCAAGAACCTTTGTTATCTTGTTGAGGATTGCTTCCTTTGTTCTGCCCTCATTCTTGCCGTAGAATGATTCTGTGCTTGCACCTGTAAGTGCGGCTGTCATGCTGTCCTGTGACTTCTGGTCCTGTGAAAGACAGATGATGATCGTAACAACGGATAAAAGAAGGATTATTACTCCTCCGACGATTTCTAAAGTTGACATAAAAAATACCTCCGGGATAGATTATGGACACTGCATACGCAGTTACATTTCGATTAGCTTACTAATTATAACATATTTTCTGCATTTTTGCAAGAGGCTATGGGGACAAACCGTGAAGAAGTTTTATTCTGAAAATTGTGGGTTTTGTACAATCATGAGACTTGCAACTCATGATTGACAATTAAATACAATTATGATATAATATTCGGGAGCGATTATTAATAATTTTTGCCCATACAGGGCAATTCAAGGAAAGAGGTCATTACATGGCAAAAGATAAAAAGCTGGTATCCGAGATAACCTCAATGGACGAGGATTTTGCTCAGTGGTATACCGATATCTGCAAAAAAGCTGAACTTGTTGAATATACAAGCGTAAAGGGCTGTATGGTAATCCGTCCTTACGGCTATGCTATCTGGGAGAATATGCAGAAAATTCTCGACAATAAATTCAAGGCTACAGGTCACGAGAACGTTTGTATGCCTATGTTCATTCCTGAAAGCCTTCTCCAGAAGGAAAAAGACCATGTTGCAGGATTTGCTCCTGAAGTTGCATGGGTAACTCACGGCGGCAGCGAAAAGCTTGAGGAAAGACTCTGTGTACGTCCTACATCAGAAACACTTTTCTGTGAGCATTATGCAAATATCGTACACTCATACCGTGATCTTCCTAAGCTTTACAACCAGTGGGTAAGCGTTGTAAGATGGGAAAAGACAACACGTCCTTTCCTCCGTTCAAGAGAATTCCTCTGGCAGGAGGGACATACTATCCACGCAACTGCTGATGAGGCTATCGAGGAAACAGAGCGTATGCTGAATGTATATGCTGATTTCTGCGAAAAGTCACTTGCAATGCCTGTAGTTAAGGGCAAAAAGACCGAGAGCGACAAGTTTGCAGGCGCAGTTTCAACATATGCCATCGAGGCACTCATGCACGACGGAAAGGCTTTACAGGCTGGCACATCACACTATTTCGGCGACGGTTTTGCAAAGACATTCGGCATTGAATATACCGATAAGGAAAACAAGAGAGTTACTCCTCACCAGACAAGCTGGGGCGTTACAACACGTCTTATCGGCGCAGTTATCATGACTCACGGCGACAACAGCGGTCTTGTACTTCCTCCTGCCGTTGCACCTGTTCAGGCTGTTATCGTACCTATCGCACAGCATAAGGAAGGCGTTCTTGACAAGGCTAATGCACTTTATGAACAGCTTAAAAATGCCGGCATCAGAGTAAAGCTTGACGACAGCGAAAACTCACCGGGCTGGAAGTTTGCTGAGTATGAAATGAAGGGTATGCCTGTAAGAATCGAGCTTGGCCCAAGAGATATCGAGCAGAATCAGTGCATCGTTGCAGTGCGTTACAGCGGCGAAAAGCTCACTGTTTCACTTGACGAGCTTACAGAAACAGTAAACAGACTGCTTGAAAAGGATATTCCTGAGGGTATGTTCGCAAAGGCAGCTCTCAACCGTGAAAACAAGACATATTCATGCACATCACTTGACGAGATAACCAAGGCTCTTGAAGAAAAGGGCGACGGCTTTGTAAGAGCAATGTGGTGCGGCGAGGAAGCCTGCGAGGACGAGGTCAAGGAAAAGACAGGCGTTGGATCACGCTGTATCCCGTTTGAACAGGAACACCTCAGTGATGTGTGCGTATGCTGCGGCAAACCTGCAAAGCATATGGTATACTGGGGCAAGGCATATTAATTTAATGATATAAATAAAAAGTGACAGCCATAACGGCGGTGCTCTTATAGAAATTCTGCTCTTTATCGGGGCAAACCTTTCTGA
>JAKSQT010000032.1 GCA_024403995.1 Ruminococcus sp.
GTAACACCCTCAGGAATTGTGACGCTGGCCAAGTTTGAGCAACTCATGAAAGCATGATCACCAATGCTTGTAACACCCTCAGGAATTGTGACGCTGGCCAAGCTTGAGCAACTCATGAAAGCCCAATCACCAATACTTGTAACACTCTCAGGAATTGTGACGCTGACCAAGTTTGAGCAACTCATGAAAGCATAATCACCAATGCTTGTAACACCCTCAGGAATTGTGACGCTGGTCAAGTTTAAGCAACTTTTGAAAGCACTCTCACCAATGCTTGTAACAGCAACGCCGCCAATCTTTGATGGGATTTCTACATCGCCGCCTGTGCCGGTATATTTGGTTATTGTACCGCTTGAAGCATCAAAATCAAAATCTGTTTCGGATGCAGTTTCTGCGCTTGCGGTAATCGAATTGCTGTTCATCACCGACACAAACGGTGCGATCGGCGTGGAAGATGCAACGATTACCAGCGCGAAAATGCCTGCCAATGTTTTCTTCATGAAATTTTTTGACATCGAAAATACCTCCTAAAAATCTTAATGTACGCTTCATTCGTATGTCGCTTTATCAAAGGTCACCGAAGCCGCCGAGTCCGTCCGGACCGCTCTTGTAGCCACCGTCACCGTTGCCGCCGCCGTCAGACATAAATGAAGTTGTGATAATATCCTCCACTGCAAAGTCAATGATCTCAAGTTCTGCATTTTCCCATTTTTCTTTCATAATTTTTCGTATCCTTTCATAAAATTACGTGTATTTCATTCTGGAATATTCTTCCAGAAGCACTTGCTGTTATTATACACTATTTCACATGAAAAATCAATGTGTTTTTTATTTGTATATTCTTCACAATTTTGAAGTGTTGAAACATACAATATGTACAGCAATGCGTCAGCGCGATTACAGCACGAAAATGCATCATTTATTCTGCTCATACGGAATACAAACGTGATCATTTCCCCGACAAAGCAACAGGCGTACTTTGATGACACTGTTGCCTTTGGGACGCTCGGTTCAGAGCGTTTTTTTCTGTCTGCATATTCACCTACTCAACCATAGTACAACTCGTAATGAAAATCTACGCTCTCGTTTTTACCAATATTACGTTGTTTTGAAACCTGTCCGCATTTTTACGCACTGAAAAAGGGGCAATCGTAGAATTACACACCAACCGACCGAGTGCGTAAAAATGCGGAAATTTCGTGTATCTCACTGCAATTTTTCAATTTGCCTGATATGTTTCCATTTACACGAAAATCGGGCTGATTTGAGTGCTTTTTGAATGACGTATGTTCCGTAAAACTGCGTAAATTCGGTGTTTTATGGCTTTTGTCTTGTCAGCAGAACTACGCACTCAACGTGTGAACCTTAGCCTATTATTTTTGACATTTTAAAGAAATGTAAAAATGACGTAAAATAGGCATTTTTATTGGGAGCAGATTAAGGCTGACAGCCAATCCGCACACTCGTTGAAGTAGGCTATTTTCTATATTTCTTTTTAGAACTATACTTTGTAGATTTCCTGTGTGTGCCAGTTTCGTCGGTTATAACGTTACTTCTCTCCTCACGTATTTGCTGAACGGTGTTGAATTCATATTCTGTAATAATTGCTGGATGATGTTGTTTTAGCACATAGAGACTGCCATCAACAGAATTAGAAAGTGTAACCATTCCTGTATACTTTCTATTGCTTAGAATGTTTTCAATTGTTTTCTTGCTCCAAGTAGGACGACCTGTTGGTGATAAAACACCATTTGCCTCGAGAATGCGCTTAATGCCGAGTATGCTTTCGCCTTTGATGTATAGTGAATAAATGTCTCTAACTACAATTGATTGTTCGTGATAAACAATGAGTTTGCCATCTACATCCTTTTTGTATCCATATATAGGCTTATCAAAATTCTTTGAGGTTCCTGTAGGTGCTTTGAAACTGAGACCAAGACGAATATTTCTCGACCTGCTTTCATTATCACTTTCGGCGAAGGAAAGGAGAATACTTGAAAAGAAACTGCTATCATATTCATCTGTATCTATGCCTTCTTCTTGGAAGAGAATACGTCCTCCAGCAGCTTTGATTCTTTGAATTGCTGTCAATGCTTCAACTGTATCGCGTCCGAATCTACTTATACTTTTTGTAAGAATGATTGAAATATTATGTGATTCGCATTGACTGATCATTCTATTGAATTCACGGCGATTCGATCCAGCTTTTGCTGATGCAATATCAATAAAAGTATCCTCTAATATCCATTTTGATATCTTAGCTACTTCTTTTGTTAGACCGGAAATCTGAGCAGCTAAGCTTTCTAATTGTGTAGCTTTATTAGAACTTACCCTACAGTAGATTCCAACTTTCTTTGTCTCAAGTGGCTTACGTGCCGGAATATAGTTTATTTGTGGTGACATTCTGCTCGACCTCCCTGTATAAATTTAGGCTACTCTACTATATGCAACTGCTTATAGTACAGTAATCTAAAAACGCTTGAAAATAGCTATATTACGTCGTTTTGTTTTCGTGACATCAATACCACGCACTCAACGTGTCCTGTCCGAGGAAAAAGATCAAAACCAGAAACCTTATCAGTGGAGTAGCCGAGTGACGAAAGAATTTTCGCATCACGAGCAGCAGTGGCAGGGTTGCATGATATCATGATAATTTTGCGTGGTGCGGCATCAGCGATAAGGTCAAGAGTTTCCTGAGAGCAGCCTTTTCGGGGAGGGTCAACGACAATGATATCGGGAGAGCAGCCTTTACTGCGGAGCATTCCGAATATTTTGCCTGCATCACCGCAGTAGAATTCTGCATTAGAGATATTATTGTGTAAGGCATTTGATTTTGCATTTTCAATGGCTTCGGGGATAATTTCTATGCCGATTATTTTTTTTGTCATATGTGCCATAGAGAGACCGATAGTACCTGCGCCGCAGTACAGGTCAGCGATAACATCATTCTGTGATGGCTCAGCATATTCAAGAGCTTTGGCATACAGTTTTTCAGCCTGAAAAGTATTGATCTGATAGAAAGAAAGCGGGGATATTTCAATCATATTTCCACACATTGTATCAGAAATCGTGTCGCTGCCAAAAAGCGTTATACATTTATTACCGAGAATGACATTGGTTTTGTCAGGATTTATATTGAGAATGATGCTCTTTATCTTTGGAAATTTGCTTACGATCTGGCTGCATAAAGCAGAAAGCTGACGGGATATGTCCTTGCGTGCGACAATGCACAGCATTATTTCACCTGAATGAGCGCCTTGTCTTAGGTATATATGACGGACTAATCCTGTATTATCATTTTCTGAGTAGGCTGAAATTTTCTTTTCATTGATATAATTGAGGACAAATTCAAGGATATCAGTAAATATTTCAGGCTGCAGATTACAGTTTGTAACAGGTATAAGGCGGTGACTTCTTGGAGCAAAGAAACCGCAGACCGCTTTGCCGTTTATATTTGCAAGCGGATACTGAGCTTTGTTGCGGTAATGGGAGATATTTTCAGAGCTGCAGAAATCTTCAAAAACAGGTTCAAGACCGCCGATACGTCTGAATGCATTTTCAACTATTGACTGTTTCGTACGGCATTCAGCCTCATAAGAAATATGTCTGAAAAGGCAGCCTCCGCATTTGCTGTAAACACCGCAGTTATCGCAGATGCGGTCAGGAGATGGGGTGATGTTTTTATCAATAATACCGAAAGCATAGTTTTTAAGCACTTTGACTATTTTCACGTCAAGCACATCACCGATTGCTGTATTGGGCACAAAAACGGCAATTTCATCTATATGGCACACGCCGCTTCCCTCGGATGTGAGGTCAGTTATCTCTGAGCGGTAAACTTCATTTTTTTTCAGCATTTTGCTACCTCATTCATTTTTCAGTATTCTGAGACATTCTTCAGCCTCAGCTTTTTTCTCCATGAGTGTATTGAAATTACGGATATACTCATATGGGAATTTATAGTTATGTATGCGGCTGATTTTGCCGTCAGGATATACAAGCTTAGTTGATGCGGCACAGCCTGCGCCGAGAATGGTCTGTGTCTCATCCATGATAAAAATATTGTAATAGCTTTCAAATCCCTTTTTGGCATAGCCAACGTTTTCAAGGTTATCCACTGTGTTTTTCTGACGGTACATATAGTATGGAAGATAGCCGCAGCTCATAAGTTTCTGAATGCTGTAGTCAACCATTTCTGCGGCAGGATTATCAGAATTTGCTTTGCCGTTTTCAAATAATGTGGCAGAGCGTTTTATCGTCAGGGTATGGACAGTTATGCTTTCAGGAGAAAGTTCAGTCATTTTGTCGAGGGTATTCCTGAAACTTTCGGCAGATTCGGTAGGCAGACCTGCAATCAGGTCGGTATTTATGTTGTCAAAGCCGACTTTTCTTGCAAGTTCAAATGCTTTTATTGCATCTTCTCCTGAATGCTTTCTGCCTATGACACGCAGAACATCGTCATTGAGCGTTTGTGGATTTACAGAAATTCTTTTTGCGCCGAGTTCCTTTATTACTCTGAGTTTTTCTTCTGTGATGGTATCAGGTCTGCCTGCCTCGACACTGTATTCACGGACAGCAGAGAGGTCAAAATTCTTTTCGACAGTTTCCATTATAGTCCGCAGCTCATCGGCTGAAATGGAAGTCGGAGTGCCTCCGCCGAAATAGATCGTGTCGATTTTGGTTTCAGTATCCTTTACAAGTCTGCCGATAATTTCAAGTTCACGGCACAAAGCGGCTATATATTCAGGCATAAGTTTTATTGCCGAGTCCATTGAATGTGAGACAAACGAGCAATAACTGCATCTTGTCGGGCAGAATGGTATTGAAACATAAAGGCTTACTGCTTTGCTGTCGATCTTGTCAAGAATTGGAAGCTGATTTACAGCAGTATCATAAGCAAGCTTCATTTTCGGCTTTGAAACGTCATATTGTTCGCCCAGACGGTCATAGATCTGCTCTTCTGAAAGACCAAGGCGAATAAGGTCAACAACTTTTTTTACAGGGCGTATTCCGGTAAGTATTCCCCATGGTGGTTTTATGCCTGTTTTTCGGCAGAGAATGGTATATACGAGCCTGCAAAGTTCACGTTCAACAGTACTTTTGTCTGAAACAGTTGTACATGAAAGCTGTTTTTCAAGATGTTCCGCATCGTCACCGTTAAGTCTTATATCGGCAAAAATCAGGGCAGAGTCTGCATTTTCCGAAAGCCCTGCCGCAACATATGAATCTCCGCACACTTCATCTGCTGAACTTAGAAAATCAAATCTGTCAGTTGGGAAAAACAGCTTGACAGTGGCTTCAATTTCGTATTTAAAAGAGTTGCCGATTAAAATAATCGGCATTTTAGAAATATTATCTGACATATTATCCTCTGAATTCTTTCATAAATGGATTGACCTGACGTTCATAGTCAAGCGTAGTTGACTCATTATGACCTGGGAGTACCTTATAGTCTCCTTCAAGATCATAGAGCTTTTTCAGTGATATCTTCATAGCATAGGGGTCACTTCCGGGAAAATCAGTTCTTCCTGCGGAACAGCAGAAAAGAGTATCGCCTGAAAAGATAACATTGTCGCAGACATAGCACACGCTTCCACGGGAATGACCCGGAGTATGTATCACACGGAAAGTGCAGTCACCGTCGTTGATGTAGCAATCTCCGAAAAGCACGGTCCAGTCCGTAAGCTGATTAAATTCGTGGAATGCCATTCCTGATGCAAGAGAAAGCGCCTCGCTTGTGAGCATTGGGGCATCGTCCTCATGCACATAGACCTCTGCACCGGTAGCCTGATGAACGGCTTCACATCCACCTATGTGGTCGAAATGGCCATGAGTGAGAAGAATTTTCGTGAGTTTCAGATTATGCATTCTGATATATTCAAGGAAAAGACGGCTGTCACCGCCGATATCCACGGCAACACAGCGATTGGGAGCTGTCTCGACAATATAGCAGTTGGCACGAAGCTCGCCAAGCTGTAAGGTATGGATCTTCATAATAAACCTCCGTTAAACTGTGGCTTTTTCCACAGAGATAAAGCCTTTTATCTTTTTGAATTTATCGAAAAGATATTTGAGCTGGTCTGCACTTGAAACAAGGACAGTAGCCTCAAAAATTGCATTTCCGTTTTTCAGTACTCTTGAAGCAGAATGTACAATAGGTATTCTTGCTTCATAGAGTATAGCAGTAATATCGTATGCAAGACCGACACGGTCTGTTGCAATTACCTCAAAGCTGGTCTGTATCTGTACGTCATTATTTTCAGTCCACTGTATATCCACCCATCTTGCAACGGTTTCGGGATCATTCTGCTCCATAGCCTTTTTGTAGTTCACGCAGTCGGGTGTATGGACGGAAAGACCGAATCCACGGGTGATAAAACCTACGATATCGTCACCGGGAAGCGGATTGCAGCATTGAGCGAATTTGAGCTGGAGACTGTTGATATCATCGAGAATGATAGTACCTCTGCCTGAAGCTTTCGGCTTGACAAGGGGAGCTGAAGACTCTTTTTTGTCATCGTACATCTTTTCGTATTTATCTTTGAGACGTGGCATGATACGGGAAAGAGAAATGCCGCCGTAACCAATTGATGCATAGAAATCCTCAAGATTATCGCAGTTGTGCTTTTTAAAATCATCCGAGAGAAAGTCCGAATATTCATTTTCACTGAGCTTGATATGATGACGTTTGAATTCACGTTCAAGCTGATTTTTACCCTCGATGATATTTTCGTCATGGCGTTCCTTTTTGAACCATGAGCGGATCTTTGAACGTGCCTCGCTTGTCTGGACAATATTCAGCCAAGCACGGTTAGGGCCTTTTTCAGGGTCTTTGCTTGTGATTATCTCACATATCTGACCTGTCTGGAGCGGATAATCAAGTGCTACCATTTTGCCGTCAACCTTAGCGCCGACAGTCTTGTGACCTATCTGAGTGTGGATACGGTAGGCAAAATCAAGAACAGTTGCGCTCATCGGCAGGGATATTGATTTGCCCTTCGGAGTCATAACGACTATATCTTCCGGCGTGAGATCGGTCTTTATCATGCGAACGATCTCCTCAACGTCATCTGAAGTCTTCTGCGCCTCGATCACCTGACGGACCCAAGCAAGGTGCTGTTCCATTTTGTCCTTACCCTGAATGCCCTCCTTGTATTTCCAGTGGGCAGCGATACCATATTCGGCAGTTTCATGCATATCCCATGTTCTTATCTGAACTTCAAAAGGAATCCCCTCCTTGCCGAGGACGGTGGTATGAAGTGACTGGTATTTATTAGGTTTTGCGTTGGCGATATAGTCCTTGAAGCGGTTTGGCACAGGCTTGAACATATCATGGATAAGACCGAGAACGTTGTAGCATTCAAGGATAGTGGTAACGATTATTCTGACGGCGTATTTGTCGTAAATTTCGTCGATATCCTTATGGTTTACAAAGACTTTGCGGTAGATGCTGTATATGCTCTTGACACGTCCGTCGATGAAAGGCGGCTGAGTGAAGTCCTCGTTGCGGAAACGTTCGGAAATACGGTTTTTGATAAGCTCAATGAAAGCTTCACGTTCCTCTTTTTTGTTTTCGAGAATGCCTTCAATTTCCGAATATGCATAAGGGTCAAGATAGTGGAAGGCGAGGTCCTGAAGCTCCTCTTTCATAGCGCTGATGCCAAGACGGTGAGCGATAGGCGCATAGATATTCATAGTCTCGCAGGCAACATTGCGCTGTTTTTCAATAGGACGGTATTTCAGCGTTCTCATGTTGTGAAGACGGTCGGCAAGTTTGATTATCATGACACGGATATCCTGTGACATGGCAAGGAGAATTTTCCGGATATTTTCAGCTTGCTGTTCTTCTTTGCTGTATGTTGGTATCTTGCTGAGTTTGGTAACGCCGTCAACGAGGAGTGCAACGTCCTCACCGAAACGTTTTTTCAGGTCATCGAGAGTAGCATCGGTATCTTCCACGACATCATGCAGGAGAGCTGCACAGATAGTATCGGTGTCCATGCCGAGTTCAAGGAGGATATATGCAACAGCAAGGGGATGTATGATATAATCCTGACCTGACGAACGCTTCTGACCGGCATGGGCTTTTGCAGCGAATTCATATGCAGAAATAATTTTCGTATGGTCATACTGCTTGTCGTCCTTCAGTATTTTCTGCATGAGGATATCAATAGTGAAGTTGTCATCATAATCAGGGATATCGTTAAGATAATCGAGGGGGTCAGCGCTTATATTTTCGGAAGAAAAGTGTTCGGATTGATGGATAATTGGTTCATTCATGTCATCTGTCATAGCTGTTCTCCATGACTGCAATTGCAGTCACCGCTGTTTACGGCAGGCGGGAGCCGAAATGAGAAACTGTTCAGGCGGCATTTCAGCCTGAGATTTTTTTGATAAAAGCAAGAATAGGAGCAGAATAAAGGTCGGCTTTATGTTTTACTGCTGCTTTGGAGATCGACTGACCTGCCGACGATACAGTGATAAGTCCAAGCTGTCGGAAAGCTTCGATTGTACAGCAGAATTTTGCGTAGTTAATATCGGGGGCATGAAGTCTCATGAAAAGTTTTTCAGGTGAAATGCCACCGTTCGGAATATTTTTGTATATGAAGGCAGCTTCATCACGGGAAGGCAGCATTTTCCTGTAGAAGTTGATATTCGGCAGCTTTTCCGAACGAGTGAGCGCTTCAAACGAGCGTTCTGCGCTGAAAAAGCTTTCCTGTTGGAACGTCTGTGAGCGGATATCCCTGATGATTATATTCACAGATGTATTTCCACGGAATTCATTCATTTCAAGAGTGACTATCATCTTGCAGACATCGCCCGTGCTGACAGGGAGCATTTCAGGGCCAGTTCTGAACATTTTAGCCGTAAGTTCCGATGTGCCGAGCTTGAAACGCAGCATTGAATGGCTGCCGTTACCCATAGGTCTGATTTCAAGTATTTCGGCGTTTTCAATATAGAAAAGCGGCTGTTCGTTGTCCATGCCGAAAGGATGGAGCTTTTTAAGGTCATCTACGTTTTCGTTTGTAAGGTCAGCAGCAGTGACCGGAGCATCTGCACATAGAGTCTGAACTGGCATTGACGGGAAATTTTCAAGTGCAAATTGCTGGAGAAGCGCATTGAATTTACCGGCTTTTCCGTTGTAGACGGTAAATCCGCCTGCACCCGGGTGACCGCCGAATTTTGACAGGGCGGCTGATGAATATGTAAGTGCATCAAAAACGGAAAATTCACCGAAGGAACGGGCAGAACCACGGATTTCGCCGTCTGTTTCCGAGGCGATGAAGCATGGCTTTCCGAACTGTTCCATGATACGTGCGGCAACGATGCCGATAACTCCGTGATGCCAGTTTTTCCCGCATAGGAAAATGACACGCTGTCTGATAATTTCAGGCTTTTCGTCAATCATTCGGTAGATATCTTCAATTATTTCATTTTCAGTATCTTTTCGCTGATTATTGAGTTTATCAAGCTTCTGAGCGATTTCGAGGGCATTTTCCGTATCTTCACAGAGGAAAAGCTCAGCGGCAGTTTTGGGTGAGCCGAATCTGCCGGAAGCATTGATCCTCGGAGCAATACCGAAACCTATTGAGAATGAATCAACAGGCTTATCCTGAAGTCCGCAAACCTGTTTCAGAGCAATGAGTGACGGTCTGTCAGTATTTTCGATAAGGCGCATACCCTCGGTGACAATATAGCGGTTTTCTCCGGTAAGACTGACTATATCGGCAACGGTGGCAATTGCAGCAAGGTCGCCGAACTGTTCCATAGCGAAAGTATAGTCACCGCCGTCAAGTGCAGCAGTAAGCTTTAAAGCTATGCCTGCGCCGCAGAGATTCTTGAATGGTGAAGTATCATCGTGGCGGTGCGGATCAACAACAGCCTCAGCACGGGGGAGAGTATCGCCTTGCTGATGGTGGTCGGTAATGACGAGACGCATACCGAGGTCATAGATGTATTCAGCTTCCTCAACAGCGGAAATGCCGTTGTCCACTGTGATAATGAGGTCAACTCCGTCATTTCTGATGCTGTCAGCGGCATTTCTGCTCAGTCCATAGCCTTCCGAACGTTCAGGGATATAGTATATGACATCAGCTCCCGCCTCGAAAAGATACGAGAACAGAATGACAGTCGAGATGATGCCGTCGCAGTCATAGTCACCGTAAATGCAGATTTTTTCGCCGTTGTCAATGGCGTTGTTGATGGTTTCGGCGGCAGCGTCCATATCAGCAATAAGAAACGGGTCGGATAGTGAGTCGATATTATATTTTTCAACAACATTCTCAGGCGTGGTGCAGCCTTTTGCAGCCAGTGCGGCGGCAGTGAGATTTGATACCTGACAGTTCAGCATAAGTTTGCTGATGATTTTTCTGTCAGGAACGCTGATATTCCATTTTTTCATAAAGTCACTCCAGACAAATAAGATAAATAAAATAGCAAAAGTAATATTACATCATATACACATCATCGGGCGAATAGCGTCTTTTATTGGCAAAAATTATCCAGTCTGTAATGTCACTGACTGAATATTTGCCGATACTGCCTTTTTTCATATCTTTTACATAATACGGATCCTGAGTAAGTTCAGCTTCAAACATTTCCTTGCTGGTGAAGAGACCCTTTTTGATAGATCTGAGTTCAAACCAGATATGTTCATGCTGTTCTTCAGGGTCACGGTCTGCATCAAGAAATTCCTTATCAACATGAAGACCGATTTTTAGCAGAATATGGGTATCTTTTCCATCGGCGGCACGTCTGACGTAATCTATTCTTTCCTGAGCAAGTTTTCTCATGCGTTCGGTTTCGGACGTTGATACCATGAACATTGTATTCTCACCAAGATATTTGTCAAGTTCCTGAACTTTTGAAAGTTTCTTTGCATCACGGTCATCAGGCGAAAGATAGAGCATTATGACCGATGTTCCCTCAGCGTGGTAATCATCTCTGTCATCGGCTTTGCCTATGTTTGCCTCGGGATAGTATCTGAGACCGTCTTTCCAGTCCACAAGGGCAGCGACCATAGCAACTTTATCGGTCAGCCATGCAAGGAACATCGGCTCGTATGGTTCAAGTCCCATTTCATTTTCGATCATACGGACAGCGATAGTTTCAATGATGTAATAGTGACTGTTGCACATTTCCTTGTTGCTGCCGAGAATTTCAAGTTCACTCAGACCGCAGCGTTTAAGACCATGTGTATGAAGCCATACCTCATCATTTCCGTCACTGACAGCCTGAACGGTGAACAGATATTTCGGTGCAGGCGGTATTTCAGATTCAGCGGCAAGCTTCACCCATTTGCCTGAAAGCAGTTTTTCAGACGGTATATCAATAACTGCGAGCTTGTCAGGCATTATACAGTTGATGATTCTGAGCTGATCGTGATAGCTTTCAAGAAAGCTGTCGGTATACTCCATTTCAACAGAGACACCAAGCTTTATACTGCCGATCTTCTGAAAGTCAAGATCAGTGAACAGATGGACAGAGCGGAAATAATCAGGTATTTCAACAGGAGTAAGAGCAAAGCGCACAGTATATTTTCTTTGTCCGATGCTGATTTTATAGCATATTGTCTTTTCGTCACTTTCAATAACAGTGATACGGCTGTCGGAATTCAGTCTTTCTTTTATTTTTTCGGGGGAAATATCATCCTGTTTTTCAGGAATAGCTACCATGTAGGATTTTTCTTTCATAATGCAATATCCCTTTCATTATATTTTGGCGCAACGCAGAAATCGTTTGCAGCTATCAATAATCATACTTATTATATCATAATAGTACAAAAAATACAATAGAATATGCAGATTTTATTGAACAGCCGCTGTATTGACAAATAAAGATGAAAATGTTATGATTAGAAATGCAATAAATTGAAAAACGGGGGAGATATTGAATGAGTGAGAAAAAATGGGTGACGGCGTGGGGAAATGCTATATCCATAGCCGAGAGAAAACCCGAAAATTATGGAAAAAACCTTACTTTGCGCTATCCGCTGATAATGCAGCTTGACGGCGATGCAGTTCGTTTCACACTTGATAATTTCTGCGGCAGTGAGGCTGTGACTGTCACATCTGTAACAGTGGCAAAGTCATGCGGAGGCAGCGATGTGCAGGCTGATACAATAAAGCAAGTGCCGTTTTCAGGCGAAAAATCGGTAACCATTGAAAAAGGCGGACAAGTTGTGAGTGATGCTGTTGATTTTGACGTAAAGCATGGCGAAACGATAGTTCTTACAATGTATTTTGCAGATTTCACGGAACTTCGCTCAGGCGTTCTGATAACAGGACAGTTTTCAGGCGGATATTTTGCCGTTGGAGACCATACATATTCCGCACAGCTTCCGGTCGATATGTCAAAGAAAACAGGCTGGTACTATTTTTTATGCGGTGCGGATGTCCTTACGTCACCACAGAACAGGTGCGTGATATGTTATGGTGACTCAATTACAGCGCAGGACTGGCCTGACGATCTTATAAAGCTCAATCTTGAAAAAGGTAACGGCAGAACGGCGTTTATCCGCAAAGCGGCAAGCGGCACGAGAATTCTGCGTCAGTATGATAATATAACATATGACTCCTACGGCTTGAAAGGCGAGAACAGATTTGCCCATGAAATGAACGTTTCGGGAGCTGATACGGTCATTATCCAGCACGGCATCAACGATATTATCCATCCTGTCGGAGTTGATGTCAACAAATTCAGACCGTGGAGTGATCTTCCGACAGCTGAAGAAATGACAGACGGCTTGAAATACTACCTTGAATATGCGAAAAATACCGGCATGGAAGTATATTTCGGTACACTTCTGCCGATAGAGGGATGGAGGACTTATGCGGAATTCAGAAACGATCTGCGTAATGAGGTCAACGAATGGATAAGAAGTGAAAACGGCTCTGACGGCTGTATCGATTTTGACAAAGCGCTGTGTGATTCGGAAGATGCTGCGGCATTTGCAGAAGGATTTGACAGTGGAGATCATCTGCATCCAAGCAAGGCGGCATATCGCAGAATGGCAGAAACAGTGCCTGAGAATCTCTATAAATAGCAAAACAGCGGACATTTTCAGTCCGCCGTTTTTTTATCTGAGCAGTGGGAGAATAATGATACCGAGCAGCATAATTAAAGCGATTATGCATACTACAATTCTCATCCAGAGCTTTTTGGGCTGTCTGCCGTTCATTTCATCACCTTACCCTTTATTTTTAGCACGTTTTCTGCGGTTTGGAACATAATCTGAAAAAACATCGGATTTTTTGCGGTTCCCGTAAGCTTTTTTGCGTCTGTCGAATTCCTGTTTTCTTTCTGGGCGTTTTCTTCCTGAAAAAGCGCCTGTTGGCTTCCCGCTGTAGAGTTTGACTTCGACCTGATGACCGTTTATCTTCATCGGATTTGTGCTGTCAAGAATATATTCAGACTCTGATTCGGGTACTTCAACTGTTGTATGGTTGTCAAAAATGTCGATCTTACCGAAATCCCTGCCTGACATACCTGTTGCATCAACAAGAGCACCGAGAATGAAATTCGGAGCAATTCGTTTGCTTCTGCCTATGCTGATATCGACCTTGACAGTTTTTGCACCGTCCTTCTTGCCTTTGCGGAGAGGACGTGAAGCCTCAAATTCAGGGAGAGAAGCAGTTTCGGCGTCGAGCTTTTCACTGATAAGTCTTGCGGCTGCCTCACGGTAATCAATACCCATTGCAGCAAGTCTGTCAAGAATGTCATATCCATTGTGGTTTGCCTCAAGGGAAGATATCTGTTTTACGAGATTTTCCTTGGTCATGGCAATAATATCCGATCTGTCAGGAAGCGGCATTTCCTTTATTTCAGCGTGCGTATACTTTTCAATTGCACGGAGGTCAAAGAGCTGCCTTCTGCCGCTGATAAGTGTATAAGCAGAACCTGTATGACCTGCACGGCCTGTACGTCCTATACGGTGGATGTAGTATTCGTTGTCCTGTGGAAGGTCATAGTTGAAAACAGCATCAACGCCGCTTACGTCAATACCTCTTGCGGCAACGTCAGTAGCAACAAGAATTTCCGTAGTCTTGTTCTTGAAGCTGTTCATTACCTGAGTACGCTGAATCTGCTTCATATCGCCGTGGAGACCTGCGGCACGGAAACCATGCTTGACCAGTTCTTCCGTAAGCTGATCGACCATAGCTTTTGTATTGCAGAAAACCATAGCAGATGATGGTTTGTAAGCAGCAAGAAGGAGTCTGAGAGCATCAGTCTTTCTTCCCATAGCAGTTTCAAAGTAAAACTGTTCAATAAGTTCGACGGTTTTCTGGGCTGATTTTATCTTTACCTGAACAGGATCATTCTGGTATTTTTCTGTTATTGCGAGTATTTCGGGAGGCATGGTAGCTGAGAAGAGTACAGTCTGTCTTTCGCTTGGCACATCGGCAAGAATCGACTCGATATCCTCACGGAAGCCCATATTAAGCATTTCGTCAGCCTCGTCGAGAATGACGGTACGGAGATTTTCAAGACGCAGGGTACGTCTGCGGATATGGTCCATAACACGTCCGGGAGTGCCGATAACGATATTTGCGCCACGTTTCAGTTCATGAATCTGTTTTTCCATGCTTGCGCCGCCGTATACAGCGGAGGTTTTCACGCCCTCCTTGAATTTGGCGAATTTGCGTATTTCCTCGTTAGCCTGCATTGCAAGTTCTCTTGTAGGGCAGAGTATGAGTACAGTGGTGCGTCCACGGTCGGCAGGTGAAATGCTTTCAACGGCAGGAATGCCGAAAGCAGCGGTTTTGCCTGTGCCTGTGTTTGAACGTCCGATAACGTCCTGCCCTTCGAGAAGAAGCGGTATACTCTGCTGCTGAATCTCAGTCATTTCCTCAAATCCAAGTTCTTCAACAGCACGGAGAATTTCCTGAGACAAATTCAGTTCATTAAATTGCATTTTTAGTCCTTTCTTTCACACATCGATTAATTCACATAAAATAATCATATCACAAAAAAAACAAAAGGTCAATACTTGACAGCAAAGTTTATCAGTGATATAATACATTTGGGAATGATGTTCTCCCTTGACGCATTTTTGTTGAAAAACGTGTCAGAACCGCTTTATAATAAGGAGCTGTCCTCATATTGTGACTGCTTTTTAAGCTGATGACGTCTGCATTTTACGCAGAAGCTGTCGGCTTTTTTCATTGCTTCTGCAAAAGGAGTGTTTTTTATGCTTTTTAGTATAGCAGTAATAATGTTTTCGGGATTTTTGCTTGGGTGGATATGCCGCAAGGTGAAGTTCCCTCCGCTTTTCGGCATGATAATCGCAGGTATACTTCTCGGACCTCATGCGTTTGGTCTTATAGATGCTTCAGTGCTGAATATATCGGCAGAGCTGCGAAAAATTGCCCTGATAATAATACTTATCCGTGCAGGTCTGAAGCTTGATACGGCTGACCTTAAAAAGAACGGCAGACCGGCGGTGCTGATGTGTTTTGTGCCGGCTTGTGCTGAAATGCTGGGAATGGTTCTGCTTGCGCCGCTGTTTCTTGGAATGTCACGGCTTGATGCGGCTGTTCTCGGAGCGGTCATCGGAGCTGTTTCGCCTGCGGTCATAGTGCCGAAGATGATAGATCTTATTGACGGTGGCTACGGCACGGAAAAGGGGATCCCTCAGATGATACTTGCAGGAGCATCAGTAGATGATGTATTTGTCATTGTAATGTTTTCCACATTTACAGGACTTGCGGCAGGCGGTTCGGTTTCAGTCATGAGCTTTGTGAACATACCGATTTCAATAATTCTCGGCATTGGTGCAGGTATTCTTGTCGGCATGGTGCTGTACAAATGGTTTACTGCGGTGAAAATGCGCAGTACTGTGAAAATGATAATGCTTCTGTGTACAGCATTTTGTCTGTCTGCCTTTGAGGATGGATTTTCGGGAAAAATACCATTTGCATCACTTATTGGAGTAATGGCTGTCGGAATGACTATAAAACAAAAAGACGGAAAGCTTGCGGCAGAGCTTTCCGCAATATATGATAAACTATGGATACCGTCAGAGATACTGCTTTTCGTGCTTGTGGGCGCATCTGTTGAGATAGAAAGTGCAGTATCCGCCGGAATATCGGCAATCTTGCTTATCTTATGTGTACTTATATTCAGAATGGCAGGAGTCTTTATATGCACTCTTGGAACTAAATTGAACCGCAGGGAAAGGCTTTTCTGTATGCTTGCATATATGCCTAAAGCTACGGTACAGGCGGCAATAGGCGGAATTCCGCTCGCTATGGGACTTGCCTGCGGAGAGACAGTGCTCACAGTGTCAGTTATTGCGATAATGATAACAGCGCCGTTTGGAGCGTTTGCAATTGACCTTACATATAAAAAATGTCTGACAAATAATAAAGGGCACCTCTAAAAAACGCCATGGTACGTGAGTGTACCATGGCGCTGTTTTTATTTTTTGCTTATGAACATATTGCATCTGTCCCACGACTCATTTTTGTATGTAATTGCGTTGGGAGCGACACTTCTTTCGATAAAACCGATGCTTTCATAGCATTTCTTTGCAGGCTCATTCACGCTGAAAACGTTGAGCTGAATCGTATCGGCTTTAGTTATCTCAAAGGCATATTTTACTGCAAGGCTGAGCATTTCTTTTCCGAAGCCCTGACCACGCATACTGTTGTCCACCATGATGAATTTCAGCATACCTTCGTTTACGACATAATTTACAGAGTAGCAGAAAAAACCGATCGGTCTGCCTGAATCGTCGGTTGCAACGAACGGGCAGTCGTCATATTTGTCGGCTAACTCCATAAGAACGCTTTCAAAATTGCGTTTTTCGAGAGGGTAGCTGAACTTATTGGCGCTCCACATAGTGAAAATTCTCTCGTCAGCGACCCATTTTTTTATGATATCAAAATCTTTTTTTGCTATATACTGTCTTATACGCATAATCCCACCTCATTTTTTCTTCTTTGGCAGCGGAAGGTCATCATACATTGCAGATATCAGTTCTGCAAGGAACTCTCTGCTGTCCACATTTTCGACCATAAGCATTTCCTTAGCACCTTCATACGGCAGTTCATACTGACCATCAGGCATAAGTGCAATGGCTGACTGAACAGGTTTGACCAGAAGTCTGTCATCATATATGCCGCCGAAAATTTTTGATTTGTAATACAGAATGTATTCGCCCATCATCGGTCTGTATGAAATATCCTCAAGCAGTGAAAGCTGTCCGAGGATGAAATCAAGGTATTCTTTGCTTGAAGCCATTATTTGTCCCCTTTCATACTTACCCATTTTACATTTTGTCTTTTTCCTGGTTTAGTTCCTTTCATCAGGAAGTGCATGAGAATACTTTCAAGCACGGAAAAATCTCTGCACAGCATATATTCGGGATATTCCCGGGTAAAAAGCTGTACTTTTTTCGTGCTTTTTCGCCGCTTCTGTAGCTTTGATATCCTCCGCCTATCGGATTAGCAGTAATTCCGATATAACATTTACCTTCAATTATCAGGTTAGTTTTGCTCATAAGCTGAATGAACATCTGTGAAAAATCTCTTGATTCTTCGGGAGTTCGGCCGCTGTAATTCGTTGCTTCAGTTTTACTTCGGACAAAACCGTTTACTATCTGTATGATACCATCGACAGTATTATTTTCATAGTTGCCCCTTCTTATAAATCCCATAATTTTCCCTCATTTCACTTATACCGTAAAAAACCAACAAATCTGATCTGTACGGTATATTACTAAGCTAATTATAACACATCTGAACTTCAAAGTCAAAATAAATTTTTTAAGACCGCAAAAAATGACATAAAATGCGCATTCCATGCATTATAATAGATTAAGGGAGGCGGAAAGAATGACGATATATGCTGATGTTCTGATTATCTTAAATATCTACGTAAATTTTTTTCTCCTGAGAACAACGGCAGGAATAACTCATTCACCGATGAAGACTATACGATGCATCGCCGCCTCCGTATATGGAAGTATATATTCGCTGCTTATTATATTCCCTGATATCGGCATATTGCTGAATTTTCTGATAAAGGGCTGTGCTGCTGTGACGATAGTAATGCTTGCATTCGGGATACACGGCTTAAAGCGGATTTTCATCAATACCGTTACTTATTTTACGTCGAATTTTCTGCTTGCAGGTGCTGTATATGGTGTATATGCATGGTTTGAACCGGAATTCATGCATTTTTGCAATACATATTTTTATATAGACTTTTCTCTTGTGATACTTGTTGTCACGACGTGTGTCATGTATATCGGCGTATGTCTGTTCAGGCGATTTGCCGACAGAGTGCCTGAAAACTGTGGTTTGTACCGTATATTGATACGTTCGGGCAGAAAGGTGACAGTAGTAGACGGGCTTGCTGATACGGGGAATTCACTAACGGATTTTTTCACAGGCTGTCCTGTGATAATATGCAGTGAACGGCGTTTTGAGGAGATAACAGGCAAGAAATATGATATGGAGCGTCTGCCGAAGGGATTCAGGCTGCTGCCTTGTTCAACGGTGTCAGAAGATGGACTTATAGCGGTTTTTCGACCTGATGAGATAGTGATAGAAAATGCTGCGGAAGGCTATAGAAAGCCTGTTGAAGCACTTGTGGGGTTTGGCAGGAACAAGGGGGAGGCTGTCTTTAATCCGAAAATTCTGAAAAATTAAGATAGCATGGCTGTCTTGGGAAAGAGGAGATAAAATGAATATTATTAAAAAAATCAAGGGTATGCTGCGAAAATTTTTTACGGCAGATGTGTTTTATGTTAACGGTGCGGATACCTTGCCGCCTCCGCTTACACGTCAGGAGGAGGACGAGGTCTTTGCAAGGCTTGCTGACAATGATGTGGCGGCAAGGAATGTCCTTATTACGCATAATCTTAGGCTTGTTGTGTATATCGCAAAAAAATTTGAGTCATCAGGAATCGGCATTGAGGATCTGATATCCATAGGCACGATAGGGCTTATCAAGGCTGTGAATACATTTTGTCCGAATAAAAATATCAAGCTTGCGACCTATGCATCACGCTGTATTGAAAATGAGATACTCATGTTTCTGCGTAAATCCTCACAATACCGCAATGAGCTGTCAATAGATGAACCGCTGAATGTGGATTATGACGGAAATGAACTGCTGCTTTCGGATGTTCTTGGTACGGACGAGGATGTGGTGAACAAGGGCATTGAAAACGAGGCAGAGCGGGAAATACTGCGAAATGCGGTAGCTGAACTTGGCGAACGTGAACGTGAGATAATGGAGATGCGCTTCGGGCTGAAAGACGGCAGGGAGAAAACACAGAAGGAGGTTGCCGACCTTATCGGTATTTCGCAGTCGTATATTTCAAGGCTGGAGAAAAAAATAATCAGGAAACTCCGAGTGAAGATAGAAAGCGTAATGTAAGAAAAAGTCCCAGTTTTCTGGGACTTTCAGTTATTTTATCCTTTCAAGGACATCGGAATATTTTTCGTAATTTGATTTAACTCCGTCATCAAGTTCAATTTCGGGTTCATTCAGTTCATGTGCGGCAATTTTTGAGGAATACTCCAATAAACCGCTGTATTTCTCCTGAAATTTGTTAAGTTCACGTCTTAGTGCAATGCGGTCTTCGGGTTTGGATATGCTTAATTTTTTCTGTATATCATCAATTTTACTGTGGTAGATATCAGCAAGCTCTGCCACACATTCATTTACTGCGGATAGTGTGCCCTCATTCCAGCGGTGCATATAAACTATTGCTTTGAAGCCGCACTTTCTGCTTGTAGTGAAAAGCCAGTATATCGGTTTTTTGTGGTATATTTTGCAGTGGTCGGAGAAAAATGAGAGAAGCAGATATTTTTCTATGACCTTGCTTGGTTCACCCTCGCCGCCAAGGGCATCTGCAATGAATTTCAGGTTCTCTTCAAGAGTTTCACTGCCATAAATTTTTTCGATGAATGAGATGACCTGCGAAGTGAGGTCGTATTTATAGTGATTCATACCGATCGGAAGAACGTTTTTCTTTGTTGGAATGATGGTTTTGTACAATTCATCGTGCCATTCGCCGCCTGCAAAGCAAAGTCCGTCACAGTCAACGGAATAGCGTCCGAAAATACAGCCAACGGCATAGCTTATCAGACTTTTTATCTCACGCTGAAGATCGGCTTTTCTGATGGTGATATCTTTTTCCTCAATATCCGGGGTGATCTCATTTTCAAGTCCGTATGCGCTGATAAAACATCTGTTTAGTTCTTCTTCGTGTTTTTTGAGCATATTGAAACGCTTTTCGCACTCATTCTGCCACTCTGAAAATTTATCGCTGATAAGTACTGCCATTTGCCATTCCTCCATTTCATACGTTATTTTAACACTTATTAAATATTATGTCAAGAGCAGTATTGTCATATCATACAAAAACAGTTGAATGTTTTCTGCACAGCGATAAATTGACTTTTTACAGTGAATGGTATATAATATTCTTTATAAGGGGAAAGGGGGAGATCATATGCCGCCAAAAAAGAATATGGGTGCGATCGGGGTAATGTGTTCATTTCTCGGACTTGCCGCAACTCATATATGTACGGCTTTTGCCTATTTTTCGTGTTTCAGCAGCGGTGAATATTCAATGGGAACAGAGAAAATGTTCGGAATTATCGGCATAATCGAAATGTTGCTCTATCTTGCGCTTGCGGTATCATTCGGCTTCATTTTTGTTTACAGTGAGGATATATATTCTACCACAGGCACCGTATTTTCGGCACTTACGGCTATTCTTGCCTTGTCGGCAAGGTTTGAAGCTGTACAGAACAATGAAAAGCTGTTCAGCATACTGACGTTTGTGATTAATATCTGTATACTGGGAATTTTTGCGAATTATCTTCTGAAACTTCGGAAAATGCAGATGACTCGACTTGCATCGGCAGCTATTGCGGCAGGTTTGTGGGTGTCATTTATTTCTATAGGTTTCAGGGCAGCAGCAGTTAAATTTGCCTCTGTGAAAGCGGCATTTGCTGTAAGCGGTCTGATAGCTCTTGTTTCGGCTTTTTGTTATGGAATTGCCTATTTTTCGCAGAGGCAGTCATTTGAATAAATGATTTTTTTAGATACTTAAATGTTTAATCGGATGCCGTTCTTTCGGCATCTTTTTTATTGACAATCATTGGGATTTTGTGTTATAATCAAAAAAATACAGGAGGCGCATCATGGTCATATCAAAAGGTAAAAACAGGGTATCAAAGGCGGATACATACCTTAACTGTGCGGAGGTGTTTTCATACAGGAGCACCTGCATCAAGCGCAAATACGGCGCAGTGATAGTCAAAGACGATGTTGTTATCTCAACAGGCTATAACGGCTCGCCGAGAGGTATGGAAAACTGCTGTGACATAGGAAAATGCACAAGAATAGAGAAAAATATGCATCAGGGTGAGGGTTACGGCATTTGCAGAGCAGTCCATGCCGAGGCAAATGCACTTCTGAACTGTTCCCGTGAGCAGACTATAGGCGCAGACCTTTATCTTGCGGGCATAGATCCGGATACATCGGATATTCATGCCGCTAAGCCATGTCCATTGTGTGCACGGATGATAATTCAGGCAGGAATACGTAAAGTTTATCTTCGTCATGGCGGCGGCGAAAATGAGTATACTGTTGTTGAAGCTGATAAACTTGAATGGTGTCAGCAGAATAATAAAGAGGTGTAATTATGAAAAAATTCAGATGGGGCATAATCGGGACAGGAAAGATCGCACATACTTTTGCAGAGGCGCTTGCAGGATGTGAAGATGCAGAACTTTGTGCAGTCGCTTCACGTACACTCGGCAAAGCACAGAAATTTGCGGAAAAATTCGGATTTGCAAAGGCTTACGGCTCATATCAGGAGCTTGCTGATGATGCAGATGTTGACGTTGTATATATTGCAACTCCTATGGCATCACATTACGGTGATTCGATAATGTGCCTGAATTCAGGTAAAAACGTGCTCTGTGAAAAGACCATCGCTCTGAATGCAGGTCAGTTTGAGAAAGTTCTCTCTCTTGCAAAGGAGAAAAATCTTTTCTTTATGGAAGCAATGTGGATGAAGTGCCGTCCTGTTTATCTCAATATGATGGAATGGATAAAATCGGGAAAAATCGGAACTCCAAAGTACATAAAGGCTGATTTCAGCAACTATATCCTATATGACCCGAATGACAGGCTTTTCAGGCTTGACTGCGGCGGCGGTGCGCTTCTTGACCTTGGTGTGTATCCGCTTACTCTTGCTGATGCAATTTTTGGTACGCCCGATGAAATAATCAGCACTGCATACATAGGCAGTGACGGAGTTGATCTGCATAATACTATTCAGCTTCGTTACAATGACGGACGTTTTGCATCAATGGACAACGGATTTGAGATACAGTTAAGCAATAATGCTATTATTTCTGGTACAGAAGGCTATATTACGCTTGGAAGATGGTTCCACTGCACCTGTGAATCTGCTCTGTACAGCAAAGACGGCAAACTTATCGAGAAATATGACCACGACAATGACATAAACGGCTATGAATATGAAATAAGAGAGGTTCAGCGCTGTCTTGAGGCAGGCTTGAAAGAAAGTCCGCTTGTTCCGCACAGCGACACCATGAGAGTAATGAAGCTTATGGATGAATGCCGCAGACAATGGAACATGAAGTTCGACGGAGAATGATATGCTCGGGGCGGTTTACGGTGATATAATCGGCTCTTATTATGAATCACGCTGTACCAAAGACTATGATTTTGAGTTCAGGCTTGAGAGCACATTCACAGATGACAGTGTTATGACGGCGGCAGTATGCAGAGCAATACTTGAAAATCCACGAAATATAGCAACACGCCGTGATATGTCTGCCCGTGCCTATGAATATGCGGCGCAGTACAAGCAGTACTATTCGTATTATCCCAATGCAGGTTACGGAGCAATGTTCACGAAATGGGCATCAGACCGCAGAAGTATGCATAAAGTACGCAGTTTTGGCAACGGTGCGGCAATGAGGGTGGTGCCGATAGGATATGCTTATGATTCTATTGAACAGGTTCAGTTACAGGCAAAGGCAAGCTGTATCTTTACACATAATCACCGTGAAGCTATTCATGCCGCAAAGGCTGTGGCAAGTGCAGTATTTATGGCATTACACGGCAGCAGTAAGGACGAGATACGTGGATATATCGTAAAAAAATTCAGCTATGACCTTGATTATACACTTGATATGATAAGACCTGATTACAGCTTTGACAGCAGATGCAGTTATAGTGTTCCTCCGTCTATTGTCTGCTTTTTGGAATCGACAGACTATGAGAGTGCGGTCAGAAATGCTGTATCACTTGGCGGAGATGCGGATACTATGGCTTGTATTGCAGGCGGGATAGCAGAGGCATTCTATGGCGAGATTCCCGATACTATCAGAAAATTCTGTGACAGCCGTCTTGAATATACTATTAAAAGCGTTATCAGGGAGTTTTGTGATAAGTTTGTTCACTAAATAAAACAGCGGTCAAATTAACGGCGGTACTTATACAGAATTTTTTACTACTTATCGTGGCAAACCTATTTCAAAAGGGTTTCCTCAATAATAAGCATAAAGTTTCTATATAAATACTGTCATTAAACTGACCGCTGTAATTATTTAGGGCACCTCTAAAAACCCCGTCTGAGAAAAAGCAGCTATGCACAGCATCTGCTGTGTCAAGCCCTCTCGTAGTGCGAAAGCACGCCTTCGATGGCTTTTCTTGCATCTACTGTACCTATCTGCTTTTTCTTACTCAAAACGGGTTTTTAGAGATGCTCTTTATTCAATTCGGGTAAATCGGTTCACATCGCCGGATTTGCCTGTGAACATAGCTTTGGGACGAGCCCACACATCGCCATAGGAGAGCGACTTATATATAACAAGCTCCTCCATTGTTTCACTGTGACGTGCAACTGCAAGGACTTCGTACTCATTGCCCTTGAAATGACGGTATTTGCCGCCTATTACGAGTTCGGTGTCTTCTTCCTTGTCTTTTTCATTAAGATCAGCGTCAAAATTCACGATATCATCATAAACTATTATCATGGAAGAATATGGCATCATTTTGACGGTAGCGGTACCGTTTTCAACGGGCAGAGGTGAAGATGACAGAACATCTACAAGATGATTCATGTGTGTATCAAATTTGAAGATATACTCCTGTTCACTGAGATTAAGTGCAACATACACAGTCTGACCGTCAAGAGTTTTCTTGAAAAGAAGCTGCTGATTGGTTATGGCAATTCGTTCATATTCACCTGTACGTATCGGAGGATATGCACGATAGATTCTGCCGAGCTTGACAATATGTCTGTACAGCGATGTATTCTGCGACTCCATGTCCTGAAGATGCAGGCAAGGTCGGAGATTATCATCGGAATTATTTTCTTTCCTGCCGAGGATTCCATATTCGCTTCCATAATAGACAGACGGTATTCCCGGCATTGTGTAAAGCAGAGTATAGACAAGCGGCAGATGTGCCTGATTTGATAGAGTTGAAGCAAGACGGTTTACATCGTGATTGTCAACGAAGTTATAAAGGTTGATATTTCGGTATATTCCGCCGTTCCTTCCTGACTGGCGGTTGATGGAGTAGTCAATCTCAAAATAATTCTTGTCATTATGAGATGAATAAAGTCCCTTATAGCATTCATAATTCGTAACGCTGTCAAGCATTTCGGGATTTGCCCAGCGGTTATAGTCACCGTGGATAATTTCGCCCATGAGCCAGAAATCAGGCTTTTTGCTTTTGCAGAAGCTGCGAATGCGTTTGAAAAAATCAAAATCAATGCAGTCTGCAGCATCGAGCCTTAAACCGTCGATGCCGAAAGAGTCGATCCAGTATCCGATAGCATCAATAAGATAGTCACAAACTTCAGGATTTCTTAGATTGAGTTTTACAAGGTTATAATGCCCATTCCAGCCGTCATACCAGAAATGGTCGCCGTATGGACTCTGACCGCCGAAATTGAGATTCTGGAACCAGCTTATGTACTTTGAATTCTGACCATTCTGCTGTATATCGACAAACTGAGGAAATTTTCTTCCGACGTGGTTGAATACTCCGTCGAGAATGACACGTATACCTTTCTCATGGAGACGGTCACAGATATAGCGGAAGGAGTTGTTGTCACCGAGACGGCGGTCGATTGATTTGTAATCAATAGTGTCATAACCATGTTCAACGGATTCAAAAACAGGCCCGAAGTGAACGGCATCGACATTCATTTCTTTAAGATGAGGTATCCACATAAGTATCTTATCGAGCCGATAAGCGACAGAGTCTGATTCGTCACTGAATTTCGGAGCACCGCAGAAACCAAGCGGATAAACATGATAGATTATAGCGTCATCAAACCAGTTCATAAAAAAACCCCCTTAAAATAGAGACTATTTGGTACAGCCTTCGAGATAATATGATGCTTCCATATCTGCGACATTGAGAGCAAGAGCAAGAGGATACATTTCAAGGGCTTTACCGATGGTATTGTTATCCTCAGGGCCGGAAAAGCCCATATGGTAGCGGATTGCGAATGCTTCCTCACGTGTAAGGCGGTCATCGCCGTAGAAAAAACCTGAAAGTATATATACAGATTTTTCGCCGTGACCATAAGGCAGAGTATCATTTATAGCGTAATAAGGAATTTTCTCCCATTGTCCGGTAATTTCATTTTTCTTGTTACGCATTTCAACAGTATAAAAGTTAATTTTGCAGACATCATGCAGAAGTGCGACCAAAGCGATAGTTTCATCAGAATAATCCATGCCATACAATTCTTTTGTGCGTGGACGTGAGAGATAGTCTTTGAGACAGTGATAGACATTAATGCTATGCTGAACAAGTCCACCCTCATAAGAACCGTGGAAACGTGTACTGCTTGGAGCAGTAAAAAAATCCGTTTTAAGGAGGTATTCGAGCAGTTTGTCTGCACCGTTCCTTTTAATTTTATCATTATAAATTTGTATAAATTCTTCTTTAGCAGTCAAAAATGAGTGCCCCTTTCAATTAGTATAATTACATTATAACACACATAAAAGTAATTTTCAATAGAAAAATAAAAAAATATAGGAAATAAAACGACAAAATAATGAGAAATAGTTGCAAAGATGTGTTAAATTAGTAATTCAATGAATACTGAATAGTAAAAATATACATAAAACAGAACAGAATTAATAAGAAAGCTTGTGATAATTATGTGTTGACATTATGTTGATTATATGCTATAATAAAGAAGTCGTCAGGGGACAGCCCGAAGGAAAGCGGTAAGACTGCCGAGGCAGCACGAA
>JAKSQT010000033.1 GCA_024403995.1 Ruminococcus sp.
CGGACTTCACTCGGCGTTTCCGATGAGGAAGTGATTGCCCTGTACCATAATCATGTTATCTGTGAACAGTATCACAGCGAGATTAAGACTGACATGGGCATCGAACGCCTGCCCAGCGGCAAGTTTGATACGAATTCACTTATTCTGAAGCTGACAATGATCGCTTACAATATTCTTCGCATCATCGGATCGGCTGGCATGAAGGGGAATGATATGCCTGTACGTCACAGCACGATCAAGCGCAGAAGGATACGGACGGTGATCGACAATCTAATCCTGATTGCTGGACATCTGACGGATCACGCGCGGAAGTTACGCTTGTCACTTGGCCGCTGTAACGGCTGGATTTGTACCTTCCTTAGAGTGGCAAAATCAGTTTGAGTTTTGCGGAATCAGGGATACCTTATAACGCACAAAAAGCAAGGAAAAAGGTCTGTATATCCTGTGATCAGATAGACCTGTTGTCCGGCTGGCAGATCGTTCAGCATAGTGCATTCACCAGAGCAAGCAGCGTTTCCTGCGTGACATTAGTCGGCAGAGAGATTTGTAGACCGTTCTTCTCGATTCGGATATCCGAGCTTTTCTGCGGTACGGATATCGGTACGATTGCCTGCTGTGCTTCGAGCTGTTCTGCCCATTCCCGCAGGTGTACATCCTGTTTTACTGCTGTGATTGCTGTTGTGGTTTCCGATTTCATACCGTTTCCTCCCGTGTCTGAACGACTCCATTTTAGTCCGTTGGACTGATTTGGACTGGCTCAAATGGTCTAAAACATTCCAATGACTATCTTTGAAATTCATTATACCATTTTTGACACTGGAAGGGAAGACGCGGATTATTGTACTCTTACTTTGCGTTTACACAAAATTCGGGATTGAGCCAAAAAAGCAACCGCCATGCATCTCTGCATGGCGGTTGCTTCTTTATCAGGTTTCGTCTGCCGGCTGATACGGTGTATCATACGGACCGAGTATTATGCTCGTTGCAATCACATCATCAATTTCAAAACTGACGATTCGCAATTCAGCCGTTTCATACATTTCTTTCATTTTACTGTGCCTCCTCGAAACATTCCTTTGCGACATACCAATACTTTGCAATCGCTTTCACAAGATTGACAAGCGCAGTATCGTCACTTCTCTGTGAAACCAGATAGCAATATGTCATTGGTGAATATGTCACAAAGAATTCCTTACCATTATCGTCAACCGTAACTGTGATATCCTGATTCAGCTTATTCGGTAAGATGTTTGTGATCTCAACGAAGTACAGTCCGTTGTTTTCACTCACCTCAAGCTGATCCGCACCACGCATGAATGTTACGCCATTCATGTCGTCCGCCGTAAAGAACAGTCTGAGTGTCGTGTTGCTGAGCATAGAAAGGTTTGCACCTGCAAATTCAACCGAATTACCCATGCGTGCAGAATATCCGTGTTCATCGATCACATAATCGGACACATCAGAAAGTTGTTCTGACTGGAGCGTATCTGTATTATGTCCCTTGAATATTTGCGCGTATGCACCATAGGTGAGCATTGCTCTGACAAGCTCCTCAGCCTTTGCATATTCTGTATTCTTCGCAGTATTTTCAAGGAGATTATCCGCATATTCCTTCACAGTATAGCTGTATTCAGTACCGTTCCCGTTCGCTGTAATGATCTGCGCCTTGATCGTGTCTCTCATTTCGGTTGCGGCTACATTACATTGGAATCCGTAATATGTCACACCGTCGATCGTTTTCGTTTCTGCCTCGCTTACTTTGATCGTTAAGATCTCGCCGTTTGGAAGCGTGAACTGCATATATGCGGTTTCATCTTCTAACACTTCGTCTGCAAGCTGCATATAGAAGTTCACACCGATCGAGCCGTCAAGAACAAGGGAAACGCCCGAAAGTCTAGCACCGATACCGTCCTTGAATGCTCCGCAGTGTTCACAGACTCCGTCTTTGTAGCTATGAGCATTGTTATTGTAGCTTTCGCCGTCTTTCATAACAATATGATGTTTGTCGAGTACAGGGAAAGCATCTGTGCCGAGATTCTGGCAGAACGCAGGATCATCTGACTGTTCACCGTTCAGAAGCCAGCCGACTTCACCGCTTGCGAATTGCTCAGCAGACTTTGCTTCTGCTGAACCATCACCATAATTTATGCCTTGTAAGGCCGCAGTTTGAAGAAAATAGCAGTTTTCGGTTGTGTCTTCGTTTTCTCCGCAGACACCGCCGAAAAGGTAATCAGCTTTAACTGCACCTGTGTTATAGCAGTTTCTGATTGTGTCATAATTGATTGCGCAGACACCGCCGCCGTTAGAATAGTTTCCTGATGCGGTAACATCACCTGTGTTATAGCAGTATGTGATTGTGCCTGAGGAATGATATCCGCAGACACCGCCGGCTTTCGTTTGTTCTCCTGTTACGGTAACAACACCTGTGTTAGAGCAGTATGTGATTGTGCCTTCATCATCGCGTCCGCAGACACCGCCGGAGATAGCACCTTCTGCTGCTGCGGTAACATCACCTGTGTTATAACAGTTTGAGATTAGGCCACAGTTATCTGCGCAGACACCGCCGGCAGTAGAATATTCAGTTTGACATTTTGCGGTAACAACACCTGTGTTATAGCAGTTTTCGATTGTGCCTTCATAATTGTATCCGCAGACACCGCCGGCGTAACTCCATTCGTCTGTTGCGGTAACATCACCTGCGTTATAGCAGTTTGAGATCGTGCCTCCATAATTATCTCCGCAGATACCGCCGACCTCCACACTCGCTTCAGCTTCACCTGTGTTATAGCAGTTTGAGATTGTGCCACTATTCATTCCGCAGATACCGCCGATGCAAGAATATCCTGTAACTGCACCTGTGTTATAGCAGTTTGAGATCGTGCCTTCATTATATCCGCAGATACTGCCAAGACACCCATCACCATTTAGATAGCTGTCTGCTACGGTAACATTCTTTATGATTCCCTCGTTTCCAATCTGTCCAAACAGACCTACATATGGCATGCTGTCATTGTTGAAATAAAGTCCGCTTATTTTGTTTTCTGCGCCGTCAAATGTGCCCGTATAGTAGATATCTAATTCTTCATTTTCATCATAAAATCCGATCGGTGTCCATTCTCTGAAATTGCCTTCATTCAGCTCGCCGTTTTTATCAAGAACACCGCTGTTGAATGTGATGTCGCAAGCAAGGAATGCATTTATGTTGCCATAGTTTTCATTGTCATTATTAATCTTGTCTGCAAACCAGTAAAGGTCATCAGCAGAATCGAGCTTATAAGCCAGTTCTCCCTCTGCCTTTTCTCCGTCACCGTTTACGTCATACGATACATACTCAGGAGTATCCTCAGCGTGAACCGTGAAGTGAATTGCGGAAAAATCCGCATACGTCAGCAACATTGCCGCTGTACTGAACAGGGCTGTTGCTCTTTTGAATCGTTTCCCTTTCATTATTTTCCTCCATTCATGTGTTTCGGCACAAAGCAGTACCATATATTATATACTGCTTTTTGAAAAATGTCAATATTCTTACAAAAATCAGGTAATACCGCACAAAGCAAAGCACGCTTTTCGGCTTGGCGGCACATCTGCTTGCATATTTTCCTCCCGTGTCTGAATGACTCCAATTTAGTCCGTTGGACTATTGCAAATGTTCTAAAACAGTCCAAATACTTTCCTAGGACTTCATTATACCATTTTTGACACTGGAAGGGAAGACCGGATTATTGTACTCTTACTTTGCGTTTACACAAAATTCGGGATTGAGCCAAAAAAGCAACCGCCATGCATCTCTGCATGGCCGAAATATCTGCTGATGATGTTCGGCTGTTCATTCATTCCGTACATCTCGATTTTCTGTTATAACCATAATTTCTTTACCGCTTGCCGTATCCGTCGATGACCGCAACAAACAGACTGACGCCATAAATGCTGCTTACCCGTTCCCACATCACCATATTCAGTATAATTGTGTGTGGAGATATTGCAGCTGATATGCGATCGCGGCGTCGCTTCTGCAATCAGACTTGGGAATGCCCCAGAAAATGCAACACTATAGAGCATTGCTGCCAAACCGGAGCATACATCCCAGAAAAATCAAGAATCCCAACAGCGCAGCAAGCAGCACAATGCAAAATATTATCTTGACTGTATCTGATTTCTGTGTTACGATATGAACAAGAAATTTTTTGAAAAAATATGTGATGCCTCCTGCGTTTTGTTGTCTGTATAGATAGGAGCGCAAGAAAGGCGGTGGTCACCATAGCGAATGACGAACAGAATATCATTTCCATGCTGAATCAGAGAGATGAGCAGGCACTCCATGAAACAGAGCAGAAATACGGGGCAGTATGCCGCCGCATTGCCAACAATATTCTCGGAGATGAACGTGATACCGAAGAATGCGTCAACGATGCGTTCTTGAAGATATGGAACAGTATTCCGCCTGCATCTCCCGATGATTATGCGGCGTATCTTTTGAAAATTGTACGCAACAACGCGCTGAATATGCTGAAACAGAGAACGCGGGCAAAACGCGGCGCAGGACAGCTTCCTGCATCGCTGGACGAGCTGTCTGAAATACTTCCATCCTCCAAGAATGTAGAAGGAGAAGTCGAGAAACGGGAACTGCTTGCCGCGGTGACACAGTTCCTGCGCGGACTTTCTCCGAAACATCGCGATTTATTTATCGGCAGATACTGGAGATTTTCGGATGACGAAACACTTGCACAAAAATTCGGCATGACAGAGCATCATGTGCAGGTGACACTTTCCAGACTGCGGAAAAAGCTCCGTCAATACTTGGAAAAGGAGGGATTTCTGTGAATTCAATCGATTTTGCTTTGCTGATCAACGAGCTGCCTGACGAGATGATACATCCCTCTGATGAGGAAGAAGAACATCGGAAACCGTTTGCGATACGGTATCTTCTGCCAATCGCCGCCTGCCTGATCGTGGGCATCGTTTGTGCGGTGATCGCGCCCAATCTGCGGGTACAGACGCCGCCGACCAAGCCGACGACTGATACCACGATTTTTGTGTCGGATACGACCACGCAGAGTGCGGAAACAACAACGGTCACACGGAAGCATTCGGGTGTATCGGTGTCGGGAAGTATTTCGGCAGTCACCTCTGCAAACGCGGACGATCAGACCGATACAAATTCCGCGACCGAATCGACTGCGGATTCTTCCCTTTCTGCACAAGGCACAGAATCCAATGTTACAACGCAGACGGATCCCTCGCAGAGTGTGATATGCACAGCGACGACCACGACGACAAAACGAACAAGTTCAACAACCACGCCAATAAAGCGAACAAGTACAACGACCACAACAACAAAGCGAACAAGTACAACAACCACAACAACAAAGCGAACAAGTACAACAACCACGACAACACGAACAACTCCAACGACCACCGGGACCACAAGGTCTGACGTAACGATGGTGTTCAGTTCGGAAGAGATGACACTAGAAGTAACAGATCCCGGTCCTCAGCCCACAGTATACCAATATCATGTTCCGGCGGCACGCACGGTGAAAACGGAAACCGTACCGTGCGAGAAAACGATCGTGTGCGAGGATTTTCAGGCGGAGATCTATCGTGACGGATTCCCAAGCGGCATGGATTTTGATGTGGATTCTGCGTTTGACTTTTCCGCATATGACTGTATGCTGATTCGGTTTCGGACATCTTCCGAAGCAGCAGTCGTGTCGAATATGCTTTATAACAACTACAAATGCCTGAGAATCTATATACCGCTGTTTCCGAATAGACAGGCAGATACCGTACAGATCTTCACGATGGCGGTCGCAGTCCCAAAAGAACTTCACTTGTCCAACTCGATAGAAGTCATACCGTGTCCTAGCGTCTATAGGAACGCAAAAGAGCTACAAGACACGATCGAATACTACGATCAAAACGGCGTGACGTTTACGTATTTCGTTTTCGAATGAAAAGTACTGAAAAAAAACTGATACCCGAACATTGATTTTGAAGGAGGAGATCATTATGAAGAAAAAAATGTTATGCAGCGTTTTGGCTTGTGTGATGAGTGCTTGTTCCCTGTCAACCACAATCAATGCGGTCGATACATCGGAAAACGCAGAACTCGAAAAGTATTTTGAGATTTTGCAGTCGTGTCATGGGCTAATCGATGAACAGCAGATCAAACCGGCAGAATGCAGCGAAGATGGGATGGCATATGTTGCCCTCAGACATATTCAGGAACTGAATGGTTTGGTATTCCGTTGTTCGGATGATGCAGAATTGAGCAAGGTTGCGGAAAACCGTACCATTCAGACAGTTTCTGAATATCTTGCCAAGCGAGATCAGGCAGAAACTCTGAACGGCAGGATCCGTAATACAGAACATGATTCGATTTCATCGGCATATCAGTCGGATGATGTATATGTTGCAGATCTGTACTACGGTCCATATCTGACAGAAGAAGAACAACGCAATGTCCTTGCTTCCATTCTTGAAAATCCGAAAATGGAGATTTTGGGCATTTTACAGACCGATTGGTATGTTAAGGGATATTATGACGAAATGAGTACCGAGCTGTACATTGTTCCGGAGGATGGCTGTGAAGTGCGTGCGGACGAACTGTATAGTGAGGAATACTGCAAATTGAAGTATACGCCGTCTTTGAGCGATTACCAACTGAATTACCTGAAAGATCTGCCGAGTAATACCGGTTCAGCAAGAGTATTGATGGATATGCTGAGCTTTGAAGAGATCACTGCACTCTGTGAAAAACTTGAAGCACGGGACGATATTGCATACGCATGGATCGTTCCGGTATATCTGGAAGATATGATGTGCAACGAGGGCGATTACGGCTATTTGGTCAAGGCGTTTGCTGAGATTATAAGCGCTGTCCCGTCTGTATATGACGTTAGAAGAAGCCTTGCGGAATATTATCCCGCTGTACAGGACATCGATCCATCAAAAATAGAAGCAGGCGAATCGATTGTTGGAACGACAACGTATTATCAAGGTGGATAT
This sequence comes from Ruminococcus sp., assembly GCA_024403995.1. Taxonomy (GTDB): domain Bacteria; phylum Bacillota; class Clostridia; order Oscillospirales; family Ruminococcaceae; genus Ruminococcus. Next base: position 7,009 of record JAKSQT010000033.1, read on the forward strand.
TTAGCATTGGAATGGATTGGAGAGGATACTCCTATCGGCACGAAAATAGGCGATTATACACTTCTGGATACCGCGGAAGATCTGAATCCGAGCATCCCATATGCTGTGAACCCTGTTTCCGATATGGAAGGTTGTCTGGAAGAAATGGCAGCGTATCATGATAATTGTAAATATGTGAAACCGAATACGTTTGAAACCGAATCGCTCTATATCGTGACAGGTACGGATGACCTTGAATTCGTCGCGGCATTGATGGAAGATTCCCGTGTTCGTCTTTGCGGAACACTTTACTATTCTACAACAAGTCCACTTTATTATGATTCGGATACCGATGAAATCTTCGGGCTTGATGTTTTGTGCGATCTTGATTATTCGTTGGAGATGTTTCCGCTGCAATCGGGTTGTTGGATGAACGGTGACATTGATTTTAATGGGAAAGTCAATGCGGATGATGCGAATATTGTCCTTCTGGATTACTTAAATGCTATGGTATGCGACACACCGATTTCGTCAACGACACTTGCTATGGAAGATATTACTGGGAACGGAAAAGTAGATGCAGACGATGCGAACATCATTTTGATGATGTATCTTGACTCACTGATGTCTCAGAATTGATATTTTAATCTGTAATCCAGAATTAAAAAAATTGTCCGCAGCAGACGAAAAAAGCGGCAAAAACAGGCGTATCTTGCACTCAGATCAGATTGCAAAAATCTGAAAGTGCGAAGATACGCCATTTTCTTTCCGTTTTCCGCTGTGCCTAATAATATTCATTTGGCGCAGTTTACCGAAGTTTATACTCAGAAAGCTAGCATCTGCGGAAGCAGGTCGGACATGCTTGACTTTTTGTCGGAACAGTGCTACAATATACAAAACATATGTAGTGAGGGGGCGAACCGCATTGAAATCCAACGATAGCTGTGAAAGTTTAATTGAAAAATACTATCGTGCAATCTTTCTTTACTGCCTGCAGCTCCTCGGTCAAGATATTGTCGCGGCAGAGGATTGCACACAAGATGTGTTTGAAACCTTGCTGGAAAAGAAAAATTCTCTTGATTTTGACCAGAATATGCGCGGTTGGCTCTATGCTACAGCAGACCGGATCTGCAAGGATTTTCGAAAAAAGGAAACCAAGCGGATTGAATTAGTAGGAAGTATTGATGAAATCGGTGAGATACCGGATCTGAATGTGTTGGATGATTCGACTGCTGTTTTTGATTCCCTTAGTAACGAGGAAATCCGGTTGTTGAAGGAATACTATTCGGAAAAATATGGTGAACGTATGAATCTGGCGAAAAAATATGGCATGACACAATCGCAGCTTACAATGAAAATTCATGCTATTCGAAAAAAGTTGGCAAAAAGTATATGAGAATCCGTGCGCTTTACAATCCGATTGTGCAAAACGCTGATTTTGCTCCGAGAATGAAAAAACTAAGCTTTCTTAACCATGAATAGATAGAAGCGAGGTGATGAAGATGACGAACAGAGAATTGATAGAACGTGTTTATAGCAATCATTCTGATGCAGAGTATCTGCGTGAACTGCAAGATTGCTTGAACGATGAACTGAAAAAACCTGTTTCAGAACAGGATTTTGACCTGATTGAAGATATTACTGAAGCGATTGCTGTTTTGAATGGCACGGAACAATATGTCAGCACACGAACGGAACAGGGAATTGCAAAGATAAAAAAGGACATTCAACAGCAAAGACGAAAGAAAATGAGAATTCGATTTGGAGGGATCGCAGCGTGTATTGCTGCTGTTTTGACTGGAACGAATGTTCTATCATATTCTGTCTATGGACAAAATGTGTTTTCTGCTGCAACTCAGGTATTACAAAACGATGTTGTCGTTGATTTTTCAAAGCAGGATCCGACAAGCATCGAAGTCGGAAACGCTTACGAGGAAGATATGCGGCAGATATGTGCAGAACACAATATGGACGTTCATCTGCCGACATATATTCCGGAAGGGTTCGAACCAACTGAATATTTTATTGATTTCATTGAATCGGATTGTCAAGAATCTCTTTCGTTTTATTTCAAGAAAGGGTCTAAAAAGCTCATTTTCATGGCAATACAAATCCTCACAGAAGAAGGAAACATTCCTCTTGGTATTCCATGCGATGAGCATCATATTTCTGAGCAAGTAATTGATAATACTGTCGTGACTGTTGTCAAAGAAGATAATCAGTTTAATGCGGTGTTTATGATTGATCAGGTACAGTATCAGGTCTATGCTGATGGTGTCGATTATGATGATTGTCAGAGAGTATTGGAATCTTGTTTTGAATAATGAGTGACAGGCTTCACAAAAAAGTGAAGCCTGTTTTGTATATTCCTACAAAGTTTTGGAAATTTTTGGAAACGGAGAAAAAAGTAAGGGGATAAAAACCATGAATATATAGAGGCTTCAAAGAAAGGAGGCGGTTGATATGAAGCATAAGAAATTCTGTTCGCTGGTTTGTGTATGTACGATCTCAATGGTTTGTTGTTCTGCTTTTGCATTCAATGTTTGTGCAACAGCAGATAATTCTGTAGAAACGTTGGTCACTGCGGATGAAACTACAAGAGCAGATGGATTGATTCGTTCGCGTTCACTGAGTATCGTTTCTGGCGTAAAGACAGTAAAAATTATAGCAGGGACGTATGGCTATGAAACTATGGCAAAAATTGGGTTTACAAACATTGAAGTGCAGCGGAGTTCCAATGGTACTTCCGGTTGGGTGACTGAACTTACACTTGCTGATGATACAGCATCTAATGCTATGTCACATACGAAAAATAGTGAGTCAAAGTCTGTAGTTGGCGGTTATTACTACAGAGTTAAGCTCGATCATTATGCAAAAGAAACCGGATGGTTCCCAGATACGCAGAGTATTACGGGCTATTCCAATGTTGTATGGGTGCCGAAAAGCTAAAGGGCGATGGATTGATGAATAGTGAGAATTTCAATTGTACATTGATCCTGTTATGGAAAGCAATGTCCTGTATAATATGCTTATGATTAATTTTCGATGTGATCACCTGTACAGAAGACGGTACACAGCGATTTGTCGTTGTGGGAAAGAAAAACAAGGGAAATTAACTGAGGTATTGAGGGCATGAGAGAACATAGTGTCAGTATAGATGATTGTGGAAATGCCCCGAAACTAAATTCCATCGTTTTATTTATATCCATAATCGCTTGAGAGGGCGATTATATAAAACAATATTCAAAAGAGGAGGTTTTTCTTATGAAAAAAATCTGGACAAAGGCAATCAGTCTGATGACGGCGGCACTGACGATTGGTGCCTGCACTATCAACGCTTCTGCGGAAAGTGCTTATCAGCTCGGCGATGTGGACATGAACGGATATGTCAATGCTGAAGATGCCAACAAGGTGCTGTGTGAGTATCTGGTGACGGAAGTAATGGAAATGCCGGCTACTTTTACAGAAGAACAGGTAGCACTCGGCAATGTCTACCATCCGGATAAAGTGAACGAAAAACTGGACACTATGGATGCAAACTATATCCTTGTCTACTTTTTGATTCACGATGTTATGGAGGATCCGGATTGTCCTGCTTTGGAGGAATTCGTCAAAGTTCCTTTGGAAAAATGGGCAGGCGGCAATCTCAAATGATGTAAAAGTGAGGAAATGCAGATGAAAGGTGGTTTATTATGAAACACATACTGTTCAGAACGCTTTCAGGTATCTTATCGCTTGTTTTCTTTCCTTCTACAATAGCGTATTCTGCACAAGATCAGTCACTTTGGGAGAAGTTTCTCCGCTATGACCTCTGCATCAACGACTATGAAGCGCTGACTGCTGAGGAACAGGAACTGTGTCACTTTATCTTTGACACAGAACAGGCAGCGAATGACAACATCGTCTGTGAGCGTGCAAGACGGCAGCTTGCGGGAGATACAGACCTCGGTGAACGTGTCACAGCGGAAGAACTTGAAAAATTATATGGAATATGGGATGGAAATTCATCGGAATATGTCGCTGGATGGCATATTTATAAGCATTGCGTTCCCGATGTCATATATTACGCTTCCGGCAAAGAAGATTCGGAAGCGATGACGAGCGAATACTGGATCGATGACAACAGAAGTCAATATGTGGTATTCAACGTTCAATATTCCGATTCAAACTTTGAAACCAGAACCTTTGAGGTGTTCGGTTCGGACGATGTTCTATTACAAACCATTCCGGCGTACAGATCAGATATGTCTTTGGCGGTTTCAAGAACAGGCGAATTTCTGAAGGAATTCGGTTGCATCGAAAAAAACAATGGCTATTACTATATCCAACCTGATCATACAGCGATATTCGTATGGTGCAAGTATGCAGAATCTACGAGAATCATACCTGCATTTGAAGAATTAGAAGCAAATCCGATTGCAGAACCGTTTGTTGTAGAATCCGATATTGACGGTATTCCCGTGACTGAAATTGAACGTGGTGCTTTTACAAAAGCACCGCTGACGAAAATCGTCCTCCCTGATACAATCGAGCGTATTCATACATCAGCTTTCTATAATTGTGAATATCTGGAAGAGATCAATCTTCCAGATAGCTTGAAAACTCTCGAAAACAGTGCATTTATGTATTGTGTATCTCTCCATGATATGGTGATTGACTGTCCGCAGTTGAAACTGGAAAGCAGCTGTTTCTTCGGCTGTGACAATCTGAAATCTATGGAGCTGAATGTTTATGAATTGGGAGAAAGAAGTCTTCCGGCTGCTTTGGAAACAATACAATTCGGATCGGATCTAAAGAAGATTGATTATAATGCGTTCGCATATTGCACGCAATTGACGGAATGTACACTTCCAAGCGGCATTGAAGTCATCGCACAGAACGCGATCAACCGTCGGAATATGACTTCTGTCACAATTCCTCCGACAGTTCGAGTGATCGGCGCATTCCCGAGAAAAAACGCTTGGCAAACGTTAGCAGGAATGGGGGACATTCCGGGCAGGCGCCCGCTGACCGATGAACCGATCTGTGCATTTTCCTCCAACTGTACGATCAAAGGCTACAAAGGCACGGAAGCCGAACGCTATGCAAAGGAATGGAATCTGGAATTCGTAGCACTCGATGACAGCAAAGGCGATGCAAACTGTGACAACGTGGTTGATATTTCCGACGTCATTCTGCTCAGCCGATATGCTGCAGAAGATACCGCTGTAACAATGACGGAAAGCGGTATTGCCAACGCGGATATGAACGGTGATGGTATTTTGAACGGTGCAGATATCACGGCAATCGTCCGCAAAATAGCAAAGCTTGATTGACACGCAAATTCTTCTTGACAAATAGAAATACAGCCGCCGATTCCTATATTGCAGGAATGACGCATCTGGATGATAAATTGGTACTGGATACCATGAAAATCGGGGACAAGCTGAGTCTTTACCGCGAGGACAACAAGTTCGACAAAAATGCGATCCTGATTATGAATGCCGACAAAAAGAAACTCGCATATGTTCCCGAAAAGGATAACCTGATTTTTGCAAGGCTCATGGATGCAGGCATACTGCTCTGCGCCAGAATTACGAAAATCGAGTTGAAAGGCGATTTCTATAAGGTCGCTATCGGGATTTATCTGGTTGATTTTTGAAAGGTTGACGGGCTTATGTTCGGAAAAAAGAAAAAGCCGCAGCCGATCTCCTATGATCCTGACATACAGTACCCTGTGATTCGTGCATCCATCTGCACGGGAGAACAGGTCGCAGGATTCAAGGACAAGGCAAACGGTCATTTTACGGAAATTATGCTCATTCGGTCACAGGGCGATTTGGAAGCATTCAAAGCACTTTGCGGCGTGGATGAAGTGAAAACGGAGTACTGAAATATGGAAAATACAATTGAAATCAAAATGCTTGATATCACCAAAGCGACCACCGACTGTATCGTAAATGCTGCAAATTCCGGTCTTTGGGCAGGCGGAGGTGTCTGTGGTGCAATTTTCCGAGCGGCAGGTATGAATGAGCTGCAAGCTGCCTGCAACGCCATTGGCGGCTGTGAAACAGGAAGTGCAGCCATCACCCCTGCGTTTGAACTGCCCTGCAAATACATTATTCATGCGGTCGGTCCGCAATGGCACGGCGGCAAAAATGGTGAACCCGAACAGCTCTACGGCTGTTATCAGAAATCAATGGAGCTGGTCAGAGAAAACGGCTGCCATTCCGTCACGTTTCCACTGATCTCGGCAGGTATTTTCGGCTATCCTTTGAAAGATGCTTGGAGCGTCGCCATCCGATCTGTCAGAGATTTTCAGCAGGCAAATGCGGACTACCCGATCAACGTGACCTTTGCGGTGATTGATGAACGGATTGGTTCGGTCGGAAAGCAGATTCTGCATGAAAGCGTCGGATAAATCGTTCGTGTTCTTCTGGAATGAAGATACCGAAAACGGTTATTTGAGCCAATTGTATCCTGCTTCAATGACGATTGAGGGTATGCCCCATACTGGCCGAAGCAAGCCTCTTTAACAAGATATGGGGCATCGCCATGAGCGCGGATGATGTCAATGCCACGAACCCTGAAAAATGAAATGGTCAGAACTTGCTTGGAAAAGCATTGATGATAGTACGTGCGGAACTTTAGACTAGTTCCTGGATATATTGCGTGAGATATGGAGGTTTTATATGTCACAGGGACACAATCATATGCGCTGTCCAAAATGCGGGTCGGGATATATTACCCGTACAAAAGCAACCAAGAAAAACGGCGAAACACACATCATTGGATCATGAAGTATGCAGCGTTCAAGAATATCGTGCATTGAATCATCAAGTAATCACAGATATTGACTGCCCGTATTGCAGAACGGAAAAACTGCTGCACGCTGTAACAGGCTATACCACACGATGAAAAGCTTGCATTAGCGATCTTTTTTCGTGCTCTCTCGCCGAATTTTTCCAAGGTGATTCCATGGATGACTTTTCGTATTTCGCATGAAAAATACGGTTTTGAACGGGCGTTTTCACATTTTCAGAGCAGATTTGAGGACTGATTCTCAGATTTGCTCTTTTTTCATTCCATTCTGTACATTCACTTGTTTTTTGTAAGACAAACGGAAATAATTGAAGAAATGTCTTGAAAAAATCCGAATTATATGATATGATATTATATAATATGCTATATTGAAAGGAGAAAAAGATGTCTCCTCTGGCCTTTGAGTTGATATCGTGCGTGATCTCACTTGCCGCATTTCTATACGGCATGGTAAATCTTTGCAAAAAAGAAGTGCCGCTCTATTTCAAACTGTATGCGCTGGCTGTCGGATGCTATGCGCTGGAAGAAATATGGGTAGTGGTCAACACCATATTCGGTACCGAAAGCAGCTTTGTTTCGGTCAGACTGTTCGGTACGTTCGGATTTTTCTGCTTCATTCTGTCGGCCAATTACGGCGGATTCGACAAAGTCACAGACGAGCGGACACCTGAAGACCGCAAAGCAAGACTGATCGCCAGAATCGCACCGCTGCTTCTGTTCGCGCTGTGTATTCTGTCGGATGTTCTATCGTATTCCGCGAAACCGCTCTCGCACATGATTCTTGAACTCATTGTGCTGAGTCCGACGTTTCCGGCGGCATATCTGTGTCTGAAACACCGTCTTTTGCCATCAGACCATTCGGGTGTACTCAAAGCAACGCTCGGAACGGATATTGTTTCGCTTCTGCTGTTTCTTGTGAACTCGGTCTATCTGTTCAGATTTCTGGACACAACGCATCTGGCGTCTTACTGCTGCGACATCATAATGTCTGTGATGGTTGCTTTGATGATGGTGTTCAGTGTATGGGGGGCGAAAAAATGGAAAGCGCTTCTGTAATACTCGCCGTTTTTATGATGATCCCTCTCGGCATGATGATGCTCGTTTTTAGCGGAAAATCCCGCGTCATACTGGGTTTCTTACTTGCCGGAATATTCATGGCAATGTTTGCCGGACAGATCGACGGCTTTATCCTTTCTGCAACGAATATATCGGTCAAGCTCGCCGTCGAAAACGTGACACCGATCACGGAGGAAGTGCTGAAAGCAATCCCGATCGTTTGTCTTGCATTTCTGTTCAAGCCCGACAGACAGTTTCTGATCGAATGTGCCGTTGCCGTCGGAATCGGCTTCTCTCTGCTTGAGAACGTGTATCTGTTTAGCGAAGCAGGTCAGGTCACTCTGCTGTGGGCTTTGGTCAGGGGCTGCGGTTCCGGCATGATGCACGCGATATGCACACTCATGATCGGAGATGCAATGAGTGCCGTTGTGCAAAAAAGAAAGCTGTTTCTCACGGGTTCTCTCGCGGCACTGTCGATCTCGATCATTTATCACTCGATCTATAATATTATTGTACAGTCGGAATACAGTCTTTTCGGAATACTGCTGCCAATCGCAACCTATATTCCGCTTCTGATGTTCATCAAATCAAGAAAGGATACTGCAAACGAATCAGCATATCACACCAAGGAAAGAAGGAAAACGAAATGACAAAAATGACACGAAAATTCATATGCATATTCCTGAGCATCGTGATGCTATGCACGGCTCTGCCGCTCAATGCCCTCGCATTCAATCCCTTTGAGGATGACGGCATGGATATCGCTGCTGATCTTTTCGACTCCGATATTCTGGACAGGCAAGAGCAGAATGGCGATCTCACGCCGACAATCCTGAACGATCTGAACTACATCATGTTTCGTATGGTCAAACATGATGAGTACCTGAAAGCAACAAAGCTCGCAATGCAGGTCACATCGGGAATCCGTGCCGTGTCCGGTATGCTCAGCCTGATCAACGGCTCTGTCAACTTTCTCAAGCTGATCGGCGTGATCGAAGATCCCGAAGCGAGCACTCTGGAGGACATCTATGAATGCGTGCTCGATATTCAGGAAACAGTCAACGAGATCAACACAAAGACCGATGCGATCCAGACCACGCTTGACGCAGAATTCAGCAAAATGGATTACAACTTCAATCTCAGCAGATACGACAGCTATCAGCAGGCATGGACGGACTTCTTCACACAGGGCGGTTCTGCCGCAAAGCTGGATGAGCTGTATGCCGCATACCAGTCCCAGCTCAATGTGGAGCTTCTCAGCTATGCAAAACAATGGCAAAGCGGCAGTGAGTTCGGTGTCCGCGCACTGTATAATGATGCCATCGAACCCATTCTGCTTTACACAGGCGACAATATGAATGGTGCGGGATATGATCTTCCTCCCATGCCGTATTGGTCGGATGACTGCACCGTGGACGGCATCAAATACAGTTGTATGGTTGCCGATTCCGTCACGCTCCCGGGAAAATACATCAAGATCGAGAAGGTAAAGCTGAATGCCGACAACTGCACCACGCATCTCACGGAAGCACTCAGAAAGGGCGTTCGCACCGCGATAGACGAATCTGCTCTGATCGTCACCAACAGCAGCTTCTATGATAACTGGGAAATGATGTCAGAGGACGAAAAATCTGCCCTGTGCGATCAGCTTGCAGACGACCTTATGAACTCGATCTCCTATGACGTTTCGCATTCTGTTGCCAACTCCGCAAAAAGCGGAGAAGGTACTTTCGCAAGTAAAGTCAAGGCGGCATATGACGTCTTTGCGAAAAATGTTGCAGGGGAAAACAGCGTAACATCTCCTGTTACCGCAGGCTTCCAAAGACTTTCGCTCACACACGGCTTTGAAGGCGAGATCAAAGACGATTTCACAGAGATCATCGCATACATCAGTATGCTGAATGTACAGTACGCCTCCTTTGCATCGTATGTCTGTTCGCTGGACGACAGTATGAAGCAGGATACAAAAGCAGCCGTTTCGTCTACAAACCTCAAGGCCATGCGTGCGATCATCACACAGTATCACAGCTGCATGACGGGCAACGATAACTACTGCTATCCGCTCAGCGAAGTCGTTGAGTACCACGACGTATCACTCCGTGCAACGCATACGCTCAATTTCCCGAAGCGTTTTGATGATATCAAACAGGATTTCGGGCAGTGGAATCTGCTCGATCAAACCGTCAGCTACCCTGACGTCTCGGATACAGAGGCATTCCAAAACCGCGTCAGCGAAGTGGAAGCGTCTTTACAGACCACAATGCTTTCCATCAGAGATATCTCGCTTCTTTACTACTATTACCTCAATCATGTAAGTGAAACGGGCGAAGACAGCAGTTTTCTTGAATATCTGCGCGGCAATGACGCGATGCTCCCTGTTTCTGCCGATGCCGACACGGAAACATATGGGCACAGCACACAGCTCATCACAACGGGATATACGGTCAAAGATCTTCGGTTTGATGAGGGAATCAAACTGAATGCCTACGTCGAAGATGACGTATATGAGCATCTGGTCTACGAGGAAGGCAAAGAGTACGAAATGACCTCATCGGTCAACAGCCGCGGAAAGGATAACTATTATAATCGTCATGCGGATAAGGTCGTCGGCACGCTCTTCGATATCAGCGATTACAGCGCGGCAGGAATGACGAACAATGCGAACGTCACGAACCGTATCCGTCAGAATGCCGTATATACAGCACGCTTTTACTCGCATCCTGTGTATCGGATCACCAGCAGTGAAAAGATCCACGCACGCGGAAGCTCCTATGACCAGGAATATGGCTATTTCACAGAGCATTTTGCTTTCACAGACGGTGCATTTACATCCGGCAAGGATGTACTGACCACAGACAAGGACGGTCCGATCACATCCGTTATCGAAAAGAGCATGGGCGCACTTGTTGCGGTACCGACAGGTACGCTCACGATCGGTGCAAATGTCAAATCTGTCAGCAAAGGTATGATCCATTCACAAAATCTGAAACAACTCGTGATCAACTCGGGCGAAACCGAGATCGCGCCGGATGCCTTCGAGGGCATCGGCACAGAAAATAACCGCTGTCTGCTCCAGACCTATGACAGAGGCACTCCGTCGCTGATCGAAGCATGGAACGGCGGTTACTTCGGAAACATGGTCATCAAATTGAAGTCGGGCAATTCCTATCGGCAGGAAAAGACTTATGTTGCGGCAAAGGGCATGGCAACTAAGAAAATCCCATCCGGCATTTTCAAAGCGGAAAGCGGCAAATACTTTAGCGGGTGGGACGCTGATATCGTCAGCAATGGCATGACCGCGCTGACAGCAAAATGGAGCGACCATATTCACACACCAACAGAAAACAGCCAGCAGCCGACTTGTACCGAAAACGGGTATACCACATATTCCTCCTGCACACTCTGCGGCGAACAGCTTTCCGGTTCCACAATACTTCCTGCAACGGGGCACAACTATTCGTTCGCTATGATCGACGGCACAGGAACGGGAAAATGCGCATACTGCGGAAATGAGATCAGCTTCGAGTGCGGAGAATTCGGAGATTTCCGTGTCGCTGTGTCGGGCGATTCGCTTTCCAATGCAGTCAGCTATCAGAAAGCAGACGGCGCGTCGTACGGTGTACTGTCCATCAACAGCGATGCGATCGTTCTGATACAGAACAAGAACCAGAGATCATCGACTTCCGATACGATCTATGTCAAAAAAGACGTATCAGCGAACGTCACGCTGGACGGTGTAAAGATCGAGATTACGGATTCTGCACACAAAAACGCCGCGTTTGAAATTGCGCAATATTCCTCCGGACAGGTCACACTCACGCTCGCAAAGGATTCCGTGAACATTCTCCATAGCGGAGATAGTTTCGCAGGCGTCCAGAAAAACGGCACAAGCGGAACTCTGACAATCAACGGATCCGGTTCGCTTGCGGCAATCGGCGGAATGAGCGGCGCAGGCATCGGAAGCAGCCGACAGCTGGAAACCGGCAACATCACGATCAACGACGGTATAATCTATGCAGCCTCAGGCGACGGAGTATCTGCCGGAATCGGTGCTTCTTCCTCGCTTTCGGGATTTGGCCTTACCTTTAATCAGGGCGATGCATACAATATCGTGATAAACGGCGGCACGGTCACAGCCGGACTGAGCAGCCAATATCCCGGTATCGGAGGCACAAAAGGCAGTCTTTGTATCAGAGGCGGCACAGTCACATCCAGATCTCCGATCGGCCGCAGCAATACGCTCGGGGGAAGTGCGTTCAACGTCACGATCTATTCGACAGCATCGGTATCCGCAACATCCTGCAAGGATACGATCTACAATGAAAAGCATCAACCCGTCACCTGCCATACCGTAAACGTAAACGGCACCGAAGACGGCAAGTCTGTATCGGGTGTCGTCGTAAACGGCTATGTTCTTCCGTTCATCAAGCATATGGTCGTCACGGAAAAAGGTACGCTGAAATCTGACAGCAGCATCAGCAATCGGGTATATATTTACGGAACAGATGATCTGGAAGTGACGCTGAACCACGACGGCAGCTTTATCAGTTCGATATTCGACAACAGCAGTATCCTTCTGATCTGTATTTCTGCGGCGATCGTTGCGGCAGGAATCGCGGCAGCTGTTATCATTTCCAGAAAGCGCAAAAAAGCAAAGAAAACGGATGCCTAAGTCCACGAGAAAGCTGCGGTTTTCTCGTGACAGAACGCTCTGAATCCAAGAGTCTCGTCAGGTTGCAGAACCGAACGAGACTCTTGCTTTTGGTATCCGCATTCTTCATCACGAAAATGACGAAAATAGAATCCTGCAAGGCAGAACTGCGTTTACAATGCCTTGCAGAAATATCATCTATTCTACACCGTATTTCAGTGTGTTCAGCATGTCATTCAAAATATTCCGCCACTCCATATATCATGACGAAAGGAGTAATGCCGATGATTCGTAAAAGTCAAATAATTCGCGTTTCTCCAAAGGCAACAGTTTCATCAAAGTGAGCCTGTTGCTTTGTCGGTGGAATATCACGTTTGCATTCCGTGTGAGCAGAGTACACGATGCATTTTCGGACTGTAATCGCGCTGACACATTGCTGTACATATTGTATATTTCAGCACTTCAAGATTGTAAGAAATGTAGAAATTCGACAAAATGCGTTGATTTGTTGCATGGACTAGTGTATAATAGTAATTGGTTCTGGTATGGTGTTCCAGACTAAAAACACGAAATCATATGAAAGGGCTTGAATAATTATGAAAGAAAAATGGGAAAACGCAGAACTCGAGATCATTGGCTTTGAAGCGGAGGACGTGATTGCAACATCACCAATGTCTGACGGCGGCAGCAACAGCGAAGGCGGCTACAAGAGCGGCCCCGGCGATCTCGGTCACTTCGGCGGTCTCGAGTAAACTGAAATACGAATAAAGTATCTGTTACGATTTTTTTGGGAGGTATTTTTGATGTCAAAAAATTTCATGAAGAAAACATTGGCAGGCATTTTCGCACTTGTGATCGTGGCATCTTCCACGCCGATCGCGCCGTTTGTAACGGTGATGGACAGCAATTCGATCACTGCGAGCGCGGCTGAGGTAACCGCTGACGGCTTGGAGTATGAGGTGAACGAGGATGGAAATGCCATTACGATCACAGGATACAGAGGAACATCATCTGATGTCGTTATTCCGTCTAAGATCAAAGATGTGCCTGTTACAGCTATTGGGAAAGATGTTTTTTATCGAAACAAAACTATAATAGATGTCACTATTCCTGATTCTGTTACAAGCATTGGCGAATATGCTTTTTTTGAGTCTTATCTTGAAAATGTTAATATTCCTAATACTGTTACAAGCATTGGCGCTCATGCTTTTAGTGGTACTTATATTACAGATCTTGTGATTCCTGATTCTCTTGAAAGCATTAGCGAATATACTTTTAATAATTGTAAGTGGCTGACAAATGTCACACTTCCTGTTTCTATTAAAAGTATTGGTGATACTGCTTTCGAGTCATGTCCTAAACTGACAAATGTCAAATACGCAGGCTCTTTGGCCGATTGGTGCAGTATTTCCATAGCCAGAGGAAATGGACCGCTGACAAATGCAAAAATTACTTTGAGTCAAGGCGAGCAGATAATTTGCGGTTCCACTTTGATATGGACACTCGATGATAACGGCGTTCTGACCATTAAAGGCAATGACGAAGCGTTCCCTGAATTCTGGGTGGATAACAAACCAGTCGAATGGTGCGATAAAAAGGAGAATGTCAAAAAGGTCGTATTTGACACGCCGAATCTGACAACGCTTGGCAGCGGTGCTTTCTCTAAATTCGTAAATTTGGAGAGCATCGATCTTCCGGATTCTCTTACAACGATCAATCAAGCGGCTTTTTATACCTGTTCTGCTCTGAAAAATATCACACTTCCTGATTCTCTTACAGTCATTAGCATGGGTATTTTTTATGACTGTACTTCTCTTACAGCTATTAATATCCCTGATACTGTTACAAGCATCGGCGATAATGCTTTCTCTCACTGTCCCCTTTCAGAGATCACAATTCCTGATACTGTTACAAGCATTGGCAACGATGCTTTTTCCGATACGAATCTGACAAAAATTACAATTCCTAATTCTGTCGAAAGCTTCGGGTATTGTGTTTTCCAGAAGTGTTCTTCCCTTTCAGAGGTCACACTTCCTGATTCTCTTACAATCATTCCCTCTTCAACTTTCGCCAATTGTACTTCCCTTGAAAGCGTTACAATCCCTGATTCTGTTGCAGAAATCTACTATGGTGCTTTCTCGGGCTGTTCTTCTCTTTCAGATATCACAATTCCTGATTCTGTTACCCTTATCGACGAATTTGCTTTTTATAGATGTGAAAACTTGACCAGCATCACAATTCCTGCTTCTGTTACAAGCATTGTCAAGTATGCTTTTAAAGAATCTGGTCTGACAGAAATTACAATTCCTGATTCTGTTAAAAGCATTGGTGTTGGCGTTTTCGATGATTGTACTTCTCTGACAAGCATCACCGCACCGTGTTCATTGAAAGATTCTATGGAAAATGCTATGGGTAACTGTACGGCAGAAATTACCTATACGCACAAATATTCAAAGAATGGATACGTCATTACCTGTACCGCCGGTGGAGAAACGTTCGATTACACGGATGTATTCGCAGCACTTGATGATTACGATGATTCGAACGAAAGCAACTATACAGCGGATTCATGGGAAGATTATTCTGATGCAGCCGCGGCGATTAAAACGCTTACAGACAATTTCGGAAAAGATGTTTTTGTATCCGAGCAGGCTGAATTAACTGATGCCGTTTCTGCATGCAACAACGCGAAAGACGCTCTGGTGCTGAAAGATGCTGATTATTCGGAGCTTGAGTCTGCGATTTCTGATGCAAATGATTATACTGCGGACAATTATACCGAAGATTCGTGGGCAGCCCTTGAAACTGCTCTCGCGGAGGCATATGCTGTTGACCTTGATCTGAAAGCAGATCAGCAGGGCACTATTGATGCTGCGAAAAATAATCTTCTGGATGCAATTAACGGCCTGGTGCTGAAAGAGGCAGATTATTCGGCGGTAGACGCTGCAATTGATACAGTCGCTGCTATTGATCGTGACGCATATACTGCTGCTTCATTGAATGCACTGGATGCTGCGGTTACTGCTGTTGAACGTGATCTTGATATCACCCGTCAGGATGAAGTCGAGGCTATGGCACAGGCTATTGCAGATGCAATCGACGGTCTGAAAGAGGTTGCAGATACCTCACGTCTTGAAGCAGCAATCGCTGATGCAGAGGCTGCAAATAAAGCTGATTATTCCGCTTCGGTTTGGTCGGCTATTCAGGATAAAGTTGCCGAGGGCAACACCTATGTCGGAGCAGGTTTAGCGTCAGATGACGTACAGGGTGACGTTGACATGATAACAGATGAGCTTAACGATTTGCTTCTGAAGAAACTGAATGATGCCGACTATACTGCGGTGGAGGCTGCAATCGCCAATATTCCTGATGATCTGTCCATTTATACCGATGCATCCGTGGATGCGCTTATAGCTGCTTACAATAATGTTGTCAGAGATCTGAAAGAGGATAAACAGGGCGATGTTGACGCTATGGCAACGGCTATTGAAGTGGCAATCGCTGCACTGGAAGAAAAGCCGAAGTATGATACGCTTTATGAAGAATACCTTGTTACAGCACCGACTGTGACCGAAAACGGTACTTACAATAAGCGTGCATATCACTATGAAAACGATACGAAAGTCATTGATGAGGAGAAAGTATTCACCGATGACAAGGCTGTGACGTTCGAGCAGTGGTATCTCCGTACACTGATCCAGTATAAGGTAAACGGTAATGAATTTGATCTGCGTTTCGTTTCGATGCTGGACGAGAATCTCGATCAGTACCAGAAGGCAGGATTCATCTTCACAATCAACGGCACAGCAGTATCCGATGAACTTTCTACTGTGACCGCAAATACTTCGTATATCGTTGACGAAAAAGAAGTAAAAATCAACGCGTTCAGTGAAGATGACGATTACTTCTTCCTCCAGAACTATGTGTTCGATAGCAGTAAAATTGATCTTGATGCAACGCTGGCTGTAACGGCTTATGTCGTTCTTGCAGACGGCACAGAACTGCAAGGTGAAAAGGCAGTCACATTCACATTAAGACAGTTTGAAGGCTGATTTTTTAGTGAATGCATATTGATTGATATGTCAAACAGCACCGTCAGGTCAAATCAGACCTGACGGTGTTTGTTTATTATAGCTCTGCTGCTGGTGTCTTTGATAAAACCGTGCAGCGATTATATTTGAATTCATGTTAGCTTTCTTCAAAAGCTTGCAGGGGTTGAGGGCATCGGCTAGCAGACAGTATCAAGGAATTCATTGAAATGATGAACAATTTCGTTGTGGAAGACGAGGAAGAAGAGTGATTTCTCCTTTTCCGCTCTTGTAGTTTTTGTATTAGAAGCTATATAACAAAGCCCCGCACCACTGAATTTCCAGTGATGCGGGACTACCCATATCTATTCACTTTTTCAGCAATTTTCTCTTCATCAAGCACAGGTCACATACATCCAAAACATTGTCATTGCAGAAATCCGCAGCTTTCCAGTCGGCAAGATATGTGTTCGGCACGGTAAGCAGCCATTTATGCAGCAGAACAGCATCCGCAATATTGAATGCTCCGTCTACATTGACATCACCGAGAACTGTTTCTGTCGGCACAAGATGCAGTCTGTTCGTGGAGAATGTGTTTTTGTTATCAAATCGGACAGTCGGATTCTTACCTTTTGCAAGCGGATTATCGCTGTCATACATGGCAAGGCAGATCACAGCATTTTCATCGAGTGTGCCGTCATATTCAAACAGAAATGCCTTTTCATCTTCATCATGGAAAGAGCCTTTTTCTATCGGAACAGGCTTACCGAAGTTTTCCAGTTTGTTGCCGTCTTGATCTGTAATTTCAGCGCACAGACTGATATTGAAAAATGCAGATGCAAGACCTGTATTTTTGATTGTGACTTTCAGCTTGCTGCCGTTTCTTTTTGCAGATGTCACAGTGAAATTATAACCGATCCGATTGCACATTTCATCAATTACATCTTTCTGCTCACGGTAAAAATCATAACTTGCCTGCCCATCCTGATCGAGCGCAAATATTGACAGATGTGCAATTTCTATGCATTCACGGAAATGTTCAGGTGTCCATTTCAGATAACTTGTATTATCCTGTTTCAGCATATTCTTATATGTATTATGATTATCAGCCATTGTCGGAAGATTTGCCTTGTATGCAGGTCTTAAATCCCATTCTGCATTTTTCGCCATGATCAAGCCGTTGTTTCGTTTGGTAATTCCGATTGAAAGTGCATAGTCATAAATTTCGCCTACCGCATCTGACAGAACACAGCACGTTGTATGCTTGAATACTGATGCAAAGTCGTCAAGCATATCCTTCTGTATTTCAACGGAAGGCATTTCATTGCCCTCAAAGTCAGATGTATGCCATTCACCCATATTGCCAAATGAACGGATTTCGACATATTCAACGCGCGGATCTCCGTCATATCTCTCAGCAAGTGCTTTTGTGAATTTCTTATAAGCATCAATGTACACGGGATCTGACCAGTTCGGCACTTTGATTTTGATATTCGGATCGCCGTATTTATATGTCGCAATATCCTGTTTGGCACCCTTATCATATACCCACTGCGGAACAAAATCATGCTCTGCACCATAATTATCATCCGAGCCTGTTGATGTCGTATACGGAATAATTCTGATACCGTATGTCCTTCCGCTTTGTTCACAGGCTTCCAGTGCTTTGTCTATTTCTTCCCAGTTATATACATCTTCTTTCGGATTGATATCTTTCCAGAACATGACGCCGCTGCAAATGGTTGCAACGTCCCATGCATGATTGTCCATAGAGCCGTTGATTCCATAGGGGTGTTTTGTGCTGTACAGCATATCAGGATTATAGAGTGTCATAACAAATCCTTTATGTGGATTTGAAACAGGTTGTCCTGATGTTTCCGTCTGATAAGAGATTGCAGTTGATGTATCGAAATCCGTATAGGGATCATCAATTACTTTTTCGGGTTTGTCCGTAGAAAACAGCTGTTCACTTACGATCTGTGCAAGTTTATCCGCACCGAGTAAATTCGGATGAACATTGTTGTAATAGTAGTTATTTGCAACGGCTTTCGTTTTTTCAAGGCAGAATTCAAGCCAAGGATGGAACATATCAATGATTCCGACATTTTCAGCCTTTGCCATCTCATCGATCGCGTCACTAAACCACTTTTCATTGGGAAGCGGATATGTGGTGCAGTCATTCAGTTCACCCTGCTGCTTTACAAGATATACTGTCATTCCTTTTGCCTTTGCACGCTGGATCATATCGGTTGTGTAGGTAATGTAATCAGCGGAATCAATCGCAACAGGATTATTTTTGTATGCTTTTGTATAGTCATTGATCCCAACAGCCAAAAGCAGAATATCTCCGCTTTTTCCGTAATTTTCGGCTGTGCCAA
>JAKSQT010000034.1 GCA_024403995.1 Ruminococcus sp.
AAAATCTAACTGCGTTTCTGCCGCACAATCTTTGTGCGGTGTTGCCTTAATTTTTTCTGTAAAGTTTTGATGGTCGGTGAGCGGTAGTCTCCTCAAAAAATTCAGTTTCTGTGATCTTGTCCTTCATTTTCCTTCGGAAATTTGCCGCACATTCCTTAGTGCCCGTGATAGTTTCATGAATCTGCTGCAGATCCGATATCGGGAACAGTTCGGGAAGAAGTTCAAACACGATATTGTGATAGAGAACCTCGTCACGAAGCTTCATGAAAGCATCAAAAATCATTCTGCCGTGGTCAAATGCAAGTTCGTTTGCCGAAATATAGCCATTTCCATTGATAATTTCAAGCTTATCCGAACCACTGGTCAGCGTAATTTTCTTTGAACCGCCGTCGTCCGAATAACTGAAATCAAACCAGAAAGCCTGCGCCGCATCGGAATTTTCGGCAGTTGTAAGCGCAACCGTGTTCAGCAGTGCAAGGTATCCCGACGAGATTATCCAGCCCCGTGGATCACGGTCAGGAGCGCTGTATATGCCGAAACTTATGAATTTTGTGCCGTTTACGCCTGTCTCCTCAGTCAGTTCACGCTGTGCGGTCTGTTCGATAGTTTCATCCTTTCTCAGAAAGCCGCCCGGAAGTGCAAATTTGCCTGAAAACGGTTCAGCACCACGGCGGATAAGCAGCAATTTAAGCTTTTTCACCTTGCCAAGGCGCTTATTTTCACTGTTTTCCGTAGATATTCCGAACGCCGCAATATCTGCCGCAACAGATGGTCTGTCGTATTCGTCATACTTTTCCAATAATCGCTTTCTCCTTTCCGTAGTTATTATCACTTTGATAATATCATTATAACAACAAGTTGATGATTTGTCAAGTAGTCTGGAATTATTTTTTTATTTTAGCTTATTATGAGTAGATTGCACAATTATAGTATAATAAATAAAGCATATTCACAAAATTCACTTAAATCTTGCTTTTTACTTGACTTTTGCTAAATTATCAGTTATAATTTAATTATAAGTTAAGTGCAGATTAATCACATTACTTTTTGCATACGCAAATTCACTCAGAAATTCAAGCTTTTCATCTGCTTAAAAAGGAGTTTAATTATGACAGACATAAGAATTATCGGCAGTCCGCTTCCAAATATTCCCTGGCAGGACAAACCGTCAGACTGCACAGCACCGGTATGGAGATTTTCGTGCAATCCCATAATAAACCGCAATCCCCTCCCAAATGTCGCACGAATTTTCAACAGCGCTGTAATGCCGTATAATGACGGATTTATCGGCGTTTTCCGTGGCGAACAGCGTGACGGTATGCCGCATATCTACCTCGGACACAGCAAAAATGCCATAGACTGGACATTTGAGCCTGAAAAGATCCCTTTCACAAACGCCGAAGGCAAGCCTTTTATGCCGATCTACGCCTATGACCCACGCCTTGTAAAGGTAGACGATACTTATTATATTATGTGGTGTCAGGATGAATACGGCGCATCTATCGGCATGGCTAAAACTACGGATTTCCGCACTTTCACACGCCTTGAGAACCCTTTTTTGCCGTATAACCGCAACGCAGTGCTCTTTCCGAGAAAAATTGGCGGCAACTTCATAATGCTGTCACGTCCCTGCGACAACGCCCACACCGCTTTCGGCGATATTTTTATTAGCGAAAGCAAGGACATGGAGTTCTGGGGACGGCACCGCCATGTTATGAGTCCGTCCAAAAACTGGTGGGACAGTCTGAAAATAGGCGCAGGTGCTGCTCCTATCGAAACGGATAAGGGCTGGCTGCTTTTCTATCACGGCGTTGTCAACACCTGCAACGGCTATGTTTACAGCATTGGTGCGGCAATTCTCGATATTGACCAGCCGTCTCGTGTCATCCACCGCTGTTCAAACTATATTCTTGCACCTGAAGAATGGTATGAGGAGCGTGGTTTCGTGCCAAACGTATGCTTTCCGTGTGCCGCCTTATGTGACGCAGAATCGGGAAGGATCGCCATTTATTACGGCTGTGCGGACAGTTATGTCGGCATCGCATTCGCCACTGTTTCTGAGCTTTATGAGTATATTCTCGCTCATGATGAGGTTTCCGTGACTGACGAGGAAATTGGTTTAAGATAGCCTTTTTTCACGAAATACGTTTTCAACATACATAGTGTGAAACAGTGAATATAAAAATGAGCAGTAAAAAACAGGGGCTTTTTCATCATTATGCACTAACACTTTCACAAACAATACATTCGCCGCCGTTTCCGATATATCGGGAACGGCATTTTCTATGCAGCTTTTTTGGCTCCTTCGTCATATTTAACAAGTACAATCTGCACAAGCCTTCCAAAAAGCAGAAAAATCATCGTCATAATGCACAAATACCACTTGTTAATATTGGCTGTTTTACACTTGGTGAGCGAAATTCACTGACTTTTCCTGCATTTCTGCGAAAAATACTTGCAGTTTTTTGTGAAATGTGATAAAATATAGTGATGATTGAAAATGACTATACTTCATTTTCGAGACTATTTATAAAGGAGAACCTTATGGCAAAGATCAAAGCAGCTGTTATTTTTGGCGGCACTTCAAGAGAACACAAGCTTTCGCTCGCATCTGCCGCAGAAGTTATTCGCAACATCCCCGAAGATAAATACGAGGTCATCTGCATCGGCATCACGAGAAAAGGACGCTGGCTCTGCTACCCCGGTGACATCGACGATATCGCAACAGGCGAATGGGAACAGAATCCCGACAACACCTCTGCCATTATCTCCCCCGATCCGCTCCACAGAGGCATTATCCTCCTCGAAAACGGTGAAGCCACAATAAGACGTATTGACGTTGTTTTCCCCGTCCTCATCGGCAAAAACGGCGCCGACGGCACTTTACAGGGACTTCTCAATCTTTCGGGCATTCCGTATGTCGGAAGCGGTGTCCTTGCCGCATCATCATGCATGGACAAATCACACATACACATGGTTATGGACGATTATGATATCGAGACCGCTCCGTGGAAACTTTTCACTCAGCGTGAACTCAGCGATATTGACGGAAAATGCCGTGAGATCGCAGATCAGCTCGGTTATCCGCTTGTCGTGAAACCTGCCAAGAGCGGTACAAGCGCCGGTACTACCCGTGCCGATAATTATGATGAACTGCTGACTGCCGTAAAGATCGCTTTCTCTAACGATAATAAAGTTGTTGTTGAAAAGTTCGTGGGCGGCAGAAAGCTTGAAGTGGCTGTTTTCGGCTCGGATGCCCCGTTTGCATCTCCTGTCGGCGAGATCATCCGTGACTTCAAGGAATACGACCCGAACGAAGTTCACCAGAGTTCTGATGATTATATCACAGTTCCTGCCGATATCCCGTCAGAGCTTTCAGATAAGATACGTGAGACTGCTGTTGAGGCATACAAGGCAATGAGCTGCAAGGGACTTGCCCGTGTAGACTTTTTCCTCACTGATGACGGCAAACTCCTCCTTAACAAGATCGGCACTGCTCCGGGACTCAGAAACAACAGCGTTTTCCCGATTCTCATGAAAAAATTGGGTATGCCGCTTGACGAGATCATCGATATGCTGCTTGAACAGGCTGTCGAAAACTCCGAAAGAACATACTAAAAACGGCTATGCACACAGCTTACGGCGCTTATTTGCACTGCTCCGTAAAATGTGCTGACGATATATTTTATAATGTATAAGGAGATAGTCAAATGAAAGAAAATATTTTGATTTCTCTGACAAGCGTTCAGTGGCAGGAGGACGAAAAAAGTGAGACCGAGCTGCTGACCAAAGCAAGACATTCAAAGGAAAACGGCTGGGACATCATCTCCTATGAGGACACCTCAGCTACTGGCTTTGAAGGTTCTGTGACTACTATCAGAGTCGATGACAGCCGCAATGCCTCGATAACCCGTGTCGGTACTGCAAATTCAGTGCTCTCGCTGGAGATCGGACGCAAACATTTCTGCCAGTACGGTACACCATACGGCAATCTCCAGATCGGCGTGTATACGCACGAAATAAGGAATACCATTGCCAAGGACGGAAAACTGTACCTCAAATATACTCTTGACCTTAATTCCTCTTATCTGTCTGACAACGAAATTATCATGACAGTTCAGGAACAATGACCTGCACAACAGGCTCAATCATAGAAAGGAACGTTACCAATGTCAGATTTAATAAAAAAAGCGTCATTACAGCTTCGTGAAATCATTATGGACGCTCTCGGTGCTCTCGTTTCCGAGGAAGCTGTTCCCGCAGTTCCGATGCCTGATTTCAACATCGAAATACCTGCGGATAAGTCTCACGGCGATTTCGCCGCTAATACCGCTATGGTATGTGCAAAGGCTTTCAGAATGCCGCCAAGAAAAATCGCAGAGCTTATCACCGAAAAAGCTCAGCTCGACGGTACTATGTTTGAAAAATCAGAAGTCGCTGGTCCGGGCTTCATGAACTTCTTCCTCGGCAGAAAATGGTTCTCTGAGGTAGTTGATAATGTCCTTGATGAAGGCGATAACTACGGTAAGACACAGCTCGGCGCAGGCAAAAAAGTCCTCGTTGAATTTGTTTCTGCCAACCCGACAGGCCCTATGCATATAGGCAACGCAAGAGGCGGCGCTATCGGCGACTGTCTCGCAAGCGTCCTCCAGTGGGCAGGCTATCACGCTGAACGTGAATTTTACGTCAACGATGCAGGCAACCAGATCGAAAAATTCGGCAAATCACTTTCTCTCAGATTTATGCAGCTCTGTTCTGCTGACGGTCAGAAGGTAATCGCTGATGCAAACGGCGATGTCGAGAAAATATGTGCTGACGTGTACGCTCTCAGCGGCGAAGGTCAGACATTTGAAATGCCTGAAGACGTTTACCTCGGCATGGATATCATCGAACACGCTTACAATTTCCTCGTGAAATTCGGAAAAGATGCCGCTGACAAGGACGAGGAGGAACGCAGAAAGGCTCTCGTCGGATATGCGCTCCCGCTCAATATCGACGGTCTTGAACGTGACCTGAAAAAATACCGCATCGTATACGACAACTGGTTCAGGGAAAGCACTGTTCATGAAAAGAACGAAACAAAGACTATCGTTGACAAGCTTATCGCCGCAGACAAAGCTTACGAACAGGATGGAGCGATCTGGTTCAAGGCTACAGAATACGGTCTTGACAAGGACTTCGTTCTCCGCAGAAGCAACGGTCTCTATACTTATATAGTGCCTGATATTGCTTATCACTACAACAAGCTCGTTACCCGTGGCTTTGACAAGGCTATCAATGTTCTCGGCGCTGACCACCACGGCTACGTTCCACGTCTTAAAGCTGCTCTCACAGCACTTGGCGTTGACGCAAACAAGCTCGACGTAGTTCTTATGCAGATGGTTCGTCTCGTCCGCAACGGTGAAACTGTCAAGCTTTCAAAGAGAAGCGGCAAGGCTATCACCCTCGTTACACTTCTTGACGAGATACCGATAGATGCAGCTCGTTTCTTCTTCAATCTCCGTGAGGCAAATTCACAGTTTGAGTTTGATCTTGACCTTGCTGTTGAGCACACCTCACAGAATCCTGTATATTATGTACAGTACGCTCACGCAAGAATTTGCAGTCTCCTGAGAAATCTCAGCGAGGAGGGCGTGGAGATACCTGAGTCATCAAACCTCGACTTGCTTGACAATCCGAGAGAAATTGAACTTATCCGCCACCTTGCTTCACTTCCGAAAGAGGTTGACCTTGCGGCTAAGACATACGATCCGGCTAAGATCACAAAGTACGCAATTGACCTTGCAACACTTTTCCACCGTTTCTACGATGCGTGCAGCGTAAAGAATGCAGAAACAGAGGAACTCAGAAACGCAAGACTTCTCCTCTGCATTGCTGTAAGACAGACTCTCAGAAATGTACTTTCAATGCTCAACATTGACCGTCCTGAGAAGATGTAAAGACAAAGCCGCAGCAACACGTCTGACAGCTTGTAAGCCATTGCTTAAAATTTATACCGAGATTAAAAATTACAATTCGGTAACAAAGATTTTTGAGAATTAGTGCATTATGCATTAAATTCCATATATTTCCACATCAACTTTGTGGGCTTTCAAATTATTGTTAACAGTTTGTTAACATATTTCAGCTCAAAATGTGTTACAATTTGTAATATGTTGAGGAGGCGGACATATCTCCTTGATATTGTCCTTGAAGGTCCGCTCAAATAAATAACAAAAATTTAATTTAGAGAAGGGATGTTAAATATGTCCAACAGATTATTTCAGGGTTTAGTTCATCAGATGCGTGACACGATCGACGCTACTATCGGTGTCGTTGACGAGTCAGCTACAATCATTGCCTGCAGCGATCTCACTCGTGTAGGTACTACAAACGAGTTCGTTTCTCTCGATCTCAGTGATTCTCACGATATATTTATCCGTGACGGCTTCACTTATAAGCCTTTCGGCTCAAGAGTAAAGCCTGACTATGCTGTTTTCGTAGAGGGCGTTGATGATGCTGCTGCAAAGTATGCAAGCATTCTCGCAATCACACTCTCAAACATCAAGCAGTACTATGATGAGAAGTATGACAGAAACAACTTCATCAAGAACGTAATTCTCGATAACGTTCTCCCGGGCGATATAGTTATAAAGGCAAGAGAGCTTCATTTCAATGCCGAGATCAGCCGTGCTGTTTTCCTCATCAGAATCATCTCTGCAAACGACATTTCAGCCTATGATGTTATCCAGAACCTCTTCCCAGACAAGAACAAGGACTTCGTTTTCAATATCACTGAAAGCGATATCGTTCTCGTTAAGGAACTTAAAAGTGCTGTTGATTCAAAGGATCTTGAAAAACTTGCACGTTCTATCGCTGATACTCTCAGCAGTGAATTCTATACAAGAGTCAATGTTGGTATCGGTACAGCCGTAGTTGGTGTCAAGGATCTCGCCCGTTCCTTCAAGGAAGCTCAGATGGCTCTTGAAGTCGGAAAAGTATTCGATACTGACAAGGTTATCGTAAGCTATGACAACCTCGGTATCGCACGTCTCATCTACCACCTCCCGACTACTCTCTGTGAGACTTTCCTCCACGAAGTATTCAAGGTTGGCAGCATTGAGTCTCTTGATCACGAAACTCTTTTCACAATTCAGAAATTCTTTGAAAATAACCTTAATGTTTCCGAAACTTCAAGAAAACTTTTCGTACACAGAAATACCCTCGTGTACAGACTTGAAAAAATCAAGAAGCTTACAGGTCTTGACCTCCGTGAGTTCGACCACGCTATCATCTTCAAGATCGCTCTCATGGTAAAGAAGTATCTGTCTGCTAATCCGGTCAAGTTCTGATAGGCGGAGTTCTTCCGAAATCGGTTCAGTCAGTTTCCATTCCCGTTTCGGGCTTTATGCATTGGCATAAAGAAAACTGGCGTTTGTCCGTGAAGAATTTAAGGTAGGTGTAATCTTTTGGTAGAACTTAAAAACGTATCCGTGACCTACGCAAGCGGCGTTGACGCTCTTAGTGATGTCACTCTTAAAATCAATGACGGTGACTTTGCTTTCGTAGTAGGTTCATCAGGTGCGGGAAAAAGTACTATGATAAAGCTACTTCTGAAGGAAATAGACGCTACAAGCGGAAGCGTTATTGTAAACGGCTATAACCTTAACAAACTTCGCAAAAAGAAGATCCCGAAATTCCGCCGTACTCTCGGCTTCGTATTTCAGGATTTCCGACTTATACCGTCAATGACTGTTTACGAAAATATCGCTTTCGTTCTCAGAGTTATTGACGCTCCGACGAAATTCATCAAAAAACGTGTTCCATACGTTATCAATCTCGTCGGACTCCACGACAAAATGAATTCATATCCTGACGAGCTTTCAGGCGGTGAGAAACAGCGTGTTGCCATCGCCAGAGCACTCGTCAATGACCCTCAGCTCATTATCGCAGACGAGCCTACAGGTAATATCGACCCTGAGCTTTCATACGAGATAGTTGAGCTGTTAAAAGGCATAAACGATCAGGGTACTACCATTCTCATGGTTACCCACGAACATGACCTCGTTCGTCATTTCGGCGGCAGAATTATCAATATCAATAACGGCCGCATCGTATTTGACGAGATACTTACAGGTAAAAATGACGAAATACCTGAGGGATATGAGGGAATTGCCCTTGAAGAGCCTGTTGAGTATATCAGCTATTCCGAAGTTCCTGAGATCAGCAGTGATCTGGATTATGCAGCAGAGGAATATACCGAAAACTATGAAAATGAGGACGACGAATTTGAAATGGGAAGTGAATTTCCTACTCTCCCTATCGCAGAAGCTCTCCTCAATGAAAAACAGGCAGAACAACAGCAGCTTGAACAAGCAAAGGAAAATATTCCGATACCTCTTGACAGCATGACGGCTGACGATATAATCTCAGCTATCAGGGAAAATGTCACAGCTCAGACAGAAGCCGTACTCAATCCTGAAAAAGATGAAGCGGCTGACAATGCTGAAACAGTTTCCGAAAGCGATAAAGTTGCAATTCCGGCGGCGAACACTATCAAACCAAGTGTAACGACCACGGCGGAAGTAAACTCGCTCAGACAAAAGCTTGAAGCTCTCACCGCTGCCGAAGATGAAGAAAATATCATCGGCAAGAAAATCGAGGCTATCAGGTCTGCTGACAAGAAAAAAAGTGAGATAAAGGAAGAACCTGAATCACACAGAACTGCTGAACTTGAAAAAATACCTGTGCCCGAAAAACCTGTAGTTCAGGAGAATGCTGAACCTGAAAAGGAAAGCAGACCGACTGAAAATAATGCCCGGAATGATTCTCCAAAAACTGAGAAGCCAAAGGGAAACGGCAATAACTCAGGTCAGCACAGAAATAACAATTATCAGCATCGTCCACGTTATAAAAACAATAATAAGAGGAAAAACTTCAATAATAATCAGAAAACCTCCGAAAATAAAAAAGGAGGTGCAGACAAATGAAAGTAAGCGGTATCAGATATCTTATAAATCAGGGCTTTGACAACGTCTGGAAAAATAAGATGATGGCTTTCGCTACATTCTGCGTTGTTATGATATCACTCATACTCGTTGGTATTGCAGGTCTTTTCTATATCAACCTCAATTCAATGATAGACGGTCTCGGCAGCCAGAACGAAATTGTTGTCATCATGGATGTTGGCACTTCAGAAGAACAGAACAAAGCCGCTGAAGAAGCTATCCGTTCACTCACAAATGTGGATACCATCGAATTTATCTCCAAGGAGGCCGCTCTCGAACGACAGAAAGAAAGCCTTCCTAATGCCGAGAAGATCTTCGAGGGTTATATCGGTACGGACGCAAGCTTCATGCCTGACGGTTTCAGCGTAACTGTCCTCAACAACGATGTTATCGCCGATACAACTGAGGAAATAAGCGCTATTCAGGGCGTTCAGAGTGCCTCATCTTCACCGCAGGTCGCTGAGTTTCTAAGAGAGCTCAGAAATGTCGTTACTTTTGTCGCAAGTACGATCATTATTGCCCTTGTTATCGTTTCACTCATAATTATTTCCAATACCACAAAGGCGAGCGTTTTCTCACGCCGTGAGGAAATCCAGATTATGAAATACGTTGGTGCAACAAACTCATTCATACGTATGCCTTTCTTTATCGAGGGCATGGTTACAGGCTTTGTTGCAGGTGTGGCTGCCTTCTTTACCACATGGATGGTATACAGGGCAGTTTATGACATGATCATCGATCAGGCTATTCTTATGACTACCTTCGGTATCAAAAGTATTATTCCCTTTGCACAAATCAGATTACCACTTATGGCAGCCTACCTCATTGCAGGCTCGCTTATCGGTGCATTGGGCAGTGTTATCAGCACAAGAAAGCACATTGATGTTTAAGAATAAGGTTTGCGGCAGGATGTTTCTGCATGGGATATCCATCAGAACAGCTCATTTCGTAATGCCGCATTCCGCAAAGCGCTGTATTTATGCAGCCAATTTCTGAAAGGAGGATGCGGATTCATTCCGTATCATTACTATGAGAAAATTAGACTTAACCAAAAGAGTTCTTTCATTTGTGACGTGCTCTGCATTGTCAATTGCTCTTATATCAGCATTCCCGTCAACAGCTGACGACGGAAAATCAGCATCGGCTAAGACCATCGATGAGATTCATGCCGAAAAAGAAGCCAACGATGCTAAAATAGCTGAACTTGAAAAGAAGATCGTCAGCATTGAAGGCGATAAGAAAAAGGAATCAGAATTCCAGAACGTTCTCACAGAACAGATCGGTGTTATTCAGGACAATATCACTCTCCTCAACACCGAGCTTGACCAGATAAACGACGAAATTCTCCTTGCACAGGATAATATCGGTCTTCTTGACATATCAATCAAAAGTCAGGAAGAAGCAATTCAGAAAAAAGTCGAAATATTCAAGGGCAGACTTTGTAATCTCTATATTTCAGGCAATGATACTCTCGCCACTGTTCTCGTAGGTTCATCAAGTTTCTATGATATGCTTACAAGAGTTGAAATGGTAAACCGTATCGCTTCTGCTGACGAGGAGCTTATCAATGACCTTCTCGCTGAAATAAAGCAGATGGAGCAGACTAAATCTGACCTTGAACTTGAAAAACAGTCATTGCAGGCAAGACTTGCAGATCAGGAAGCCCGCAAACAGGATAAAGCTTCTGAAATGACTGTGCTCTATGACAAAATGGCCCAGACTCAGAGCGAAATCGACCGTCTTGCAAATGAGCAGACTATACTTCAGGTAAATCAGGCTGAACTTGAACAGGCTAACAAGGAACTTGAAGCCGAGGAAGAAGACATCAGAGAGGCTATCAGAAAAGCCGCTGAGGAAGCTCAGAGACGCTATGAGGAAGAACAGCGCAGATTAGCAGAAGAAGCCGCACGAAAAGCTGCCGAGGAGGAAGCTGCACGCAAGGCTGCCGAGGAAGAAGCCGCAAGAAAGGCTGCTGAGGAAGTTGCTGCACAGAAAGCCGCTGAAGAAGCTGCTGCTGCACAAAGAGCTGCTGATGAGGCTGCCGCTGCTCAGAACAACAACTATTATGAAGAACCTGTACACACTCAGGCTCCCGTAACAACTGCTGCTCCTGTGGTAACAACGACTACTTATGTCGCTCCCCCGCCGTCAAGCAACAGTTTCATGTGGCCTGCACCGGGATTCAGATATATCTCAAGTCCATTCGGCTACCGCTGGGGCACTACACACAAGGGTATAGATATCGGTGATGCAGGTATTGGCGGCGGTACTGCTGTCGCTTCAAGATCAGGCACAGTTATCCTCGTTTCATCAGGCTGCACACATGACTATGCAAAGAACAGTTCATGCGGATGCGGAGGCGGATACGGCAACTATGTCGTTATCTCACATGACGGTACATATTCAACATTATACGGTCATCTCCGTTCAACTCTTGTTTCCGTCGGACAGTATGTACAACAGGGCGAACCTGTCGGCATTATCGGCTGCACAGGCTTCTCAACCGGCGATCACCTCCACTTTGAGGTTCAGGTCAACGGTGTACAGCAAGACCCTTCGGGTTATGTAAGTCCTTAAGCATATAATAACATAATAATGAAAACAGCGCAATTCTGCATTGCGCTGTATCATTATAACCTCTGCTGAAAAGGAGGGTACGGACTCGTTCCGTGAAAACATTATGAAAAATTTTAACATGGTCAAAAGAGTTCTTTCATTTGTGACGTGCTCTGCATTGTCAATTTCTCTTATATCAGCATTTCCGTCAACAGTTAAAGACGGAAAATCAGCATCGGCTAAAACTATTGATGAAATTCATGCCGAAAAAGAAGCCAACGATGCTAAAATAGCTGACCTTGAAAAGAAGATCGGCAGCATCGAGGGTAACAAGAAAAAAGAAGCAGAATTTCAAAGCGTTCTCACAGAACAGATCGGTGTTATTCAGGATAATATCACACTTCTCGATACCGAACTTGACCAGATAAACGCTGATATTCTGCTTACTCAGGATAATATCGCTCTCCTTGAAGTCTCAATTCAAAATCAGGAGGACGCTATCAAGGACAAAGTTGAACTTTTCAAGAGCAGACTCTGCAATCTCTATATTTCAGGCAATGACACACTTGCCACCGTACTCATAGGCACATCAAGCTTCTATGATATGCTTTCAAGAGTGGAAATGGTAAACCGTATTGCATCTGCCGATCAGGAACTTATTGATGAACTTCTCGGTGAAATACAGCAGATGGAACAGACTAAATCTGACCTTGAAATTGAAAAACAGACATTACAGGCACGACTTGACGATCAGGAGGCTCGCAAACAGGATAAAGCCTCTGAAATGTCTGTGCTCTATGATAAAATGGCTCAGACTCAGTGCGAGATCGACCGTCTTGCAAATGAGCAGAATATGCTTCATATGAGTCAGGAGGAGCTTGAAGAAGCTAACAAAGCACTTGAAGCCGAAGAAGAAAAAATCAATGAGGCTATCAGCAAATCCGCTGAGGAAGCTCAGAGACGCTATGAGGAAGAAAAACGAAGATTACTTGAGGAAGCTAAACGAAAAGCTGCCGAGGAAGAAGCCGCACGTAAGGCTGCCGAAGAAGAATCTGCAAGAAAGTCTGCTGAGGAAGCTGCTGCAAAGAAGGCTGCCGAGGAGGCTGCTGCAAGAAAGTCTGCTGAGGAAGCTGCTGCAAAGAAGGCTGCCGAGGAGGCTGCTGCAAAGAAAGCCGCTGAGGAAGAAGCTGCACGCAAGGCTGCCGAAAAGCGAGCCGCAGAAGAAGCTGCTGCCCAGCAAAACAATTACGCTGAGCCTGTCTATACAACAACAAAGGCTGTAGTTACGCAAGCTCCGATAGTTACTACAATTCCGCCCACGACCGCAGCTCCAGTTGTGACAACGACGATCACTTATGCTGATCCTTTAGCGGCACTTGATACATTCATATGGCCTGCGCCCGGATTCAGATATATATCCAGTCCGTTCGGATGGCGTGAACTTGGCGGTTCAGAATTTCACAAAGGCATTGATATAGGCGATTACGGAATCGGCGGCAATTATGCAGTTGCTTCAAGACCTGGTAAAGTTATTGAAATAACAAACGACTGTCCTCATGACACACCCTCTATTTGCTGCAATTGCGGCGGCGGATACGGCAATCATGTCGTTATTCAGCATGACGGTACATATACAACATTATACGGTCATCTGCGTTCAACTCTTGTTTCTAATGGACAGTATGTACAACAGGGCGAACCTGTCGGCATTATCGGCTGTACAGGTCAATCCACAGGCGACCACCTCCACTTTGAGGTTCGTGTCAACAAGGTATGTCAGAATCCTTTGGATTATGTAAATCCGTAACCAAAATATTATGAAATTCAGGGCAGTTATTATCACTGCCCCGAATTTATGTTCAGAAAGTGATGATATAATGAACAAAAAAATCAGTCTCGGTCTTGCGATAAGCCTTATTGCTATCGCTTCGGCTGTCACTTTTATACTCACCTCCTTTTTCTCGCTGCAAAGCTTCAACGAAAAAGTGGTTGACGTAAACGAAAAATCCCAGAAATACTCCTCACTGCAAAGGCTCGACAGCTATGTGAGGGACAATTATTACGGCGAAATAGATGAGGGCGTTCTCACCGACGGTATCCTGAAAGGCTATGTTTCAGGTCTCGATGACGATTATTCACGCTTTCTCACCGAAGATGAGTATATCAACGAGCAGAATGATGACGAGGGACATATCGTCGGTCTTGGTCTTACTCTCGCTCAGGACGAAAGCGGGTACATAAGAATCGATGAGATCATGGAAGGCTCCCCTGTTGCCGAACAGCACTGCAAGATCGGCGATATCATAACAGCTATTGACGGCGTTGATGTCAAGACCACTGGCTTTGACGAGTCCGTTCAGGCTATGAGAGGTGCGGAAGGCTCTGATATCAAGCTGACCATCAGACGTGACGGTATCGACTCGGATTATACATTCACACGCTGCTCTATTGAGGTAGTGACAGTTACAGGCGAAATGCTGAATGGCTTTATCGGCTATGTCAAGATAACAGGCTTCAAGAAAAATACCCCTGAACAGTTTATCGAAACTCTCGAAAGACTGACCTCAAACGGCGCAAAGGGACTCATCTTCGATGTACGAAACAACAGCGGCGGACTTGTAACGGTGCTTGAAGAATGCGTTGACCCGCTTCTTCCGGAGGGCGTTATCGCAACCGCTGAATATAAAGACGGTCACTCTGAAACTATCATATACTCTGATGCTTCTGAGCTTGATCTGCCTATGGCTGTCCTTGTCAACGAGGAAACTGCAAGCGCAGGCGAACTTTTTGCCGCAGCTCTCAGGGATTTCAAGGAAGCTCCGCTTATCGGCGTTCAGACCTATGGTAAGGGCGTTATGCAGAATACTACTGAATTCAATAACGGTGCAGTAGTTCTCACTGTTGCCCAGTATAAAACTGCTGTATCCGAATGCTATGACGGCGTTGGTCTTGCTCCTGATGTTCAGGTCGAAAACGAACAGCCTGAAATGGACGCTCAGTTCAATAAGGCAGTAGAGACAATAAATATTGCTTTGGATAAATAATAAAAATCCCATATGGACATCATTTCGTTGATTCCATATGGGATTTTTTTATACACTGCCTGTTTCTGCGGTAAAACGTATCTCTTTCCCATTGCTGACTGCTTTGACAGTGCCGTTGAAACAAGTTGAATAAACAGGTATTTTACGGTTTGAGAGCAAAGTCTGGACCTGAGACGAAAATTCGCCCTTTGATGTGCATACCACGGCTGATTTAGGCTTGACAGCATTGAGAAATTCTTCAAGATTATCAAGCTTGCGTCCATGATACGGCACTTTCAGCAAAGTACACTCCCCTATGTCCATAATCTCGCTCAATCTTTCTTCCATTGCATCGCCCGTGAACAGAAGAATATTTTCACCATGCACAGCCTTTGTCACAAGCGAAAAATCGTTGTCATTATCAAACCCGTAATCTGTCTTTTCCGGCGCATATACTGTATAATCAACGCCGTCAAGACTGAATGAAATGTCATTTGTAAGCTTTTCGGGCGTAATTGACTTGCTGTCAAGAGCTTTCTGATATTTTTTTGTCTCATCGCTTTCCCTTACGTAATCAGGAGTCAGCACACGCTTAACATCAAGCTCCTTGATGACCTTAGCCGCACCGCCGACATGGTCCTGATCAAAATGCGTGATTATCAGGCAGTCAACCGATGTTATCTCCTCCTCGGAAAGCATATTGACGATATCTTTGCCGTCACCCTTTTCACCGCAGTCAATAATTACCGTGCTGTTTGCTGTACGGAGTATCATGGCATCAGCTTTTCCTACATCAAGAAAAGTCACCTCGAATTCACCATAGCTGACTTCCGATGCATTCAGATTCTTTTTCGTGCATGACGTCAGACACACAGCAGACATCACTGCTGTCAGGAATGCCGTCATTCTTTTAATATCAAACATATTATCAGCTCCTTTGCAATGGATATAGTGATATTATAACATCATAACCTTAACTTTATCTGAAAAAAACTCCCTAAATAAGCCTGTTTACATTATTTTCCTGTTATGCATAATGTGACATTTCAGCATTTTTCTCTTGCAATTCCGACAATTTTGTTATATAATAGTTATTGATATTGAAGGAGGGCAACGCTATGAATAATGAAACAAAAATCGGTTTTGACAATGAAAAGTACCTGAAAATGCAGTCCGAACACATCAGACAGCGCATCGCACAGTTCGGAGACAAGCTTTACATGGAGTTCGGAGGCAAGCTCTATGACGACTTCCACGCCTCTCGTGTACTCCCCGGATTTAAGCCTGACAGTAAGCTTCAGATGCTCATGCAGCTCAAGGATGAGGCTGAAATCGTTATTGTAATTAATTCGGGTGATATCGAAAAAAACAAGATAAGAGGCGACCTCGGCATCACTTACGATGTTGACGTTATCCGTCTTGTCAATGTATTCAAGAAAATCGGACTTTATGTCAGCAGCGTTGTCCTCACACGCTATAACGACCAGCCTACCGCAGATGCTTTCCAGAGAAGACTTGAAGCGCTTGGCATCAAGGTATACCATCACTATAACATCAAGGGCTACCCGTCAGATGTCAAGTACATCATAAGCGAACAGGGCTTCGGAAAAAATGACTATATCGAAACGTCACGCAAGCTCGTTGTTATCACAGCACCGGGGCCGGGAAGCGGAAAAATGGCAGTTTGTCTCTCTCAGCTCTACCACGACCATAAACGTGGACTGAATACAGGCTATGCGAAATTCGAGACTTTCCCGATATGGAATCTTCCTCTCCGCCACCCTGTAAACCTTGCATATGAAGCCGCAACCTCCGACCTCAACGATGTGAACATGATTGACCCGTTCCACCTTGAAGCATACGGCAAAACTACAGTAAACTATAACCGTGATGTTGAGATATTCCCTGTCCTCAACACCATGTTTGAACAGATACTCGGCGAATCACCGTATAAATCGCCTACAGACATGGGCGTTAATATGGCAGGCAACTGCATCATTGACAACGATGTGACCTGCAAAGCCGCAAGAGACGAGATAATCCGCCGCTATTACGTTGGTCTGTGCGACTATAAAAAAGGTCTTATCGGCGAGGACGAGCTTATGAAGCTTGAACTGCTCATGAAACAGGCAAATGTCACTCCTGATGACCGAAAAGTTATTGCCGCTGCCCTCAGCCGTGAGGAGGAAACAGGCGGCCCTGCCGCTGCTATGGAGCTTCCTGACGGTACTATCCTCACCGGCAAAACGTCCAATCTTTTAGGCGCAGTTTCAGCACTTCTGCTCAATGCCCTGAAATATCTTGCAGGTCTTGACGAAGAAATTCTCCTTATGTCACCGCAGGTAATCGAACCTATTCAGGATCTGAAAGTCCGTCATCTCGGCAACAATAACCCGAGAATACATACCGACGAAACACTCCTTGCCCTTTCGATATGTGCAAATTCAGACGAAAATGCCAAGAAGGCTATGGAACAGATAGCAAATCTGCGTGGCTGTGAGGTTCATTCCACCGTTATCCTCTCGGCTGTTGACGAGCGTATCTTCAAGCGCCTCGGCATAAATCTCACCTGCGAACCTAAATACAGCAATTAAAGCAACACCGCACAAAGATTATGCGACAGAAACGCAGTTAGCTTTTTCGTCAGATCGTACAGAAACTTTGTGCGATGTTGCCTTAAAACTAATCCCCTTACTGTCCGTCATACAGACAGCAAGGGGAGATTTTTATGCTTGGACTGAAAGATATTTATCCTCGAAATCCGATATTTTCATAGGTCTTGCGAAATGGAAGCCCTGGAAAACATCACAGCCATTCTTGATAAGGAAATCGACCTGTTCCTGAGTTTCAACGCCCTCAATAATGAGTTTGAGGTCAAGAGAGCGTGCAAGTTCAATAACCTTTCTGAGAATCGTCATACTTCTATCAACGTTCTCGGTTTTTCTGAGGAAGCCCATATCTACCTTGAGCACGTCAACATCGATATTCATAAGTGAATTAAGTGACGACTGACCATTTCCGAAATCATCCATCTCAACCTGAAAACCTGCATCACGCAGCCTGTTGATAAGCGGAAGATTGGTTTTGAGATTTTCTATGATGGCAGTTTCGGTGATTTCAAGGTGAAGGTTTTTCGGATTCAGATCATACTTTTTGACAAGTGCTGTAATGACCTCGTAAACGTCCATGAGGCAGAAGTCTTTCGGTGAGATGTTTACTGAAAGATAAAGCTCGTCATGGCCTTCTTTATGCCATTTGTCAAGCTGCATACAAGCACGTTCCCACATATATGTATCAAGTCTGCCGATAAGACCTGTTTCCTCGAAAACGCTGATAAACTGATCCGGACGAACCATTCCGCCGTCAGGGAGTATCCATCTTACAAGAGCTTCGCCGCCCTTGGTCTTCCAGTCGGCACTGAACTGCGGCTGGATAAACGGATGAAATCTTCCTGTATCAAGAGCATTTTCAAATTCACTGATTATCTTTTGTTTGCTGATGAACTTTTCACGCATCTGGCTGTCATAGTATGCAATAACCGTTTCATAGCTGTCCTTGATAGTTCTGATAGCGATATTCGCACGGTCACACATAACAGATACCTTCATCGAACGGTCACGAACTTCATAAACGCCGAAATGAACGTGCATCTTGAAAACTTCCTTATCAAAGAAATTGCTGAGTTCCTCGGCTTTAGCAATGAGCAGCTCCTCACTGAAGTCCTCTTTTCTGATGCAGAGTGCAAATCTGTCGCCTGTAATTCTGCCGTATATGCAATTATTCGTTGCTATCTTAGCAATTGAAGCGGCAAGTGCTTTAAGCAGTTCATCACCTGTTTCAATGCCGAAAATATCATTGATGACCTTGAAACTTTTAACGTCGGTGCAGACAATCATGTAATCCGTTTCAGGATTATCATTTATCATTTCCGATGCTCTTTCACAGAAGTAGTACATATTGTACAGACCTGTAAGTTCATCATGTGTAGCTCTGTACTGCTCCTCCTCGATACGGTTGTATTCGGTCGTGCAGTCGTGCATGATAAAGAAACAGCCGATATACTTCTGATTTTCGTCGATAATACGTGTATAGCTGTTCTTATAGTAGCGTTTTTTGCCTCCGATGCGGCGAGGACTTTCCCATACGATATCCCTTTCGGCGGCATCAGGATTTTCTCCGAACCAAAGATTGATGAATGTCAGCAGCTTGCTGTTGTCTTCCATCTCGTCTGAGAAATATTCTCTTGCCATTTTGTTTGAATATGCGATATTTCCGTCAACGTCCATACAGATAACGCCGTCCTTGAGACTTGAAATGGTAAAGTACATAAGGCGTTCCATAAGTCCCTGAGGAATATATGCAAGAGAAAAATAATATATTGCAATAGCGATCACTCCGTACAAAAAGAGTGAATAATCAAATTTGAAATTACAATTCAGATATACAAGATGCGAAACAAATGCCACACAGAGCATGATAGAGATTATTGCATAC
Organism: Ruminococcus sp.; assembly: GCA_024403995.1. Taxonomy (GTDB): domain Bacteria; phylum Bacillota; class Clostridia; order Oscillospirales; family Ruminococcaceae; genus Ruminococcus. Next base: position 19,061 of record JAKSQT010000034.1, read on the forward strand.
TTGAACTTGTATATTTTAGGGGTTGAAGCTGTTTTCCTGCCAAGTCTGAACAGAGCAAGCAAAATAAGAAAAGCAAGCAGAACAAAATGGTAGTTATACAGCGGTTCTCTTGAAACAATTGAGTAAAATCCCTTTCCAAATCCATCATCAACGGGAGCAACACGGAATACGAGATGAACTATAGGATTGAGCAAGAGGAAAAACGTATCTATGGTCACTAAAACGCCAAGTATATGGCCTTCTTTTTTAAGCTTCGGCTGGATACCTGTATACCGTCGGACAAACGATACCATTGCCATTACAACGCCGTCAAGGAATATGTGGTAAAGGCCATAGGCATACTCAGAGATAAGCGGCTCGTTGACGACCATAGCCGTAGCATAGGCTGCAACGGAAATCAGAGCCGATGTGAGCAGTTTTTTCAGTGCTTTTTCAACAGGAGTGTTTTTAGCCTTATTTATACTGAACATCAGACAACCGAAAATGAGCACAGCCGCAGTATACAGTATTGCGATATGTATCCATTTCATAATCTCACCTTCAAAATAATTATTACAGCATTCAATCCGAAGAATGTGCTTTTCTCCGGTGCTGTCATCCGCAAAGCAATGCAACATATTTTTCTTTATATAACGTTCATTGCTAATATCTTATTACTTATGACAAAAGGAAACAAAATCCTTGCATAGCTATTCTATAATAAGCTTATAACTAATTTTAACACATATTCCGCTGAATGTCAATATTATCTTACAAATTCTTATAAAAAATTCTCTTTTTTATACCGTATGCACAATTTATCACGATGTATACATTTTGTTCTATTGATTTAAGTTTATATTTTTTGTATTTTCTATGTGATATATTACTATTCGTAATTTGTATGACAGGCTATTGTAATTTATGCCCTCAAATAAAATCTTCAAAAACTGTTGACTATTTCAGGATTATAGGGTATTATATTAAAGGCGGCATTGTATACAGAATGAAAATACTGCCTTATAATGTGCAGAACTTCCCGATGATTGGAGACTAATCAGATAAATGTCAAATACAAAGAAAAAAGTGCTCTGCATTCTGAGCGGATTTCTGCTCGGAAGCGCTTCATACATCGCCTCATGCTATTTTTCGCAGGCTGAGATAAATGAAAATAAATACCCTGTTTTCGGTGTCGATGTCTCAAACTATCAGGGCGACATTGACTGGAAAACGCTTGAAAAACAAGATGTTGCCTTCGCTTTCATCAAGGCTACGGAGGGCAGCAGCCACGTTGACGAATCTGTCCGTCAGAACCTCGAACGTGCTGCTGAAACAGACATTAAAGTATCAGCTTACCACTTCTTCAGCTTTGACAGTGCAGGCGAAACTCAGGCTGATAATTTCATATCCGTTGTTGATAAAAACAGTATCGTAATTCCGCCTGTTGTGGATATTGAATACTATGCTGACAAGCGGAAAAATAAGCCTTCAAAAGAGGAAACTGAACAGATTCTCACGCCTCTGCTCGAAAAACTTGAAGAATATTACGGTGTAAAGCCAATAATCTATACCACTCTCCCTGTCTGGCTAAGATATGTAAAAGATTCATACAGCGACTATCCGCTCTGGATAAGAAGCGTGAACTTTGAGCCGGATTTGCTTGACTGGAAATTCTGGCAGTACTGTGACCACGGTGAACTTGACGGATATATCGGTGATGAAAAATATATTGACTTAAACGTCTACAACGGAACAATAGAAGAATTTGAAAGAGAATTTCCGCTTCAGGAGGATAAATGAAACCATTTTTACTAAAGCCCGTTATCAAAGACTATATCTGGGGAGGTACAAAGCTCCGTGACTGGTTCGGAAAGGAAAGCGATACCGAAATTCTTGCCGAAAGCTGGGAGTTAAGCTGTCACCCCGACGGTGAATGTTCAGTCGCAAGCGGCGAATTTTCAGGCATGACACTGAAAGCTCTCCTTAAAATACACCCGGAAATTATGGGAACAGAATGCGGTGATGCCGATAACTTCCCTATTCTCGTCAAGCTTATCGATGCAAGAGATAATCTCTCGGTTCAGGTGCACCCCGATAATGAATACGCACGTATCCACGAAAATGACAGCGGCAAAACTGAAATGTGGTACGTGATTCAAGCTGATGAAGGCGCTGAACTGATATACGGCTTCAAGGAAAAAATCAGCCGTGAGGACTTTAAACAAGCAATTGAGAAAAACACCCTCATGGAAAAGCTAAATCGTGTACAGGTGAAAAGCGGCGACGTTTTCTTCATTCCGCCGCATACTCTCCACGCTATCGGCAAGGGCATACTCATTGCCGAAATTCAGCAAAGCTCAAATGTAACCTATCGTGTCTATGACTACGGCAGACTCGGCAATGACGGCAAGCCACGCCCACTGCACATCGAAAAGGCTCTTGAGGTCACAGACACTGAACCATGTACCAAAGGATACGGTCAGCCAAAACTTCTGAAAATGCCCAATGCATGGCAATCACCTCTTTGCTTCTGCGATTATTTTTCCGCAACCAAATATGACATTTTCACGTTCATGCAGATCAAAACTGCTGATGTTTTTATGCATATTCTCGTTATCAACGGCGAAGCCGACTTTTACAGCGGAAATTACTGTGATGATCCTGACGAAAATGACAGGATTCTCCATATGACAAAAGGCTCAAGCGTATTTGTTCCGGCAGGTTCGGATACGTACTATATAAAAGGAAAATGCAGTGTTATTATTACTGCTCAAAAAATCAGGAGGAAAAAATAATGAAATACTATGTAGGAATTGACCTCGGCGGCACAAATATAGTTGCAGGTGTCGTTGATGAGGATTACAACATCATCGCAAAGGCAAGCACAAAGACCAACTGCCCACGCCCTGACAAGGAAATTGCCGCAGATATGGCAAGAATGGCTGTTGAAGCTGTCAAGAATGCAAACCTTTCAATCGACGATATCGAATGGATCGGCGTTGGAACTCCGGGTATCGCAAACAGCGAAACAGGTATCATCGAATACTCAAACAATCTCGGCTTCAAAAATACACCAATGGTGAAGTATATTCAGGAAAATATCAATAAGCCTGTATTCATCGAAAATGACGCAAATGCAGCAGCTTACGGTGAATATGTTGCAGGCGCAGCAAAGGGTGCTAAAAATGCTGTATGCATCACCCTCGGCACAGGTGTCGGCGGCGGCATCATCATCGACGGCAAGATCTATTCAGGCTCAAACTTCGCAGGCGCTGAGATCGGTCATACTGTTGTCCATGTTGACGGCGCACAGTGCTCATGCGGACGCAAGGGCTGCTTTGAGGCTTATTCTTCAGCAACAGGTCTTATCCGCATGACCAGAGAGGCTATGGAAGAACACCCTGACAGCATAATGGTAAAAAATGCCGAAGAAAAGGGCAAAGTTACTGCAAGAACTTCTTTCGACTGCATGAGACTCGGCGACAAGTACGCTAAGGCTGTCGTTGACAAGTACATAAAGTACCTCGCCGCAGGTATCACAAATACTATCAATATTTTCCAGCCTGATATCCTCTGCATCGGCGGCGGTGTCTGCAACGAGGGCGATCCGCTCCTCCTCCCTGTAAAGGCTCTCGTAAAAGAGGAAGTATACACAAGAAATTCCGAGAAGAATACCGAGATAGTTATCGCAAAGCTCGGCAACGACGCAGGCATAATCGGCGCTGCTTTCCTCGGCAGAGCAAACCAGTAAATTCAAACAAAAAGACGTTCCATCGCCTTTCCTATGATAAATCCTTGCTTATTCGGGGAAGAACCTTTCCTCAGAAAGGTTTGCCCCGAAAAAAGTACGGATTTACATAAGAAAAGGCGGTGAAACGTCTTTAGGGCATCTCTAAAACCCCCTTCTAAGAAAAAACAGCTATGCACAGCATCTGCTGCGTCAAACCCTCTCGTAGTGCGAAAGCACGCCTTCGAGGTCTTTCCTTGCATCTACTGCACCTATCTGTTTTTTCTTACTCAAAACGGGTTTTTAGAGATGCCCTTTATTTATTTTGATGCGTTTCTGTATCTTCCGGGAGTCATGCCTACAGACGACATAAACTGTCTCAGGAAGTACTTGCTGTCAACATAGCCGCAAAGCTCGGCAATTTCAGCCATATTCATAGGCGTTGCGGTCAGGTAATACTTCGCACGGGAGATTCTTGCAGAAATGCAGTCCTGATGAATACTCACGCCGAAGCACTTTTTATAAAGTTCACGGAGATGACCTGCGCTGTAAGGATAAAGTCTCCTCAGCTTTTCAGGCTCATAGCTCTCCTGCGGATTCATGTAGATATAGCTTCTGATTTTAAGCATTTCGGAATAATGCGGCTGATTTTTCATCATCTCTGCACGTTTCAGCTTTTGGCAAAGTTCCTCACTGCACTCGTCATAAAGCTCGGAATAAGAACGTCCCTCACATCTGACAGCGGCGCAGATAAATGAATCGGTACCGAATTTTTCCATATAGATCTTATGCTGAATGAGCACTGAACAGAGCTTGTCGGCGGCTGTTTCAGGCTCGCATTCCTCACGGATGATGCAAACGAATGTATTGTCGCTGACACGTCCGCAGTTTTCCTGATTGCCGCAGAACTGACGCACAGCTTCTGCTGCATCAACAACAGACTCAATTTTGCCGTCCATATCGGAAAAGCCGTCGGTTGTCATACATACCTTCATAACAACCATTACAGAATTTTCGTCATCTATGAGATTTGACTGATAAACACCACGCAGACCGTTCTCGTTAAGCATACCTGTGAGAGTGTCACGCTTTTCTGACAAATTCTGACACTGTGTAAGATATTTGATGTCATTCTTCATACGCAGGAATTCAAGTCCGTTTGATACGGATTTTATCCAGTTGCGATAAATGTCATCATACGTATCGGGAGAATCATATTTCAGCACGGAATAGCCAAACATACGCTCGTTGAAAAACAGCGGCGTAAAGTAATAGGCATAAGGGCTGTCCCATCTGCTGAGAAATTCAGCGATCCCGAATTTAGGGATATCAAATGGCTCGTTGTCCATCCAAGGTACTATGCTCCGGCAGCTAAGCACGTCAGAAGGCCGTGAATCAGTATCATACCAGTTTTTGTAAAGGCAAAAGATCACATCATTGACATCTCTCACCTGCCACTGGAATGTACCGCAGACTTTGATAAATTCATCAAGCGTCCGTGCAACTGTAAGCTCCTGTTCAAGCGGATTGAACAGATTGAAAAACTCAAAATCCTTCTTGACTCTTGAGAGTTTCAGCTCGGTAAGCATAACCTTTCTGTTTACACCGCATTTGCAGCTGTCGCCACGAATGAGTGTTCCCTTTGGCGGAGCATATTCGGTTTCTTTGCCGTTCATTATACCCCAAAGCTTCTGTGCGGCTATTTCGCCAAGGCTCACACGGTTTCTCTGATATGTAGTAAGCAGAGGTGTATGCATTTCTCTGCTGCCGACATATTCATAACCTATCACCGAAACGTCCTCCGGTACGGAAATACCGAGTTCGGCAAATCGGTCAAGCAGACCGTAAGCCATATAGTCGTTTGCACAGACAATACCCTGCGGCAGTTTGAGTTCACCGCTGTGGTATCTTTCGGCAAGAGCGATGCCCGAATTCATCCAGAAATCGCCGTATATGACCTTATCCGTATCAAACGGGATACCATGCGATTCAAGCGCTCTGCGATAGCCGTCCACACGCAGCGAAGAAACATCTATTTCCTTCATGCCGGTAAGCAGATGGATATCGGTAAAGCCGTGCTCCTCAATGAAATGGTTTGTCACATCCTCGATGTCGTTTGCGTCGCTTGTGTTGACAAAAGTGCAGTTAGAGAGATCAAGCTCCTCTGAGATATTGCCGATGATAACAACGGGAACATCTCTGGAAAAGATGCGGTCTATAACACTATTCCTCAGTTCTTCGTTAACGAATGACTCCAGAATAAAAATAAACGCATCAATATCCTCTGAACCTATGAGGTCATAGATGTTATTCTCGCAATAAAGCTCCTGTTCCCTGATATTGGGATTGTAGATATTGGAGATAACCACCGTGTCAACGCCAAACGACTGATTCTGCCCGATAATACCGAACAGAAGCTGTCTTTGTTCGATGCTGTTTGCCTCTGCAGCCACTACGCCGCAGATTGGCCGTTTCTTCTTGATCAAATTTTTCACCCCTGAAAATTTTCATTGCCAATCAGCCAAATGCTGATTTTCCGGCATACAGTCAGACTGCCCTGACCGTAACGGCACGAATCTATTATGTGCCTATTTTAATTATACAACAAGTTTCAGAATTTGTCAATATAACTATACGTATTTTGTCCACCAAATGCAGAAAATTTATATTTTGTACACATTTAGTACAAATAAGCAGTAATATATGTGGCTTTTAATTGTGCATATATACAAAGATGAAATAATGGATTATCAGAATTGACTTTTTCTGACACGTATATAGCAGATGAGGACAATATTGCTCCTCAATGAATCGATTCAAAGTAAATTTACAACGATCTTAGGCAACACCGCACAAAGATTGTGCGGCAGAAACGCAGTTAGGGCAACACCGCACAAAGATTGTGCGGCAGAAACGCAGTTAGATTTTTCGTC
>JAKSQT010000035.1 GCA_024403995.1 Ruminococcus sp.
CGACACTTTTTTAAAACCTCTTTCACTATTGCGTGAAAGAGGTTTTTGTGTTATATATTATTAACGGTGCTGTCTGTATCAGCATTTTTTTATGATTCCGGTAAAATGAAAAAACCACCCTATTGGGCGGTTTCTTCTAAGGTATGGAATTATGAAGGTATAGCGGAAATTTCTATTCTCAATTTCTTTTGTTCACGGCTTTATATTTCTATGCCGTTTTTTATGGGAGATGCTTTCTATTCTCAATAATTCTATAAGGCTTATCTTTCTTTGTTTGCCTTTGTATATAAATGTCAGAAATTGGCTTAGTTTTTTCTGTTTGAAATTATCTTTGTATGTTTGCACAATGGGCAGTTCTGCTCATTGTGCTTTGTTTTGCATTTGCACATATGGGGACCTCTAAAAACCCGTTTTGAGTAAGAAAAAGCAGATAGGTACAGTAGATGCAAGAAAAGCCATCGAAGGCGTGCTTTCGCACTACGAGAGGGCTTGACGCAGCAGATGCTGTGCATAGCTGCTTTTTCTCAGAAGGGGGTTTTAGAGGTCTCCATATACCTTCACAATAAGAAAAAGCCGCCCGTCGGCAGCTTCTCCTTATAAGGTGGAGTTGGAAATTATAGTCCATGAAGATTTCATTCTTAATAGGTGGTTGTGCAAGTGAAGTTTTTTTATGACTAAAAATCTTTTCTTTCGCTTCTGTATATAAATGTCGCAAAAGTGCTTAGTTTTTTCTATGCTTTTTCATCTTTGTATGTTTGCATAATAAGCAGTAAGTATTTTTGTGAGCTATACGTTATTGGCAGCAGTCAAATTCTTATTCCAGTCTCCACCCGAAATCGTTATGGTAAATCATTTGTCTGGTCATACCGCCGTCAATGCAGATATTCTCGCCGTTGATAAAGCCTGCCTTATCCGAGCAGAGGAACAGGACGGCATTTGCGATATCAAGAGGATTCCCCACCCTGCCTGACGGCTGCTGATAAGCATCAGCGCCTTCATAAACCGCAAAATCAGTATCTATCCACCCCGGAGATACCGAATTTACTCTGACACGCCCCGAAAAGCTCATCATCATTGCATGGGTAAGGGCAGCTATACCACCTTTTGCCGCCGTATAACTTTCAGTCTGCGGCTGACTCATTCTGTCACGGGACGATGAAATATTGACGATGGACGCTCCTCTGCCGAAATAAGGCGCAAAAAGCTTTGACAGATAGAATGGTGCGGTCACGCCTACAGCAAGGGCATACTCAAAGTCCTCATAACTGCATTGGTCGATGCCCTTCATAAGCGGAATTGCATTATTCACAAGATAATCCACGCTTCCGTGCCTGTTGATCACATACTCTGCAAAATCTTCGATATCTGATTTTTTCGACAAATCGCCCTTGAAATGGTTTCCGTCTGCAATATCGATTATTTCAACTGCTGCACCATTTTTGGCAAATTCTCCGGCTATGCACTTCCCTATCCCGTGTGCGCCGCCTGTAATAACTGCTGTTTTCCCTTTAAACATAGGCATCTCCCTTACATATTGCTCCACCAACTAAATCTTGAATTTTTCTGCTTGTCCTGAAGAAGAAATTCTGCGTCAGAAAACCTTGAAATACGTAAGTATTCCTGCGGCTTTCTTCCTTGACTTTCTCCTTCATTACTTCGCATAAAATATTCAAGACTTAATTGGCGGAGCAATATCTTACAAAATAATCTGCTATTGATAAATCAGGGCAAATATGTTAAGGCAACACCGCACAAAGATTGTGCGGCAGAAACGCAGTTAGATTTTTCGTCAGATTGTACAGAAATTTTGCAGGCATACTGTCGTATGGCAAAGAATTTCTGTGCAAGATGACGGAAAAGATACAAGTTTATGACGTACAAAGTCGTTAGACGTGCTTTGTGCGGTGTTGCCTTGAGTAAGAAAAAGCAGATAGGTACAGTAGATGCAAGAAAAGCCATCGAAGGCGTGCTTTCGCACTACGAGAGGGCTTGACGCAGCAGATGCTGTGCATAGCTGCTTTTTCTCAGAAGGGGGTTTTAGAGGTCTCCATATACCTTCACAATAAGAAAAAGCCGCCCGTCGGCAGCTTCTCCTTATAAGGTGGAGTTGGAAATTATAGTCCATGAAGATTTCATTCTTAATAGGTGGTTGTGCAAGTGAAGTTTTTTTATGACTAAAAATCTTTTCTTTCGCTTCTGTATATAAATGTCAGAAAAGTGCTTAGTTTTTTCTATGCAAGTTCATCTTTGTATAAATATACAATCAAAGGTACTTCTGATTGTATCATATCACAGCATAGTTTAAGAAAATTGTTTTGTTATTCCCGAAATTTCGCTTGTATATTGAAATCAGCCTGATTATGTGTTATAATAAATCGTTATATTTCCCGAAAGGAATGATTGCATGGAAAATATTGTCAGCCTTAAAAATATTATTCTCGATTTTGAGGATGGTGAGCGTATCCTCAAAAATATCAGCCTTGATATCAGGGACAAGGAGTTTGTTACTTTTCTTGGCCCGTCAGGCTGCGGAAAAACCACTACTCTCCGAATTATCGCAGGTTTTCTTGAACCTACGTCGGGTGATGTCTACTTTGACGGACAGCGCATCAATGGCTTGCCACCGCATAAGCGCAATGTCAATACCGTTTTTCAGAGATATGCGCTGTTTCCTCATCTGAATGTCTATGAAAATATCGCATTCGGTCTGAGAGTCAAAAAAACTCCCGAAAAGGAAATTCTGAAACGTGTCGGTGAAATGCTTGAACTTGTCAACCTGAAAGGCTTTGAGAAACGTGCAGTGAATCGTCTGTCAGGCGGTCAGCAGCAGCGTGTTGCCATTGCAAGGGCACTTGTAAATCACCCGAAAGTGCTGCTTCTTGATGAGCCTCTGGGCGCACTTGACCTGAAACTGCGTAAGGAAATGCAGATCGAGCTGAGAAAAATCCAACAGGAGCTTGAACTGACCTTCGTATATGTCACTCACGATCAGGAGGAAGCCCTCACCATGAGCGACAGCATCGTTGTCATGAAGGACGGCATAATCCAGCAGATAGGCTCTCCGACGGATATCTACAATGAGCCTGTAAATGCCTTTGTTGCGGACTTTATCGGCGAGAGCAATATAGTCAACGGCTGTATGCCCGAGGACTGCGTCGTTGAGTTTACCGGACGGCGCTTTGAATGCGTGGACAAGGGATTTGACCCGAATGAAACAGTCGATGTCGTTATCCGTCCCGAAGATGTAAAGGTCATTCCTGCCGAAAAAGCCAAGCTTACGGGCATTGTGGAGTCTGTTGTTTTCAAGGGCGTTCACTATGAGATGATAGTTGACGGCGTTGACCACAAGTGGAAGATACATTCCACAAAGGCTGAACCTGTCGGCACTATGATAGGCATGACCTTTGACCCGTTCGATATCCATATCATGAAGAAAACGGAGGAAGAATAATGAAACTGAAATATTTTTCCGCACCATACATAATCTGGATGGTAGTTTTCATTGCCGTACCGCTTCTGCTTATCGCCTATTTTGCGTTCACTACTGACGGCGGCAGCTTTACTGTAAAATATATTTCCGATGTCGGACAGTATGCCAATATATTCATACGCTCGATATGGCTCTCACTCATAGCAACGGCGATATGCCTTGTTGTGGCGTATCCTGTGGCATTCATTCTCTCACGCATGGAAAAGCACAAACAGGGCACTATGCTCATGATAGTCATGCTTCCGATGTGGATGAATTTCCTCCTGAGAACATATGCATGGATGACACTTTTAGGCAACAACGGCATTATAAATCACCTTTTCGGACTTGTCGGACTCGGCCCTTACAAGCTCATAAATACGTCAGGCGCAGTCGTTCTCGGCATGGTCTATAATTATCTGCCGTTCATGATTCTGCCGCTTTATTCCGTCATGGAGAAGATAGACAAGTCCATGTTCGAGGCGGCTTCCGATCTCGGATGCAACTCCACGCAGACACTTTTCAGGGTAGTCGTTCCGCTGAGTGTTCCGGGCATAACATCGGGCATAACAATGGTATTCGTGCCTGCAATTTCCACATTCATTATTTCCAGAATGCTGGGCGGCGGCTCAAATCTGCTCATTGGCGATCTTATTGAGATGCAGTTCCTCGGAAATGCCTATAATCCTCATCTTGGTGCGGCAATTTCGCTGGTGCTCATGGTGATAATACTTGTTATAATGACTGTCATGAACCAGTTTGACCCCGAAGATCAGGTACTTATGTGAGGAGGCGTGAATATGAAAAAACTTGGTAAATTCTATCTGATACTCGTGCTCCTGTTTCTGTATGTGCCGATTTTCGTGCTGATAGTTTTCTCGTTCAACGAGACAAAGAGCCGAAGCGTATTCAGCGGCTTCACGCTTGACTGGTACAAGCGGCTTTTCCACAATAAAATAATAATCTCGTCACTTGTCAATACGATACTCGTAGCCGTTGCGGCAAGCATAATCTCAACGGTAATGGGCACTCTTGCGGCAATAGGCATACACAGCATGAGGAAAGTCCCGAAAGCCGTTGTAATGAACATCACCAATATGCCTATCATCAACCCTGAAATCGTTACAGGTGTATCGCTGATGCTTCTTTTCGTATTCTTTGCGGCGAGAATGAACCTTGAATTCGGCTTTGTCACGCTGCTTATCGCACATATAACCTTTGATGTGCCTTATGTCATACTTAACGTCATGCCGAAATTCAACCAGATGGATCCGCATATCTATGAGGCGGCGCAGGACTTGGGATGCAGTCCGATTCAGGCGTTCCGCAAGGTGGTACTGCCTGAGATAATGCCGGGCGTTGTAAGCGGTTTCCTCATGTCGTTCACCTATTCGCTGGATGATTTCGTTGTCAGCTATTTCACAACAGGCTCGACCTCGCAGACACTTCCTATCACGATATATTCAATGACACGCCGTAAGGTATCGCCTGAGATAAACGCCCTTTCTACGCTTATTTTTGTGGCAGTAGTCATCGTACTCATAATCAAGAATATCATTGAGAATAAGTCTGCCGCAAAAAATAAAACTGTCGGGGAGGTCTGAACATGAAGAAAAGATTTTTTTCACTGCTCATGGCTTCACTCTGCATGGCAGGAATATTTGCAGGCTGTTCGGCTGAAACGGCTGACGAGGAGGAAGATGACGGCGATGAGGAAGTCACCGAACAGACTCTTACCGTGTCTGACCCCGATTATTACACACGCTTCAAGGACAAAGGCATTTCGATAAATGTCTATAACTGGGGCGAATACATCTCCACGGGCGCTGACGAGGGTACGCTCGATGTCAACGGCGAGTTTGAGAAACTGACGGGCATCAAGGTAAACTACACGAATTTTGCCACAAATGAGGAAATGTATGCCAAAATGAAGGGCGGTGCGGCATCATACGATGTCATAATCCCGTCCGACTACATGATAAGCAAGCTGATAAAAGAGGACATGATACAAAAGCTTGACATGGAAAATATCCCGAATTTCAGCTATATCATGGATAATTTCCGCAATATGGCATATGACCCGGCCAATGAATATACCGTGCCTTATACATGGGGAACAGTCGGCATAATTTACGATACTACAATGATAGACCTTGCTCCCGAAGATATCGACTGGGATCTGCTGTGGAACGAGGACTATGCCGACCAGATACTCATGTTTGACAATCCGAGAGATGCATTTGCAATTTCGGAGATAATGCAGGGCTATTCAATAAATACCGAAGATCCCGAAGAACTTGAAGCCGCCGCCGCAAAGCTCACCAAGCAGAAAAAAATCGTTCAGGGCTATGTCATGGACGAGATATTCGACAAAATGGGCGCAGGTGATGCTCTTATTGCTCCGTATTATGCAGGCGATGCGCTGACTATTCTGGAGGAGAACGATTCGCTGGGATTTGTTGTGCCGAAAAGCGGTACAAATCTGTTTATCGATGCTATGTGCATCCCAACGACCTCACGTCAGAAGGAAGCCGCAGAAATGTATATAAACTTCATGTGCGAGCCTGATATAGCGTATGCGAATATTGACTATATATGCTACTCCACACCGCATCAGGCGGCTTTCGATATGCTTGACGAGGAAGTGCGGAACAGTTCCGTTTCATACCCTGACAGTCAGTTCATAGCCGATAAAACAACGGTATTCGTCAATCTTTCTGACGAGGCTAATCAGCAGATGCAGGATCTATGGACGGAGATGAAATCCGCCGAGGACGAGAATACCAATAAGTGGATAGCACCTGTGTTCCTTATCGCAAGCATTGTTTTCATGGTGGTAGTGCTTATCCGCCGCCGCATAAAGAGCAAAAAGGATATTTTTTAATTTGTATGTGACGCTGTTGATCTGCATTATTATCTGTAGGGGATGCCGGGGGCGGCATCCCCTATAAAATTCTGGTAAAAGTGATTTGTTCAATTGAAAGGAAGGATAAGATCTTGTTTCTGGAAAATCTCAGGTTCAGTCTGAATGCCACTGTGCCTGTATTTCTTATGATGGTATTCGGCTGGTTCGTAAAGCGTGTGGGACTGCTTGACGACCATTCCACGGCACAGATAAATAAATTCGTTTTCAGGACACTGCTCCCTGCACTGCTGTTTATGGACTTGTCAACGGCTGATTTCCGTGCAGTATGGGATACGAAATTCGTGCTTTTCTGCATGATAGTCACGCTGATATGTGTGGGGGCGGCGGTTCTGTATTCGCTTTTCCACAAGGACAAATGCGAGCGTGGAGAGATAATTCAGGCTTCATACCGAAGCAGTGCCGCAGTTCTCGGAATAGCATTTGTCAAGAACATCTATGGTGAAGCTACGATGGCGGCGCTGATGATAGTGGGAACTGTGCCTATATATAACATAATTGCGGTAATTTCGCTGTCCCTGACCTCGCCTGAAAAGGACAATAAACAGGACAGGAAAACATTGTGGAAAACTACGGCAAAGGGCATCGTGACAAATCCGATAATACTCGGTATAATCGCCGGTATACTGTGGTCGGTCATCGGCATACCTCAGCCTGTCATACTGCAAAAATCCGTGTCATATCTTGGAAATATGGCAACCCCGCTGTCACTCATTGCGCTGGGGGCATCGTTCAAAGCCGAGGAGGCAAAGGATAAACTGCCCGTAACGATAGGCATAGTCTGCATAAAACTGCTGTTGTTCTGCGGAATATTTCTTCCTGTTGCGGTGAATATGGGTTTTCGTGGCGAAAAGCTTGTGGCAATTCTTGTAATGCTTGGCAGTGCCACAACGGGAAGCTGTTTTGTAATGGCGAAAAATTTCGGTCACAAAGGTGCAATTACAGCGCTTGCGGTCATGCTGACAACGCTTTGCAGTGCATTTACGCTGACAGGCTGGCTGTTTATGCTGAAAAGTCTGGGGTATGTATAATGTCCGTCAATATTGCTCCACCAACTAAATCTTGAATTTTTCTGCTTGTCCTGAAGAAGAAATTCTGCGTCAGAAAACCTTGAAATACGTCAGTATTCCTGCGGCTTTCTTCCTTGACTTTCTTCTTCATTACTTCGTATAAAATATTCAAGACTTAATTGGCGGAGCAATAACACAAATTTAACAAAAATTTTATTGACCTTTTAAATTAAATATGATATAATCATAATATCTGCATATGCAGACAATATGTATTTAAGGAGTTTATTACAGTGGGCAGATATTTCGGTACAGACGGTTTCAGAGGAACCGCCAATGAAAATTTAACAGCTGACCATGCTTTTAAGGTAGGACGTTTTCTCGGCTGGTACTACGGCGAATTAAAAAGAAGAAACGGTGACGATACAGCACCAAGAATAGTTATAGGCAAGGATACACGCCGTTCAAGCTATATGTTTGAATATTCTCTCGTAGGCGGTATTACGGCTTCCGGAGCAGATGCATATCTTCTTCATGTTACCACAACACCATCTGTTGCTTATATTTCAAGAGTTGACAATTTTGACTGTGCTATTATGATATCCGCAAGTCATAACCCGTATTATGACAACGGACTCAAACTCATAAACAGTCAGGGCGAAAAGATGGAAGATGCCGTTATTGAGCTTGTTGAGGATTATCTTGACGGCAGACTCAATGTTTTCGGTCAGGACTGGGAGGAGCTTCCATATGCAAAGGATGAGAAGATAGGACGCTCTATTGACTATATTTCGGGAAGAAACCGCTATGTAGGCTATCTTATCTCACTCGGCGTTTACTCATTCCGTGGAATGAAGATAGGTCTTGACTGTGCTAACGGCGCTTCATGGAATATTGCAAAGGCTGTTTTTGATGCACTCGGCGCAGAAACTCATGTTATCAATGCAAATCCTGACGGCGTGAATATCAACAACAACGCAGGCTCAACACATATCGAAGTGCTCCAGAAATATGTCGTTGAAAACGGTCTCGATGCAGGCTTCGCATATGACGGAGATGCTGACAGATGCCTGTGTGTAGACGAAAAGGGCAATATCATCACAGGCGACCATATCCTCTATATCTACGGCAGATACATGAAGGAAAGGGATAAGCTGGTAAACAATACAGTTGTTGCAACAGTCATGTCAAATTTCGGACTTTTCAAGGCATTTGATGAGATAGGCATTGACTATGCGAAAACAAAAGTCGGCGATAAATATGTTTATGAATATATGAAGGACAATGACTGCTGTCTCGGCGGTGAACAGTCCGGACATATCATCTTCTCGAAGTACGCTTCAACAGGCGACGGCATACTCACAAGCCTGAAGATAATGCAGGTCATCATGTCACGCAGAAAGAAACTCAGCGAACTTGCAGCTCCGTTTGTGGAGTATCCGCAGGTGCTTGAAAATGTAAGAGTAAAGGATAAGGCTGCCGCACAGAATGACCCTGATGTTCAGGCAGCAGTCAAGAACGTAACAAAGGCGCTCGGCATAACAGGAAGAATACTCGTCCGTGAAAGCGGAACAGAGCCTCTTGTGCGTGTAATGGTCGAGGCAGAGAGCAAAGACATCTGCCGCAAATATGTTGACGAAGTAGTGGATATCATCCGCAGAAACGGTCATACTGTATAATTTTTATATGGGAACACTGCATAAAAAGTGCAGTGTTCCTTTTGTTGTTATTATATAATCGGTCGGGCATTTTTTGCAGTTATTTGGTGAATTACTGGAAAATCGGCAAAAGTCTTGACGTATTGATGTTATAATGATATAATTAATCTGTTCGTGTAAAAGCTACAGAATAACCGTAAATTGCTGTATAGTATGACGAAAAATTCTTAGCTTTTTATGTGTATGTTCAGGTGCTTGGATGCATCATATTCAGGGGGAGTTATCCCGTGGGATACTTGGCTATCAGGAGGTAAAAATATGGGCGTGAACAACAAAAATATCAATGTCACCATCAACAATAAGGAAGATGATGAGGTAGTAATTTCTCTTCCAGCTATTGGAATAATGCTGAAAAAATTCTTTACACTTTGGCTTGCTATTGCAATTATTGCGGGTTTTGTATCTGTTGCAATAGGTACAGCAAGGACATTTCTCTTTAAAGACCCTATCAGCGCACTTGTAAGCTTTACATATGCCGGAATTGAAAACGGCGTTGACCCTTCAGGCAAAAAATTCGACTGCTATGATATTATTAATCCGACAGTTCTTGAAAGAGCACTTTCCGACTGCGATATGGATATTGCCAACCTTGAGGGCATAAGAAGAAATGTTTCCATCGAAGGCAAGATACCGGAAGATGCAATGGACAGAATCCTCATATATAAACAGGTATATGAGAATGCCGCAACAGGCAACCTTGCCGCAGGTGAGGCTATGCTCAATGTAGACTATAACCCTACTATGTTTGAAGTTACATTCAATTACGGCAATACTTCACTCACACGTTCAGAAAGCGTTCAGCTCCTCAATACAATACTTGAAGATTACCGTGATTATTTCTATGAAAAATTCGGCTATAATCAGGCACTCGGTTCTTCAATCGCTGCAATAGATTACACAGCATATGACTACAGCGAACAGCTTGATGTATTCGATGACTCAATAACAAGCCTTGAAAGATATGTTAAAAATCTTTCAAGAGAAGATACAAACATCTTCCGTTCAACAGAAACAGGTCTTTCCTTCAATGATATCTATAAGTCAGCACAGACTATCAGAGATATCGATTTCGACAGAATTTCTTCTTATATTTCTATCTACAATGTAACCAAGGACAAGGATCAGTCAATTGCATATTACAATTACAAGATCGACAGCCTTACAAGAAATACAGTTGCATTCAACGAACAGCTTAAAACTATCGAAGATGCAATAAGCAAGTACATCAAGGATACAGTTCTTATTTTCGGAAACGGTACTGACGGAACTGATACTTCATATTCACAGGCTTCAGAAGAATATGACAGACTTATCCAGCAGAGAGTTTCTGTTTCATCTGACCTTGCTACAACAAAACAGCGTATCAAGTATTATGAGCAGAGACGTGATGCTCTCCAGAACAATAAGGCAGGCGGCCCTGAAAAGAGAGAGTATGTTGAGGGCGAACTTGAAAAGCTCAATACAAAGGTTCTTGATCTTATCGCCCTTACAGAAAAGACTTCAAACGAATATTTCTACAATGTTCAGTACAGAAATGCATATAATATCCTTGTTCCTGCCGCTTCATCCGCAGGTGCTTCAATCAAGCTGATAATCAATAACTCAATTCTCCCATGCCTTTTAATTGAAGGACTTATATTCTTCATCTTCATCGTCATGGTATTCATCAAGGCTCTTATCTACTGCAACAACTCAAATAATAAGGCTGTTGCTGCTGCAGATGCAGAAGATGACGGCGATGATAATTCCGCTGCTGATAAGGATGACGAAAAATCCGAAAGCAAGAATAATAAAAAGAAATAATGCAGTTTATGAACCGTGGCTTCAAAGTCACGGTTCTTTTTTGTCTTATGCACGAATTTTGCAGGAATTTTTTTCAAAAAACACTTGATTTTTCCGAAAAAACGTGGTATAATATGTATGATGATAGTTAATGTGAAAGACCGGAAAACTTCCGGTCTTTCGTTTGTATTAGGCTATGATAAAAAATGTTTCAGAAAGGAGATATCAGCCGGTGAAATTCAAAAAATTCGGAAGCACCGAACAAAAGGTCTATGAGCTTATCAAACCGATAACCGATGAGCTGGGCTATTACCTCTGGGATGTCTGCTATGAAAAGGAAGGCGCTATGTGGTACCTCAGAATTTTCATAGATCAGGATGAGGGAATAAGCATCGACGACTGTGAAAGAGCAACTGCCCCGATAAGCGATATCCTTGACGAGACCGATCCTATCGACCAGAGCTATATGCTTGAAGTAGGCTCGGCAGGTCTTGAACGTGAACTTGTAAAGGAGGAGCATTTCGAGGTGTGCGTCGGCGATACCGTGAAGCTGCACTTCTTCCGCCCTGTTGACGGTCAGAAGGAACTGATCGCAGAGCTGAAAGGCGCAGACAAGGAGGGCGTTTCCGTTATCCTTGAAAACGGCGTGGAAAAAACATTCCCGCTCAGCGACGTTTCATGCGTCAAGCTGTATCTCGAATTCTGAGAACAAGCTGATAATGCAAATACAGTTTAAATTTATCTATACTGGAGGAATTAACAAAAATGAATAAGAATAACGCCTTTTTCAAGGCACTGGAATCCCTTGGAGAAGAAAACAGCGTCGAGACAGACCTCCTCATTGAAAAGGTCAAGTCAGCTATGCTGAAAGCCGCTAAAAGAGCATATCCGCACAGTGAGGAAAGAATCAGAGTTGAAATTGATTCCAAGACCAAAAAGTTTGAAATGTACATCGTTCAGGATATCATCGATGATATGCCTTTCGATGAGAATGAGATCAATATCGCTCAGGCAAGACTTATAAATCCGAATGCAGTTGTCGGCGGCACTATCCTTAAAGAGATAGATATCTCAAAGCTCGGCAGAATGGCTGCACTCTCTGCAAAACAGTCCATCAAGGGCGACCTCAGAGAGATCAACCGTGAACAGATGCTTGAAAAGTTCGAGAAGAAGGAACATGAATGCATCTCCGCAAAGATAACTCAGGTCGAGCCTGCAAAGCACACAGTTACCGTTGTTTATGAAGGAACTGAACTTTACCTTTTCCAGAATGAACAGATACCCGGTGAAAAGCTTGAGGAAGGCAGAACCATCAAGGTATTCATCACAGGCATCATCGGCAAGAACAAAAAGCCTGTTGTCAAGATATCACGTACTCACAAAGACCTCGTAAAGAGACTCTTTGAGCTTGAAGTTCCTGAGATATATGACGGCACAGTCGAGATAAAAGCTATCTCACGTGAGGCAGGTTCAAGAACTAAGATCGCTGTATGGTCAAAAAATCCTGATGTTGATGCTGTCGGCGCTTGTATCGGTACTAACCGTTCAAGAATCACTCCTATCGTGAACGAGCTGAACGGCGAAAAGATCGACATTATCAAATGGAGCGAGAATCCCGAGGAATTTATTGCAAGTGCTCTTTCACCTGCCGATGTCCTCAAGACCATCATCACCTCAAACGAGGAGAAGAACTGCACCTGCACCGTTATCGTTCCGAACAACAAGCTCTCACTTGCTATCGGCAACAAGGGTCAGAATGCAAAGCTTGCCGCAAAGCTGACAGGCTTCAAGATAGACATCAAGCCGCAGTTTGACAGCGCTACAAATGAAGAAGCTCCTGAAATGAGTCCTGATTTTGTTCCGCCTGTACTTAACGCACCTGTTGCTGAGGAGACTGCACCTGCCGCAGAGGAGAATGCTGAAACTGCTGAAGCTGAGACTTCCGCAGAGGAAACTGCCGTTCCTGAGACAGCCGCTGAGACTGAAACTCCTGCCGCAGAAGAAACTGAGGAATAATTATGAAGCCGAAAAAGCTGCCATTGAGAATGTGCCTCGGCTGCAACGAGATGAAGCCGAAAAAAGAGCTTATCCGTGTCGTAAAGTCTCCCGAGGGCGAGATAAGCCTCGACTTTACAGGCAAAAAATCAGGCAGAGGCGCTTATATCTGCCATAATGCAGAGTGCCTCAGACTTGCAAGAAAAGCAAGACGCTTTGAAAAATCATTCTCATGTAAAATTGAAGAAAGCGTTTACGAGGTGATGGAAAATGAACTTCGATCCGAGCCGCAAAACGGCTGATCTGCTGAGTATATGCATAAAGGCAGGCAAGGCTGTAAAAGGATTTGACAGCGCCTGTGAAGCCGCAGAAAAGGGTACTGCCTCATGTCTCCTTACCGCTTCGGACGCATCAGATAAAACCGTCAAGGAAGCTGTGTTCACAGGCAATAAATACAGTGTTCCCGTTTACAGAATAATTCTTACCAAGGACGAGATAGCACGTCTCTGCGGAAAATCCACTGCCGTTGTCGCTGTGACTGACAAGGGATTTGCAGAAGGTTTCAGAAAAATCATATCTCAGTCCGAAATGACATAAACAATTGAATATACTCTGCCGCTGAGTTGCGGCATATAACATGGAGGTAATCAAGCCTATGGCTAAAAAAATAAAATTAAGTGATGCTGCTAAGGATCTTTGTGTTCCGTCTCAGGAGATCATTGATCTGTTTACCGAAAAAGGCGATAACAAGAAGAAAACAGGCTCGTCACTTACCGAAGAAGAAATGAATTTTCTTCTTGAACATTATACTAAGGCAAACGAGGTAAAGTCACTTGACGACTACTTCACATCAAGAAATGAACCCAAACCTGAGAAAAAAGCAGAAGTTCCGGCTCCTGAAAAGAAAAAGCCTGCACCGGCAAAAAAAGCTGATAAGCCTGCACCGAAAAAAGAGAGCAAGCCTGTAAAAGCTGAGGAAAAACCTGCCGCTGCTGCAAAAAAAGAGGAAAAGCCTGCCGCTCCTGTGAAGAAAGAGGAAAAGCCGCAGACCGCCAAGGAAACTCCTGCAAACAGCAAGCACGAAAATTCACCTAAAAACGGACAAAAAAACGAAATCAAGGCTGAACCAAAGGCAGAAGTCAAGACCGAAACAAAACCTGCCGCAAAGGAGGATAAAATGACTGAACCTGTTAAGCAAGCAGCTCCGACTGCTGAACCAAAAACTGCTGAGGTGAAGGAAGAACCTGCAAAGAAACCGTCTGCTAATGCAGATGAACAGGATCATTCCTCAAAGAAAAACAAGAAGAATGACAAGAAGAAAGAAGCTCCAAAGGCTCAGGACAGAGGCGAGCGTACTAAATTCACCGCTTCATTCAGTACTGAAACTGCCGCTTCCGAACCAACTCAGCAGAGACGTACCGTAGATACAAGAGGAAGCTATGTAGACCTCGATAAATACAACGAGAGATATGACCAGATGGCTGCCTCAAACAAGCATAAGAATGACAACTATTCTTCAAAGAAACAGAAGATAAACCAGAAATCTGCCCAGAGAACCCGTCAGCAGTTCTCAAAGAAGGAGTCGGAAACCGAAAAGCTCAAGAGACTCGAACTCGAAAGAGCAAGAAAACAGCAGCTTAAAGTCCTTATTCCTGATATCATCACTGTCGGCGAACTTGCTACACGTTTAAAGCATACCGCTACCGACGTTATCAAGAAGCTCATGGGACTCGGCGTTATGGCTTCAATAAATCAGGAGATAGATTTCGATACAGCTTCACTCGTTGCCGAAGAACTCGGCGCAAAGGTTGAAAAGGAAGTCATCGTTACTATCGAGGAGCGCCTTATCGACGAGAGCGAGGACGACGATACAAACCTCTCTCCAAGATGTCCTGTTGTCGTTGTTATGGGACACGTTGACCACGGTAAGACTTCTATCCTCGACCGTATCAGAGATGCTCACGTTGCCGCAGGCGAGGCTGGCGGTATCACACAGCATATCGGTGCATATCAGGTAAACATCAACGGTCAGGACATCACTTTCCTTGATACTCCTGGTCATGAGGCTTTCACTTCAATGCGTGCAAGAGGTGCTAATATCACAGATATCGCTATCCTCGTTGTTGCCGCTGATGACGGTATCATGCCGCAGACCGTTGAGTCTATCAACCACGCTAAAGCCGCAGGAGTTTCCATTATCGTTGCTATCAACAAAATGGATAAGGAAGGCGCAAACCCTGACAGAATAAAGGAAGAACTCACTAAGTATGACCTCGTCTGCGAGGACTGGGGCGGCGACGTTATCTGCGTTCCTGTTTCGGCTAAGACAGGTGAGGGTATCGATGACCTTCTTGAAAACGTTCTCCTCGTTGCAGAAGTCAAGGAGCTTAAAGCAAATCCTGACCGTCTTGCAAAGGGTACTGTCATCGAAGCACGTCTCGACAAGGGCAGAGGTCCTATCGCTACACTTCTCGTTCAGAACGGTACTCTCCGTCAGGGCGACGTTATCATCGCAGGTACTGCTGTCGGCAGAGTCCGTGTAATGACTAACGACAAGGGCAGAAGCGTAAAGGAGGCAGGCCCGTCAGTTCCTGTTGAGATAACAGGTCTTGCTGAAGTTCCAAGCGCAGGCGATACATTCAATGCTGTTGAAGACGAGCGTCTTGCAAGAGAACTCGTTGACCAGAGAAAGCATGAACAGAAACAGGAACAGTTCAACGCTTACCGCAAGGTTACTCTCGACAACCTGTTCAGCCAGATCGCAGAGGGCGAGATAAAGGAACTTCCTATCATCGTAAAAGCCGATGTTCAGGGTTCTGTTGAGGCTGTTAAGCAGTCACTCGAAAAGCTTTCAAATGAAGAAGTACGTGTACGTGTTATCCACGGCGCTGTCGGTGCTGTCAAGGAAAGCGATGTTATGCTTGCTAATGCTTCAAATGCTATCATCGTAGGCTTCAATGTCCGTCCTGATCCTGTAGCCGCAGAAAATGCCGCAAGAGACGGCGTTGATATAAGACTCTACCGCATCATCTATGACGCTATCGAGGAGATAACGACCGCTATGAAGGGTATGCTCGCTCCTAAGTTCAGAGATGTTGAACAGGGACGTATCGAAGTACGACAGGTATATAAGATATCCAACGTCGGCATGGTCGCAGGAAGCTACGTTCTCAGCGGCAAGGTAACAAGAGGCAGTCAGGTGCGTGTTGTGCGTGACGGTATCATCATTGCAGATGATAAGATATCAGGTCTCAAGCGTTTCAAGGACGATGCAAAGGAAGTTGCTGAAGGCTATGAGTGCGGTATCAGTCTTGAAAAGTTCAGCGATGTCAAGGAAGGCGATATCTTCGAGACATACATCGTTGAGGAATACCGTGAGGACTGATAAGTTTTCAAGTATTATTTCGGCAATTAATTGATAAAACTGCGGATATATCTATATGGGGTGCCGTCTTGGCATCCCGTTGATACCGACGGAATATTATTGCCGTGTTAATAAACAGGCGGCAGAAATGCCGTTCCTGAAACAAAGGAGGTAATCACAGATGGACAATACCCGAATGGGCAACGCAGATATGATTCAGTACTGCGATGAGGCACTTGCATGGTCTGACCTCGGCCCGATAGACATTTATTTCTTCCAATCCGTAAAAAATATACTTCTCGGCAAATGCAGCGCTACCGAAGAACCGGAGGATTACCCTGATGACCTTATGGGAATCGAGCGCCCTGTGCGTGATGTCGAGCTTGAACCTGAATACGGCAATTTTGCCGATATATACTACGGTGAGGAAGGCGACGACGATATCCCGAATTACAGCATGACCGCCGAGGAGGAGGCTTTCTCGGATACTATTTTCTCAGGAGGCTTTTTCGAGGATAAGGAAATTGCTGATGAAAACAATGACGAAACTGAACAGCCTGAAAATGACGGGGAGGAAGAAGCTCCCGAAGAAGCTGCTCCCGCTGAAAAGGGCGATTCGTTTTCAGTCAACATCTGATAATTCAGAGAAAGGACAATATGCCTAATTTCAAGAACAGCCGCACGGCTGAAGATATCAAACGTGAGATCACCGCAATTCTAAGAGATCTTAAAGACCCGAGAATAGACAAGATGCTTACGGTCATAAGAGCCGATCTTTCAGGCGATATGTCATTCTGCAAGGTCTATGTATCAAGCTTTGAGGGACTCGAAAGAGCTAAGGAATCCGTCAAGGGACTCAAAAGTGCCGAGGGATTTATCAAGCGTGAGCTTTTCCACAGACTGAAGCTCCGCAAAGCTCCTTCCCTTGTATTTATTGCTGACAACTCAACAGAGATCAGTGCGGAAATAAGCAAGAAACTCAACGATCTTCTTTAAGGAGGGGACGCTATGTTCATTGGATTCAGTGAAGCTGAAACATTCCTCAGAAATTGTGAGGACGCTGTTATAATCACTCACCGCAATCCCGACGGAGACTGTATAGGCTCAGGTTTTGCCCTAAAAGATATCCTCGCAGAACTCGGTATTCGCAGCAGAGTTGTTTGCAGCGACGAATTTCCAAAACGTTTCGATTTTTTAACAAATGAGGGCGCAGGCGAGGATTTTCAGCCAAAGACTATTATTGCAGTCGATATTGCTGATGCAAAGCTTATGGGCAGCTATGAAGAAATTTACGGCTCAAAGGTTCAGCTTTGTATCGACCACCACATCTCAAACAAGGATTATGCCGAGAAAACTCTGCTCAGAGGCAATGCAGCCGCTGCGTGTGAAGTTATCTATGACCTTGCAAAGTATATGGGTGTCTATATCAGCAGCCATTGCGCTATGTGCCTTTATACAGGCATAGCTACGGATTCAGGCTGCTTCAAGTATGACTGCACCACTCCTCATACACATGAAATCGCCGCAGAGCTTATGAAAAGCCATGATATCAACTATTCAAGAATAAACCGCTATATGTTCGATGTAAAAAGTCCTGCAAGACTCCGTCTTGAAGGCAGACTCAATGACCTTGTTGAGGAGCATCTCGGCGGAAAGCTCGTTATCGTTGCCGTAACTCAGGAAATGATGAAGGATATGGGCATCGAAGTGGATGAGCTTGAAGGCTTTGCTCCGCTTACTATCCAGCTTGAGGATACAGAGGTCGGAGTTCTTATCCGTGAACGTGAAAACGGCGAGCTTAAATGCTCATTCCGTTCCGCATATGACATGAATGTTTCCGCTATATGCCAGACTTTCGGCGGCGGCGGACATACCAAAGCCGCAGGCTGTTCGTTCAGCTGCACAATGGAACAGGCTAAGGCTGACATAATCAAAGCTGTTGAAAGGGCACTCTTTCAATGAACGGCATAATTTGTGTAAATAAACCACAGGACTTTACGTCTTTTGACGTGGTAGCAAAGCTGCGTGGTATCTTACAGATGAAACGTCTCGGACACGGCGGCACTCTCGACCCTATGGCTACGGGAGTACTGCCTGTGTTTGTGGGAAACGCTACAAAAGCGTGTGACATCATGCCCGACAGCACCAAAAGCTACCGTGCAGGCTTCCGTCTCGGCACAGTCTCGGATACTCAGGATATCTGGGGCGAGTGCCGTGAAGTGTCGGACAGACCTGTTTCAGAAAATGATATTCTAAGCATTATTCCGCAGTTTACAGGCAGAATTATGCAGCTTCCGCCAATGTATTCGGCTGTTCAGGTAAACGGTCAGCGCCTTTATGACCTTGCCCGAAAAGGTATCGAGGTTGAGCGTACTTCCCGTGAAATTGAAGTTGCGGAGCTTACGCTTTCGGACTACTGCGCCGAAAAGAGAGAGGGCTTTCTGAGCATTTTATGCTCAAAGGGTACATATATCCGCACAATTATCAGCGATATCGGTGATGCTCTCGGCTGCGGCGGCATAATGACATCTCTTGTGAGGACAAGTTCAGGCGGATTTACTCTCGATGACTGTTTCACCTTTGAGGAGATTCAGGCTGCCCGTGACGAAGATCGCCTTGAGGAGCTTGTTCTGCCTATCGAGCGTGTTTTCAGGAAACTGCCGAAGCTTAAACTCGGAGAAGCACAGACAAGAATGTATCGCAACGGCGTTAAGCTTGACCTTGAAAGGGTTTACGGGATACGTTCCGATGCGGACTGCTATGCTGTGTTCGGCTATGACGGCGGATTTATCGGTACAGCCCTGACTGACCGTGAAAACGGACTGCTTAGAGTCGGAAAAAATCTGGGGTGAAAAATAGTAATGATGGATACAAAAACAGCAGTAGCGCTTGGCATTTTTGACGGCGTTCATCTTGGACACCGTGCTGTGCTTGCGGCTGCTGCCGAACAGAAAAAAAACGGACTTTCACCGAATGTCTTTACGTTTTCGCCGAAAACTGCGGCGTTAAAGGGAGCTTCGGGATTTATATACAGTGACAGTGAAAAAAAACTCATTCTTGAAAATGAATGCGGTATGGACGGTTCATTCACTGCTGATTTCAGCGAGATATGTGACCTTGACGGCGAGACCTTCGTGAGCGATATCCTTGTTGATAATATCAACGCTGGCTTTGTCTGCTGCGGCAGAAACTTCCGCTTCGGAAAAGATGCCTCATGCGGCGTTGAGGAGCTTATCGCATTCGGAAAGGAATACGGCTTTGAGGTATGTACCGTTGATGAGGTCGTCTATAAGGGACAGGTGGTTTCTTCAACTGCAATAAGGGAACTGCTCCTTGAAGGCAATGTGAAAAAAGCCGCAAAGTTTCTTGGTGAACCGTATATGCTTTTCAGCAAGGTCGTACACGGTGCGGCTATCGGTCAGACTCTTGGTTTCCCGACTGCAAATCAGGTTTTTGCCGAGGGACAGCTTGTGCCGAAATACGGCGTGTATAAGTCGGTCACATCCATCGGCGGCAGACTTTTCAGCTCAATGACCAATATCGGCACGAAACCGACCGTAAATGATGACGGCAAGCCCCTTGCTGAGACATATATCGACGGCTTTTCAGGTGATATCTACGGCAGAAAAATTCAGGTGAAGCTTATTGAGTTTATCCGTCCTGAAATGAAATTTGCCTCGGTCAGCGAACTGAAAAAGCAGATATCCAAAGATGTTCGCACAGCCGTTAAAAGATGACATATAATATTCTTTTTTCGTTCACTGCATTGTCACATTATAGAGTTAACATAATATCGGACATCTGAAGCCATCCTGCAATACAGCTTTCAGAAGTACGCAAAAATAAGACTCTGGAAATTATTTTTCCATAAGGAGGAATTTATCCAATGATAGAGGTTAAAAACCTTACCAAGAAGTACGGCGACAAGCTTGCCGTAAACGATATAAGCTTCAAGGTCGAAAAGGGCGAGATATTAGGTTTCCTCGGCCCGAACGGTGCGGGAAAATCCACGACCATGAATATGCTTACAGGCTATATCTCATCGACATCAGGACAGGTGCTTATCGACGGCGTTGATATTCTCGAAGATCCGAAAAAGGCAAAGTCAAATATCGGATATCTTCCTGAAATTCCACCGCTTTACATTGATATGACGGTCGATGCATACCTCAACTTCATGTTTGACCTGAAAAAATGCAAACAGCCGAGAAAAAAGCACCTTGAAGATATCTGCGAACTCTGCAAGATATCCCACGTAAGAAAGCGCCTTATCAAGAACCTCTCTAAAGGTTACAGACAGAGAGTCGGTCTTGCACAGGCTCTCCTCAACAAGCCGCCTGTTATCATCCTTGATGAACCGACAGTTGGTCTTGACCCGAACCAGATAATCGAGATAAGAACTCTCATCAAACAGCTTGGCAAACGCCACACTGTTATCCTTTCTTCACATATCCTTCCTGAAATTCAGGCTGTATGCGACAGAATAATAATCATCAACAAGGGACAGGTAGCCGCAGACGGTACTGCTGACGAGATAGCAAAGAATATCTCCAATGAGCACAAGATGACTCTCCGTATCGAAGGCCCGACACATACCAAGGACGACAAGACAAAAATAGCAGATGCTCTCCGCAGTATCGACGGCATTACCTATGTACGTGCCGATATGGAGCGTGAAAAGGGCATCTATGACTATGATGTCGAAACAGACGGCAAGACTGATGTACGCCGTGCGATCAACAAGCTCTGCGCTGAAAAGGGCTGGAATATCCTCATGCTCCAGCTTTCAGACATGACTCTTGAAGATATCTTCCTCAAGATAACCATGAGCGAGGGCATTACCGCTTCCGATAGCTCAAACGCACCTAAACTTGAAGTCAAGGTCAAGGACGGCGAACTTATCGCTTCCGAAAAGACTGACGATAACAAGGAAAAGGCTGACGCTGAGACTGCCGAAGAAACAGACGGCAGCGAAAATAACGGAGGTGAAGAATAATGTTGGCTATTTACAGACGTGAAATGGGCGCATTCTTTACATCAGGTGTCGCTTATGTTTTCCTTACTGTTTTCTACCTTATTTCAGGCATTTTCTTCTTTAACGGAGTGCTCTGTTCAGGTACTACTGATGTATCCCCTATGTTCAGTTCAATGTTCTATGTTGTAATGTTCCTTATCCCGATTCTTACAATGAAGCTTCTTTCCGAAGAAAAAAAGAACAAGACCGATCAGGGACTTCTTACTGCTCCTGTTGGTTTATGGGATATCGTACTCGGCAAATATTTTGCCGCTCTTACACTTTTCATCATCGCTGAAAGCATAGTATTCATTTATGCTATCATTCTTTCAGCATTCGGAAACGTTGTATGGCAGACACTTTTCGGAAACTATTTCGCAATGCTTTTCCTTGGTGCAGCATTCATTGCTGTTGGTCTTTTCATCTCATCACTCACCGAAAACCAGATGGCTTCTGCTGTTGCAAGCATGGTTTCACTCTTTGTACTCTATCTTTCAGAAATGCTCGTTGCCGATTTTGAAAACGGCGGAACATTCAAGAAGATTCTTTTCAAGGGCGTGACCGCTCTCGCATTCTATTCAAGATATATGGAATTCACAGGCGGCATGTTCAGCCTTCCGAGCATCATCTTCTTCATTAGTACAGCCTTCCTCTTTAACTTCTTCACAGTAAAGGTTTTAGAGAAAAGACGCTGGAGCTGATTAATTTTTGAAAGGAAGGTCTGTTACAGATGAGTAAAAAAGATTTAGACAAGGCTAAAAAGCCGGCAGAGGAAACTGCTGACAAGGCTGAAAAAGCCCCCAAAAAGAAGAAAAACTTCAAGAAATTCAAATACGGCTCATTGTTTGCCGTTTCAGTTGTTCTCGTTGCCGCTATCGTTGTAGTAATCAATGTTATGGCAAACATGGTCTCAAAGCGCTATCCTGTAAAGATGGATTTCACTCCTGACAAGCGTTTTGAACTCAGCGACGAGACTATCGACGTTCTCAAAAACCTGAATCAGGACGTTGAAATTACTGTTGCCACAGAAAAGGATATGTTTGCTTCAATGGCTGCATATTATGAGGGTATGTACAGACAGTACTATGGCATTAACGCAGAAGTACCTTATGATATGATACCTGAACTTCTCGAAAAATACTCCATGTATGCTGAACAGGGCAAGGGCAGCATCAAGGTAAAATATGTCAATATCGACAAAGACCCTGACTCCCTTACAAAGTATAAGCAGAACTACAACGGCGATATCTCAACAGGCAGCATCGTTGTTTGTGCAAATGACAGAGTAAAGGTCATAAACGGAAATGACGTTATGTCAATGATACAGCCTGACCAGAGCACTATCCAGTCAGGTCAGCCGACATTCACTTTCGCAGGTGAAAGCCTTATCACTACTGCTGTTATGAATGTTGTTGACGCACATCCTGTAAAGGCTGCAATTATCACAAAGATGAACGGTCAGTCTATATACAATGAACAGCAGTTCGGCACAATAATCGCTGCATTTGAGGATGAACTTCTCGAAAAGAACGGCTATGACTGCACAGAAGTTGATATCGTTGAAGATGATATCATTGCTGATGAATATGACCTTGTTGTACTTGCAATGCCTTCAGTTGACTTCACTGACAACGTTATCCAGAAGCTCAGCGATTATCTCCTCAATGACGGAAAATACGGCAAGAATATGGTATATCTCCCTGATGTTTCCACAACAGTTCTCACAAATATCGATGCATTCCTTGCATCATGGGACATTGCGGTTTCAGGCAATATGATAGCTGACGATAAGTATGCAACAGGTACAGCTTCAAATATCATGCTCCAGATAGACGATGCTGATACAGTAGGCGCACTTCCGAGCGCAGCACTTCCTATCATTGCACCGTTTACAAGAGAAGTTGAAATTCTCCCGAACAAGACAGACAACATTGTAAAGTCTGTTCTCCGTTCATATGACAACTCATTCCTCAGCGACATGATGACAGGTGAAGCTGATACGGATAACCGTGGCGCACACAGCGCAGCAGTACTCTCAACAAGAGAACACGCAGAGGGCATGGATGTTGTAAGAAGCAAGCTCCTCGTAGTCGGCAGCCCGCTTATGGCTGACAGCGAACTTCTCACACAGTCAAGCACATATAACAATGCAAATGTTCTTCTTGGCATAGTCAACAACATGACAGGCAAGGAGGCAGGTACTGTTATCCCTGAAAAGGCTCTCCAGCAGTCATACATCTCTGTTAATCAGACTCAGGCTAATGTAATCAAGATCGTTGTTATCTGGGTTATCCCATTCATTGTGGCAGCCGCAGGTATCATCGTATTGTTAAGGAGACGAAATCGATGAAAAAACAGGTCAAAGGCATAATCGGACTGAGTGCGGTACTTGTAGTGCTTGGCGGCGGTCTTGTATTCCTGAAGCTTACCGATCCTGACAAAGACAAGCCGTCGGAGGGGTCAGAAGAATTAGTTGACCCGAATACTCCGCAGGGCGCAGATATCATAATCGTTTCTGATGATAAGTCAGACGGTGAAGCGGGCGTTGTAAAGCGTGCCGTTATCAAAAACGAGACGGACGAGATAAAGGTCAAAATGGTAAGCGAAGCTACTGAGGAAGAAAGCGCAGTTTATACCATTGAAGGCTTTGAAGACCTGAATGTCAACTCCACACTGCTCAGTACGCTCATCAATAACGGCAACGGTCTCCATTCAACATCTCTCGTTGAGGAGCACTGTACAAATTTTGAAAAATTCGGTCTTGACGATCCGAGAGTAACTGTTGAGTATGAATATGAGTCGGGCGGTCATGCAAAGTTCTATATGGGCGATGATGCACCGTCAAATACAGGCGCATATGTCTATGCAGAGGGCAGCGATACGGTCTATACCGCATCATTCTCGGCACTTGCAAACTTCAAGAATACAGCTTTCGACTTCCTTGACAAGACAATTCTTGATACTCCGTCAGATTCGGCAGGTTCACCACGTATCGACAAATTCATGGTCGAGCGTGATGACCTTGACAAGCCGATAGTTCTTGAATATGACAAAAGCTCAGAGGACAAATATTCAGGCGGCTCAACGTCAACACATATCATGACATCTCCGACAGAGTGTCATGTTTCAGGCGATAAGGCTTCCGAGATAATGACTAAGATGTACGGACTCTATGCCAAAAGCATCTATGCCGTACACTGCAAGGAATCGGATATCGCAGGCGCAGGTCTGAAAGAACCATACTGCCGTGTCACACTTGACTGCGAAGGCACGGAAAATGACCATATACTGCTGTTAAGCGAGATATTTACCGATGAATTCGGACAGAAGTGCTGCTATGCAATGTTTGAGGGCGGCAATACGATATATACAATAACTGAAGAAAATGCAATATGGCTGAAATCGCAGCCGATCGAGATAATCTCGAAACTGATGGTAAATGCATATGTATGGAATCTGAGCAATTTCACGTTTGACCTTCCTGACGGTACTTCCGAAAAGTTTGATATCAAGCTTATGGACGGCAAGGAGCGTGACGGCGCACGAACAGAGGACTATGAAGTAAAAAGAAACGGAAAAGAATTTGATTCCGAAAGATACAGACAGCTTTATGCATTCCTGATAAGCGGCAACCTTGAGGAATTTGCTCTTGATGTGCCGATACCGTCAGAAAAGCCATTGATGTCTTTCAGCTATACCGATGCATACAACAAAAAAACTTACACCTATGATTTCTATGATGATTCAGTAATGAAAGCACTTGTTGTTATTAACGGTGAAAGCAGTTTCTATTGTTCAAAGTCATTTATAAACACACTCATAGACAACGTAAAACGAGTTGAAACAGGCGAGGACTATGTGACAACATGGTAAATCTCCTGTAGATGAAGGAGGAAATTTATGATAGAAAAGTTCAAAACATATAAGGGCTATCCGCTTGTAAGATGCGGCAATATACTTTATTTCGGCTATATGTCAGACCCTTATGTAATTATGATCCAGATTTTGAAAACGACTAAGGTCGATGATGAGGACTATGCCGAAAAGGTAAGAGTTGTTCTCATGAATACCGATCCTAATCTTAATCCTCTTGAAGCCTGCGAAAAAAATGCTGAACGTGAGTGCGGACTTTATGAAGCTCTCGACATCGCAAGCATCTGGCTGGAAAAAGCCATCAGCGGTTAAAATCTAAATATATGCAGGGGCGACCAAACGGCGGTACTCATATAGAACCTTTATGCTTATTATTGAGGGAAACCCTTTTGAAAAAGGGTTCTCCCTCAAACTC
>JAKSQT010000036.1 GCA_024403995.1 Ruminococcus sp.
ACTACGAGAGGGCTTGACGCAGCAGATGCTGTACATAGCTGTTTTTTCTCAGAAGTGGTTTTTAGAGGTGCCCAATAATAAAGCCGCATATCGTCATGATGTGCGGCTTTCAGTCTGTTGAAAAAGTCGAAATAATTTCGTTAAGCAAGGGCTGTCGAGGGTGCGGGTATCCAGTGGATACCTCTGCAACGCAGAAGCACCGACCGAGCCGACAGGTGAGACCGCCAGCCCCTACAATTCAGCTATTCTTCGTTAATGCATTTGTAGGGGACGGCGTCCTCGACGTCCCCAAATAAGTTTTTTGACACGCTGAAAGCCGCATATCGTCATGATGTGCGGCTTTGCTGTATCAATCTGTTTCACGGATATAATCACGTGACATTTTATTCTTTGTTTTAAGCTGATACATTTTTTCGTCAGCCTGTTTTATCACGCTGTATAGGGTAACGTCCTTGCTTGCCGTTACAATGACACTGCCTATGCTTGCGGACAGCTCATACGGCTTTTCAAGCAGCTTTTTGCGGCTGTTGAGGGTATTGCAGAACCTGTGTTCCATACTCACGTCATCGCCCTCGCTGACATCTCTGGTGAGGATAATGAACTCATCGCCGCCGAAACGGGCGCAGATACTTGTTGCCAGACAGCAGTCACTTACAATTCTTGCAAGTCTCTGCAAAGCGAAATCGCCCTCAGTATGACCGTAGTTGTCGTTGATGCTTTTCAGTCCGTCCATGTCGATGAATGATATCATTATTTTCTGTGAACCAATGATACATTCCTTGAAGATCTCGTCGGCACGCTTTATGAAGCCGTTGCGGTTATAGATGCCGCAGAGCACGTCATAGCTGTACAGGTGGTCAAGTTCGTCCATAGCCCTGTTCAGGTGGAAGATACGGCGTATATTCTCGATAGCGCTGCTTATGTTCATGATGAACGAATGGCAGAGCAGACTGTTTATCGGGAAAGAACTGTTTGTGATGATACAGTAGCCGAGAGTACTGTCACGGAAATGCAGCGGCAGGAAATAGCTGATATTTCCGCCTGTTTCGGGAGTTTCCGGGTACATTTTACAGCTTGGGAAATATCCGACACTGCGTCTGTCGCCTCTGTCCCAGATAAGGGGAGCTGTAATGAAGCCGGAATATTTTGCGTCAGGGTCTATCGGCATGACATTTGAGAAAGCGTCCTCCCAGTCCTCGGTGAGACACAGGCTGAATTTTTCGCAGTTCAGTTCAGCGATGAATTTGTCGATAACGTCAAAGAGCTGGTTATCAGTCTCAGCCTCAGCGAGAGAGGCATTGAAGCGGTTCATGAGTGATATATTTTCTGTCATGCTTTCGCTTCGGGAATATGAGCGTTTCTTGAATGCGCTGAAATCCTGTTCCTCACACGAAACGCAGCCGCAGCTTTCCGAAAAGACGGGGTATGCATCGAGGAGCATAGTCTTTTCGGGCTTTTTTCCGCTGAAAATATCGCAGAGCAGAGCACACGCCTTGTAGCCTGCGGTGAACAGAGGGCGCTTGACCGTAGTGAGGACAGGTGAGAAATTACGTGCATTATAGGTGCAGTCGAAACCTGTCACGATAACGTCCTGCGGCACATGAAATCCCATTTTTTCAAGAGCAGTTACGGCAGTAAGAGCCATTGCATCATTAGCGCACACTACTGCATCAGGGAGCGAAAGTCCTGCCTGAAAGAAGCTGTCCACAGCCTGTCTGCCGTCCTGTGACCTGAATTCTCCGAAATATATCCTGTCCTTTTCGGCAGTGAGACCGCATTCATCAAGTACTTCAAGGAAAGCCTGATATCTTGTGAGGGCTTCGGGGTTTGAAAGCGGGCCCGAGATATAGTTGAAGACTTTTGCATCATGCTTGGTTATGAGATGTCTGACTATATTTTTCATGGCTTCGCTGTTGTTTATAGATACGTTATAGAATTCGGGATACTGGGCGCAGTCAAAAAGAACAGCGGGAATTCCCGCACTTCTGACGCTGCTGATGACAAGCTCCTTGAAGTATGGGTCACTGATGGTGTTGGTCATAAGTATCACGCCGTCGAAGCGTGAGTAGTCGATAAGCTTGTAGATGCTGTATTCACCGAAATCGTATTTCTTGCTGCCGAGCATACCGCCGAATGCAGCAAAATATGATAGATTAACATCATTTTCATTTGCGAATTTATTTATTCCGCAGATGATGTTGTACTGGTATTCTTCATCAATACCTGAAACAATGACCGCAATATTGGTCTTTATAGAATAATTCTCCATAATTCCGCCTTCCTTATAAACATAATGTTATAGGATAATACTATTATATACTATATAAATATAAATTAAAAGTACGGCACGGTATTTTCGTATATCTGCACATTGAGGGGAAGGTGCGATTGTGTATTCCTACAATTAAATAATACTTTTTAAGGCGATATTCATTTTTGGTTTTACAGCCGGTATATTTTAAAATGAATTTTACAAACGTCACAAAAAGCTGTATACTCCTTTGTGCAAACCTAACAAAAACCTCGGTTTTTCGGCACGAATAAAGAGCAACAATTGATTACAAATCCGATTACTTAGCAAAAAACGACTTGAAAATAATGACGAAAAGTTATAAAATGAATACAGAAGCTGAGGAAAAGGCGGGACGCATCCGCAGTTTAGTGCAGATGTGCTTTTCAATGCTATTCACAAGAAAAAATTAATCGAAAAAATATGAAAGCGAGGAATGATTGACATGGGTAAAAGAGTTTCAAAAAGACTCTTGAGCGGTGTTCTTTCAGCTATGATGGTCGCTTCCGCAGTACCTGCATCTATGGTTGCATTCGCTGATCAGTGTGATCAGGGTACTAAGGACGGCTACGACTGGGAACTTTGGAACCAGAACCGTCAGGGTAACGTTCAGATGAGCGTTGGCAGCAACGGTTCATTCAGCTGCTCATGGAGCAATATCGAAAACTGCCTGTTCCGTTCAGGTAAGAGACTCGGCAGTACACAGTCATGGTCATCTTACGGCGGAATTCAGGTAAACTATGATGTTGACTACACACCAAGAGGAAACTCATATATGTGTATTTACGGTTGGACACAGAGTCCTCTCGTTGAATACTATATCGTAGAAGCATGGGGCGACTGGAGACCACCGGGACAGAACGGCGGCAAGGCTCAGATCACCGTTGACGGCAAGTCTTATGACGTTTATACATCAACTCGTTATAACCAGCCTTCTATCGAAGGTAATAAAACATTTGAACAGTACTGGAGTGTTCAGAAGAGCAACCCTGCACAGGTTAATGCTATGAAGAACCTCAAGGGTACTATCACAGTATCTGACCACTTTGCTGCATGGGAAAAGTGCGGTATGCAGATGGGTAAGATGTACGAAGTTGCTCTCAACATCGAAGGTTACCGTTCAAACGGTTCTGCTGATGTTAAGAAGAACGAACTCAAGATGGGCAACGTCACACCTGGCACAACAGTTCCTACAACAACTGCTAAGCCAAAGGATCCTGCATCAGACGGTTCATACTTCAAGGATGACTTCTCATCAGGCGTTGGCGACTGGTCAGGCAGAGGCGCTGCTTCAGTCAAGGCTGACTCAAGCAAGGGCGCTCTCTATGTAAGCGGAAGAACAGATAACTGGAACGGTGCAGCAATCTCTCTTGATTCAAGCGCATTCCAGGCTGGTAAGTCATATGCATTCAGCGTTGACGTTCTCCAGACAACAGAGTCTTCAACAGGCATGAAGCTTACTCTCCAGTATACTGACTCAACAGGTACAGAGCAGTATGACGAGGTAGCAAGCGGCACAGCTTCAAACGGTCAGTGGACACAGCTCTACAACGGCTCATATACAATTCCTTCAGGCGCATCAAGCATGATCCTTTATGTTGAAGCTCCTGACAGCCTTACAGATTTCTATGTTGACAACGCTATGGGCGCTGTTTCAGGAACAAAGCCTGGTACAGTATCACCAGAAACTGTTGCTACACAGGCTCCACAGTCAACTCAGCCACGTACACCAAGCACAGGCACAGGCGTATATACAGTTGATACAAGCTCATTCAAGGGTGCATTCGCTCCTTGGTTCAAGATTGGTACTTCTGTAAGCCCACGTGAATTCGGTTCAGGTTCAGACTTCATCAAGAAGAACTACAGCTCTATCACACCTGAAAACGAACTCAAGCCTGATTCGATCCTCGATCAGGGCGCTTGCCAGCAGAGAGGTAATAACGTTAATACTCAGATCACTCTGAACAACGCTGCTACAACTCTTAAATTCTGCGAGCAGAACGGCATTTCTCTCCGTGGTCATACATTCGTTTGGTACAGCCAGACTCCTGACTGGTTCTTCCGTGAGAACTTCTCAAGCAACGGCGCATATGTATCAAAGCAGATCATGGATCAGCGTCTTGAAAGCATGATCAAGAATACATTCGCAGCTCTCAAGTCTCAGTATCCGAACCTCGACGTATATTCATACGATGTATGTAACGAGCTTTTCGTTAACGACGGCGGCGGAATGAGACCGGCTGACAACTCTAACTGGGTAAGAGTATACGGTGATGACAGCTTCGTTATCAACGCATTCAAGTATGCAAGACAGTATGCTCCTGCAAACTGCAAACTCTACCTCAATGATTATAACGAGTATATCTCTGCAAAGACTAACGATATCTACAACATGGCTAAGAAGATCATGCAGGCCGGTGATTACATCGACGGTATCGGTATGCAGTCTCACCTTGCTACAAATTATCCTGATATCAATACTTACACAGCAGCTATGGATAAGTTCCTTTCATTAGGTCTTGAGCTCCAGATCACAGAGCTTGATATTACTGATGAAGGAAATACATCTGCTCAGTATAAGCTTTATGAAGACGTATTCAAGGCAGCTCTTGAGCGTGCTGATAAAATTCCTGCAGTTACAATCTGGGGTACTTCAGATAACTACAGCTGGCGTTCAAGCAAGAACCCACTTCTCTTCAAGCAGGGCTATGTTGCTAAGGAATCTTACAACAACCTTATGAAGCTTGCTGCAGCTACTCCTGTTCCATCTGCTCCGCAGACAACACAGGCTACAACAAAGGCTACAACACAGCCAACAACACAGCCAACAACACAGCCGACAACTCAGTCAACCGCTGCTCCTTCAAAGGTAACCAAGTACGGTGATGCTAACTGTGACGGCAAGGTAAATATGGCTGACGTTGTACTCGTAATGCAGTCTCTCGTTAACTCAAGCGTTTATGGTATTAATGGTTCTGATGCTACACATATCACTGCTGTAGGTCAGGCAAATGCTGACGTTTATGAGTCAGGCGACGGTATCACAAACAACGATGCTCTGTCAATTCAGAAGTATCTTATAAATCTTATTACTTCACTTCCAGAGAGTGTAAAAAAAACTGAAAACGTAACTACTAAGGCTCCGACAACAACAGCTAAACCTACAACTACAGCTGCTCCATCAAATAAAACTTACATCAGTGATTCATTTGAGAATGGTGTAGGCAATTTCGAGGGCAGAGGCTCAGCTTCTATCGCTGTTGATAAGTCAAGCTATTACTCAGGCAGCCAGTGTCTTTACGTTTCAGGCCGTGCTGATACATGGAACGGCGCTCAGATCTCTCTCGGTTCAGACTTCGTACCTGGCAACTCATACAGCTTCTCAACTGCTGTAATGCAGGCTTCAGGCGAGTCACAGAGTGTTAAGATGACACTCCAGTATAAGGACAGTGAGGGTACAGAACAGTACGATCAGGTTGCTACAGCAACAGCTAAGGATAAGACTTGGACAAATCTTGCTACAACTTCTTATACAATTCCAAGCGGAGCTACAAATCTTGTCCTCTATGTTGAACTTCCCGATTCAAACGCTGACTACTATCTTGATGATATAACAGTTGCTTCAGAAGGCACTGCATCAAAGATCACAGACGGCGGAGGAAAGGCAAATCCAGTGGTTACAACAACTCAGGCTGGTACACCTATTTCACAGGGTACAACAGAAACTCAGGTAGATCCTTCAAAGCCGATGATCGCTATCAGCTTTGATGATGGTGCAGTTGGTTCATCAGCTAACGCTACATCAATGAGAATTATCAATGCACTTGCACAGAATGGACACCACTCAACATTCTTCTATGTAGGAGATTGGATCAAGGGTTCAGACGGTGAGCAGGAAGTTAAGTATGCTTACAGCAAGGGCATGGAGATCGCTAACCATACAACTTCTCACCCATATCTTACAAATCTCGGTGCTTCACAGATCAGAAGCGAAGTAGATAACTGTGCAGCTAAGCTCAAGGGTATCATCGGTGTTGAGCCAGCTCACCTCCTCAGATTACCTTATCTTGCATCTAACGGTACAGTTCAGTCTACACTTAATGACTACGGTCTTATTACTTGTGCCATTGACACAAAGGACTGGGATAACGCTTCTAAGGATTCGATTGTTAACACAGTTAAGCAGTCAATGAACAATGGTCAGGGTAACGGTGCTATCGTTCTTTGCCACGAAACATACGGCACAACAGCCGGTGCTATCGAGGAACTTGCTCCATACTGCAAGTCACAGGGATGGCAGATTGTTACAATCTCTGATATGTTCGCTGCTAAGGGCAAGAAGATCAATGGCGGTCAGATCTACACAAGAGTAGGTTAATTAAAATGTTTTCGAGGATGGGCTTAATGCTCATCTTCGGAAACCTGAATTAAGGTTTCTCCAAATTTTAATATCCCCTGAAAGGCAGTCGGTTAAAAACGGCTGCTTTTCATTTTGTGCAAAAAATGGTCAGTATTTTGTTGAAATCTAACAAAGTTGAGCGCTATCCCTTTACAAAATGTAACGGATATATTATAATAGATAGTAGAAATCATGTTTTCAGAGCAATTTTTGGTCAGTGACATCTGAAATTTGCCTGAAAATGGAGAGTATTGCCGTTTCTGAGAGGGATTGGAACTGCTTGCTCTGACGTATAAACATCTGTTCATATCTTCTAAGGGGGGGAGAATTATGATCAAAAATCTGACCGGTGAGTATGAGACCGTTGAGTATGACACAAAAAAGTACGCTATGCTTTATGATAATATTCAGACCGAGGCTTACCCTGTCCACTGGCATGATGCTGTTGAGATCATTATGCCGATAAAAGGCGAATATTCAGTGAATGTAGCCGGAATTGACTATCGACTTCTTGAAAATGATATCATCATTATTCCACCCGGCGAGCTTCACAGTATGCCCGCAATCGCCGGACGCAGGCTGATCTTTCAGTGTGATAACAAAATCCTGAGCAACGTTACCGTACTTGAACCAGTGACCCGTGTAATGAATGTCCCTATTGTTATTGACAATTCTTACAATAAAGACCTTCATGCTTTAGCAAAAAAGACAATGCTGGATATTCTTTCGTTGTATGATTCAAAGTCTGAACTGTCTGATGTTAAGATATATCTGAAAATTATCGAGCTTTTTATGGCACTCAGCGAGTTCCAGCTTGAAAGACAAAAGACTGTTATGGACTGCGATGACGAGAAACTCGGCGAATATAACGAAAAATTCGGCACAGTCCTCAAGTATATCGACTCAAATTATATGTACGACATAACTCTTGAACAGCTTGCCGATGTGGCAGGCTACAGCAAATACCATTTTTCACGAATTTTTAAGCAGTATAATTCAATGTCGTATCTTCAGTACATCAACGCCCGGCGTACAAAAGCTGCCGAAACTCTGCTTCTTGATCCGGATATGCCCATCACGGAGGTTGCAATGCGCTCAGGTTTCAAGAGCCTTACAACATTCAACCGCATTTTCAAAGAGATCAAGCACTGCACACCTACCGATTTCAAGAAGCTTTATTCAACTACTCACTAAAATTCCTCTGATTTGACATAATTGACCTCAGACACTTCCGATTTTCGTCGGAAGTGTCTTGCTATATGGGAGTATGATATTATGAAACTGAAAGAACGTGCGAAACAGCTTAAAACTGATATTCCTGCTGTATTTATTGCATTAAAGCGCAGGGAAACGCCTTTTGCTGCAAAAAATTATGCAGCGCTGACCATAGCATATGCTCTTTCGCCGATTGACCTGATACCTGATTTTATACCGATATTAGGCTATCTTGACGATTTGCTGATACTTCCTGCAATGGTGTGGGCGACAGTGAAATTAATTCCCGATGATATTTTTCAACAGTGCAGACGAGAGAGTGCCGAAATGTGGAAGAATGGCAAACCTAAAAAATGGTATTTTGCTTTGCCGATAGTACTGATCTGGTTAATTGTGATATGGATAATATTGCTCCGCCAACTAAATCTTGAATTTTTCTGCTTGTCCTGAAGAAGAAATTCTGCGTCAGAAAACCTTGAAATACGTTAGTATTCCTGCGGCTTTCTTCCTTGACTTTCTCCTTCATTACTTCGCATAAAATATTCAAGACTTAATTGGCGGAGCAATAGTGAAATTATTTTTTATGTAAGCCTGAAATGTTCAGGCTTTTTTGTTATAAGAATTGCCTCATGTTGTCGGAAAGTTTGTCTTCGGCACTGACAAGTCTGCGGCAGATATCCTTGGAACGTTCGTCAGCCGCCCTGTACTGGTTCATATAGCGGCAAAGTGACTTCACACCCATATTGCAGCCATCCATCATCAGTTCAGCGATAGTTCCGTCGGAGTTGTCCATTGTCATTTTCATGCTGGTTTTGAACCATGACATACCCTTGGCAATAGGGTTAGGCTCTTTGCCGCTGTCATGATAGTCATTCAGGGCATTCTGCAAATCAGTCTGAAGCTTCTGGTTTTCGCCCTTGCTGTCTGTCAGAATATTCTGCAATTTCGGATTTTTTGCCGAGCCGATGACCTCATCGATGGCATTGATTCCCATTTTTATGCCTGCATCGCATTCACGAAGCAGCCTGATTGTATCCTGTTCGATCATAAAAAAATAACCTCCTTTTGAAGCTATAATGCCCCAAAAAGGAGGTTATATTCATTTCTGTTTGTTGAGTTGAATTACAGCAATAGCACACGGCATTCGACCGTCTACAACGGAGTACGTCACGTTTGTATAGCCCATATCCTCGAAAAACTGCTTGTAGCCTTCAAAAGTGAACTGTGCTTTGAAGTCAAGACCTATCATTTTGAGAAATCTGACCGCAAACGCCGGCTGTGAATTGAACTCTTTACAGAGATATGTTGGTATAATGAGTTTACCGTCTTTCTTGCATACACGTTCAAGTTCTGTTAAAGCTTTTTTCGGTTCATCAAGAAGATGAATGACATTTCCGGCAATAATCGTGTCAAAAGCGCCGTCTCTGTATTCAAGCTCCATTATGTCAGCCTTGCGGAAACGTACATTTTTGAGCTTTCTGCATTTTTTCCTTGCACGTTTCATCATACCCTCTGAAGTGTCCGTGGCGGTGAGGGCATAGCAGTATTTGGCTACACTTTGAGAAATAGCGCCTGTACCGCAGGCACATTCAAGTATCTTGTCTGTCGGTTCAACAAATTCTGCAACTCTTTCACCGAGCGCATTGTAGCATTTTCCGTTGTAAATTTTTTCAAAAAAATCAAATAATGGTGCAAATTTATCCCAGAACATCATAATTCTTCCTTTCGTAATGACACAAGGCATCACGTTGAAATGATGCCTTGCAGTGAATTAGTTATTGCCTATTTTTTCGACTTTCATGAGGTTAGTCGTACCCGAAACGCCAAGCGGTACACCGGCAGTGATAGCTACAAGATCGCCGTCCTGAACAAGTCTGTGAGACTCGGCAGCTTCAACAGCGGCATCAAACAGGTCATCTGTATTGGTCTTTTCGTCGATAATAAACGGAATTACGCCCCAGCTCATATTCATCTGGCGGCATACCACCTCGCTCATGGTGCAGCTTATTATCGGGCAGCTCGGACGGTATTTCGAGATAAGACGAGCAGTCTGACCGCCGAGTGAAACAGTGATAATAGCTCTTGCGTTGAGGTCATGTGCGGTTGTAACGGTAGCATGAGCAATTGCATCAGCCACACTTCCGTTCTGTTCAGCACTTCTTGACGAGAAACGAGCTTTATAGTCGATGTTATTTTCGGTAGTTTCGGCAATAAGAGCCATAGTTTTTACAACTTCAACCGGATATGCACCTGCGGCAGTTTCGCCTGACAGCATGATAGCGCTCGTGCCGTCATAAAGGGCATTTGCAACGTCGGTTATCTCAGCTCGTGTCGGACGTGGATTTGTAATCATGGATTCGAGCATCTGTGTGGCAGTAATTACCTGTTTACCAGCATTATAGCCTTTTTTGATGAGGCGCTTCTGAATTGCAGGTATCTGTTCAAACGGAATTTCAACGCCCATATCGCCACGGGCAACCATAATTCCGTCAGCGGCTTCAAGTATCTCATCGATATTCTCAACGCCGTCGTTGTTCTCGATCTTGGCTATAATACGTACATCGAACCAGCCGAGACTCTGTGTGAACTTTCTGAGGTAGTTGATATCTGCGGCAGTTCTTACGAAACTTGCGGCAATGAAGTCAAATCCCATTTTTGCGCCGAATTCAAGGTCATCCATGTCACGTTCACTGAGGTAAGGCATGGAAAGCTTGACACCTGGGACATTTATGCCCTTGTTGTTAGAGAGTACACCGCCGTGGATAATACGGCAGATGATTTCGTTTGTAGTGACTTTTTCAGCAACAAGTTCAATGACACCGTCGTTGATAAGGATACGTGTGCCGATGCTGACATCACGGGGGAGCTTTTTGAAACTTATGCTGCCGATTTTGTCTGTACATAGGATATCTTCAGTGGTCAGCGTATACAATTCACCGTCGTGAATTTCAACAGGCTGGTCATCGACAAATTTGCCGAGTCTGATTTCAGGGCCTTTCGTATCAAGGAGAGTTGCGATAGGAAGGTCAAGTTCTTTTCTGAGCTTTTCGATCTGGCGCAGACGTTTTTCGTGTGTTTCGTAGTCACCGTGGGAGAAGTTAAATCTTGCGACGTTCATGCCTGCCTGCATAAGCTCACGCATTATATTTTCGTCGTCAGTTGCAGGGCCTATTGTGCAGACAATTTTGGTTTTTCTCATAATTATGCAGCTCCTTGTTAAATTTTCAAGTGCTTACGGTATACTGTTATGAATAGCGCAGCATATCCATATGCAGATCAGCGACATCTTCCTGGAGTTCAGCAACGCCTTTCTTAATACCTGTAAGACGTTCCTCAACATTACTGATACGTTTTTCGATCATTTCCATACGATTTCCGATGGATTCAATTTCTGACTGCATTTCCTCCATCATTCTGAGCATTTCTTTTTCAAATTCGTTCATTACAAGCACCTCCTGAAGTGTAGCGGACATTTTTCAGACAGCATCACACAATCTTTGTGTGGTGTTGCCTTAGATTTTTCTGAGTTTTGCGAAATTAGCCATGATTTTCTTTGTGCCTACCTTTTCAAATGCAACTTCAAGCATTGAGTCGTTGGCCATAGGCTTTACGGAAACAATAGTGCCCTCGCCGAAAACATTATGTGCAACACGTTCGCCTTCTGTATAAACGACAGTCTCCTTAGGAGCGGACGGCTTTGCCTTGTTTCTTGCGAGCTGCTGCTGGAGAGTAGCTGAATGAACTTCGGTAACTGAGTTATCCTCGGCTTCAAGCTTGCTTCTCATAGCTGCGGCATTGTCGTGCTTTTCGATGAATTCGCTGCCTATCTCACGCATGAAACGTGATGTGACATTGCGCTGTGTCTGACCGAAAAGCATACGCTGGCTTGCATTTGTAAGATAGAGCTTTTTCTTTGCACGGGTGATAGCGACATAAGCGAGTCGTCTTTCTTCTTCAAGGT
The DNA here is from genome assembly GCA_024403995.1 of Ruminococcus sp. Lineage (GTDB taxonomy): Bacteria > Bacillota > Clostridia > Oscillospirales > Ruminococcaceae > Ruminococcus. The sequence goes on from JAKSQT010000036.1 coordinate 11,866, forward strand.
CGTCCTCGCTGTCGAATGCACGTGCGCTTGGGAAGATACCGTCGTCAAGACCTGCAACAATGACATTTTCGTATTCAAGTCCCTTTGCGGAATGAACTGTCATGAGAGTGACCTTGTCATCTGTTTCATTGTCACGGTCAGCTTCGGTATAGAGTGCGACTTCCTCAAGGAAACCGCCCAGTGTCGGCTCGTCTGACTCACGGATATACTGAACTATAGAGCTTCGGAGTTCCTGAACGTTCTCGATTTTGGACTCGCCGTTTTCAAGTGCCTTGAGAGATTCGAGATAGCCTGTCTTGTCAAGGAGATAGTCAAGGAATTCATCAAGCGGAAGCTCCTCAGATTTAGCAGTAAGGTCAGCGAAAGTCTCATAGGCATTTTTGAGAGAAGTTATTTTCTTGGCGAGAGGGCCGTATTCCTCGCAGTTTTTCATGACATCGAACGGTGAAACATTGAAGTCACGGCTGATATCCTTGATGAGAGCGAGTGTGGAGTCGCCTATTCCACGCTTTGGTTCGTTTATTATACGCTCAAAGCGCAGCATATCAAAATGGTTGTTTATGAAGGCAAGGTAGGAGGTAACGTCCTTTATTTCCTTGCGGTCATAGAATCTCATACCGCCGTAGATGCGGTATGGGATACCGTTCTGGACAAGAGCTTTTTCGATAGAGTTTGACTGTGCGTTCATGCGGTAGAGAACGGCGGTACCGGAATAGCTGCCTGTTCTTGTATGTATATCGCCGATAGTCTTTGCAATGAAGCCAGCCTCGTCGGTTTCGTCAACAGCCTTGTACCAATATATTTTTTCGCCGCTGTCTCCGAAAGTCCAGAGGGTTTTGCTCTTGCGGCTCATGTTGTTGCTGATAATAGAGTTTGCGGCATTGAGGATAGTCTGAGTTGAACGGTAATTCTGTTCAAGACGAATGACCTTTGCGCCGATGAACTGGTTTTCAAAATTGAGGATATTCTCGATATTAGCGCCACGGAATTTATAGATGCTCTGGTCATCATCGCCGACAACGCAGAGATTTTTGTGACCGCTTGAAAGAAGTGAGACGAGTTTGTACTGGACATGGTTAGTATCCTGATATTCATCGACCATGATATACTTATAGAGATTTCTGTATTTTTCGAGGATATCATGGGATTTCTCGAAAAGCTCAACGGTGAGGGTGAGGATATCGTCGAAATCAAGGGCGTTTGCAGCTTTCATTCTCTGCTGATAAACGTCATATATCTTGGCAATTATCTTGCGGCGGAAATCCTGACCTGCGTTTCTTTTCATTTCGGCAGGGGATATCATCTTGTCCTTTGCGGCGCTTATTTCGCTGAGAACAAGTTTCGGAGCGAACTGCTTTTCAGAAATATCGATATCTGTCATGATAGTTTTTATCATGCGCTGACTGTCGTCGGAGTCATAGATGGTGAAGTCCGTGCCATAGCCGAGAAAAGCGATCTCACGGCGGAGTATCTTAACACAGGCTGAATGGAAGGTAGAGGCGTTTATTTTGAGTGCCTCCTCGCCGAGCATATCAAAAAGTCTCTGTTTCAGTTCACCTGCGGCTTTGTTGGTGAATGTGATAGCGAGAATGTTCCACGGATTAACAGGATTTGAAGCGACTGTATCACGAAGAAGCTCGAAATCGTCAGCTTTGCCCTCGGCATAGTCGCAGAGGAATTCAATGTCCTCGTCATTGCCGTGACCTTTTTCGTCAAGGTAAGCGTTGCCGAAGTTTATCATATTAGCTATACGGTTAACGATGACCGTAGTCTTACCGCTTCCTGCACCTGCCAGCACAAGAACCGGACCGTTTACGTTGAACACGGCTTCCTGCTGCATATCGTTCATACGGCTGAAATATTTTTTTAACGCTGCTCTTTTTGCAGAAAGGAAAGAAGTAGTACTCATATCAAAATCTCCATATTACATAATATTGCTGTCACTGACATGGATTCCGTCAGAGAGTCATGTCACAGTTATACCAGTCGGAAAAATGCCGCTGATATGTCATCATATTCATTATATCATACTTTTTCCCACTTGAAAAGGGGGTAGATAATGTTTTTTTATTTTTCTTTTCTTATATAAAAAGTGTAAAGAAAATAAATATATTTCGGGTAATACCATACAAATAAACCTTGGGCAGCACCGCACAATCTTTATGCGGTGTTGCCTTAAATAAAAAAGGGAAGAATGCCGCTTAAACCCGTACCACTCGTACAAATGGCTAATTTACGGTGATTTTCAGGGATTTAACCCGTACATCAACTCGTACACAACCCGTACCACTCGTACCACGGTACGGGTTGCGGTACGGGTTAAAATGGCTGTTTTTCCCTTTATTTCGGGATATGTACGAGTGGGACGGGTTTTCGGGCAGTCTGTTCTATTGACATACGTTTTTTTATTCGTTATAATGATATTATGGGGATTTTCATTTATACGATTTTTTATATTGCTCCGCCAATTAAGTCTTGAATATTTTATGCGAAGTAATGAAGGAGAAAGTCAAGGAAGAAAGCCGCAGGAATACTTACGTATTTCAAGGTTTTCTGACGCAGAATTTCTTCTTCAGGACAAGCAGAAAAATTCAAGATTTAGTTGGTGGAGCAATAATGTGGAGGAAATTATGAAAGCATTAAGGCTTACAGCTGTCGCACTTTCAGCAATACTCATGTCAGCTTCACTTGCCTGCAATGACAAGTATTCCGTTGAGTCTGCGATGAACACAAAGGTTACTTTTGACAGCTTTGATACTTCGGTCAATGGCGGAGAGCCTATCCGTGGCGTTGACGTATCATCAATTATTGCCGTTGAGAAGGCAGGCGTGAAATTCTACAATGACAACGGTGAGGAACAGGACATATTCAAAACTCTTTCAGAACACGGCGTGAACTATATCCGTGTGCGTGTGTGGAATGAGCCGTATGACAGCGAAGGTCACAGCTACGGCGGCGGCAACAACGATGTCTATACAGCCGGTCTTATCGGAAAACGTGCCGCAGAATACGGCATGAAGCTTCTTGTGGATATCCATTACTCCGATTTCTGGGCTGACCCTGCCAAGCAGACACGCCCGAAATACTGGGCACAGCACTCAAATCAGGTGCTTGCAGGCGAGATATACAAGTGGACTTCATGGGTGCTCAAATCCGTCTCCGAGGCGGGCGGCGATATCGGCATGGTTCAGGTCGGCAACGAGACAAACTGCTTCTTCTGCGGTGAAAAGGATATGCGTGAGATATGCAAACTTTTTGCAAGCGGCAACAAGGCTGTGCGTGACTTTGATAAAAATATCCTCATAGCTCATCATTTTGCCAATCCTGCATCAGGTCACTTTGCATGGTATGCACAGATAATGAATGAATGCAATCTTGATTATGATGTATTCGCAACATCATATTATCCTTACTGGCACGGCACTCCGGAAAATATGACGAAAGTCATGAAAGAGATCGCAGATAAATATAATAAATACGTAATGGTTGCTGAGATAGCCTATCCGCATACAAACGAGGACGGCGACGGCTTTGCAAATGATGTTCATCTCGGTGCGGAGGGACTTGAATTTGCCTATGATATTTCGGTCGATGGTCAGGCAAAATGTCTCACGGATGCTTTTCAGGCTATCGCAAACGTAGGTTCAAAGGGACTCGGCGTTTTCTACTGGGAACCTGCATGGCTCGGCGTTCAGAATATCGACCGGATGCAGCGCAATAAGCTCTGGAACGAGTGCGGTTCAGGCTGGGCAAGCGACTATGCAAAGGAATATGACAAGGATGCTGTTGCGGCAGGCGGTTCGGGTTTTGACTCACAGGCTCTTTTCGATTTTGACGGAAAGCCGCTTGAATCTCTTGACGTTTTCCTAAATATACTTCCGCAGGCGCAAAAGCCGCAGATCATCGAAGAACCGTATATTCCGGGCGATATCGACAAAAGCGGCGAGGTCGATGTGTATGATATGATAATGCTGAGAAATAATGTTATAAACGGAATATTTACAAAAAGCGGAGACATGAACACTGACGGTGCAGTTAATGCGGCTGACCTTGTTGTTCTGCAAAATCAGCTTTTGGGAAGGAACTGAGCATATCTGATGTACGAAAACAAAACAGAGGAAATACCTGTAAAAGCAGTGCTTGCCTGTGTGGATACAGGCGAATTTGATGCGGAGACATCTATCAGGGAGCTTGCTGAACTTGCCGCCACAGCCAATGCTGAGGTAGTCGGAAGCGTTATCCAGAAACGTCAGGCTTTCGATTCGGCATACTGCATGGGCGAGGGAAGACTTGCCGAATTAAAGGAACAGCTTGAAGCGCTTGAAGCAGAGCTTGTCATCTTTGACCATGAGCTTACAGGCGTTCAGGTGAGAAATATCGAAAATCTTCTTGAAGTGCGTGTTATTGACCGTACTACGCTTATTCTCGACATCTTTGCACAGAGAGCACGTACAAAAGAGGGCAAGCTTCAGGTTGAGCTTGCACAGCAGAAATACCGTCTGCCACGTCTTACGGGTATGGGCACATCACTCTCACGTCTCGGCGGCGGTATCGGTACAAGAGGCCCCGGTGAGACCAAGCTTGAAACCGACAAGCGCCATATCAGACAGCGTATCTCGTCACTTGAGGAAGAACTGGACGAATTGCAGAAACACCGTGATTTTGCCCGTTCAAGGCGTAAAAAGGACGGAATACTCTGTGCGGCTATCGTGGGATATACGAATGTCGGCAAGTCAACTCTGCTGAATGCGCTGACAGATGCAGGCGTTCTTGCCGAAAACAAACTTTTTGCTACCCTTGATACAACTTCACGCTCTATTGAACTGCCCGACGGAAGAAGCGTCATGCTCATTGATACCGTTGGTTTGATACGCAGACTGCCGCATAATCTTGTTGAAGCTTTCAAGTCTACCCTTGAAGAAGCGGCTGCGGCTGATGTTATCCTCAATGTTCAGGACCTTACGTCGGGAGAAATAAAAGAACAGGCAGAGGTCACGGCACACCTCCTTTCCGAACTCGGCTGTGACGGCATTCCGCAGATATATGTCATGAACAAGGCTGATGCGGCTGAATTTACCGATACGGTTTTCGAGGACGACAATACTGTTCTGATAAGTGCAAAGGAGCAGACAGGTTTTGACAGACTGCTTGAATGCATCATGAAAAATCTTCCTGAGACCGCAAGGCGCATGAAACTCCTCGTTCCATATGACAAAACTGCTTTCATTAACAGGATACGTCAGGAGGGAAAAATATTCTCCGAGGAGTATATGTCGGACGGCACAGAAATTGATGCTCTTGTGGATATTAAACTATTAAAAGAAGCTGAAACTTATTTGGTTAAGACATAATAAATAATTTACGATTTTGAAATATTGCACAAAGGATAAATAATAGTTTTGTACAATCTTATCTTCCAATCATATGAGCGTTTGTCAAAAATGACCATAAATGAATGATTTATCCTCAGATTTTCCAAATCTTGCTGATATTCAAATATTCTATTGAAAAAGCTTTTGAAATGTGTTATAATCTCTTAAAGATATTTTTTGCGGGTTTGGGAATGTTCATGCGTCCTGCAAGCGTGTGAACTTTTCAGAAGGGGGTAAAAATGATAAAGAAAATTACTGCGTTTCTGATGTCGGCATCTGTTCTGTTCTCCTTCACGGGATGCAGCGGCGCTGATGAAGAAATATCTGAAGAAAGCGAAACGGTTACTGCGACTTCTTTTTCAGAGGAGGAAAACGAGACTGAAACGCTCACTCTTTCAGATGACGCAACTTCAAATAAGGAGGGTGCGGTTAAGCACATCAGTCCTATGGAAAAAATAACTGTAAATACAGGCACTCAGGTCAAGGTCGGCACTGCTATAGGGCGTGAAAACGGCTCAAATTCAATAAAGCTGAGGCTTGCAGACTTTATCCGTGAAGGGGATTACATTACATCTTTTACTTTTGTCATCCGTTCGGACGGCGGAAATATCGGTGAATTCAAGGGCGGTTACGGCATATCACTCACTGAAAACGCTCCGGTAGCAACCGATAATGGCAACTGGTTTCAATATGACAATTTCATTGCTCCGACACAAGGCTCATACGGCGAGATAACATTGAATGTTCCGTCTGATGTTGCAGAATACGTCAATCCGGACGGTGAACTGTTTTTCGGCTACTATTGGGGAAATACAACCTCTATTCTGCTTGATGATGTTATCTGCACCTATACACGCACTAAAAATGTTCCGGTTGACGGCACCTGTACAAAAAATGTCGGCACAAAGCTTAAATACGGAACGGAAACAGGCAGCATCAGCATTTCTGATGATTTCGTTCCTGAAGGCTGTGTCCCGAAAGTCGTTACATATAACATAAGCTCAACAGGCAATCTCAGAAAATTCAACGGCTCAGTCGGCTTTAATTCAAGCACGAACTGTCTCGGACCGGATGCCGTTACTATGTTTGTAAACGGCGTTAACGCAGAGATATCATGGTTCGTTCCGGATGCCACAGGAAGCTTTGAACCCGGTTCTGGTGAGTATATGTTTGATTACTGGTGGAGCGAACAACAGGAGATATGCCTCGATTCTGTTACAGTAAAATATTGTTCTGCCAATACTGCTTCAAATTCTGAAACAGTCTACGGCAAGCCGAACGATGCTGTTGTTGTTGAGTCAGTGGGCTTCCGCACAGCTAAAGAGATCGTTTCAGCCATCAAAGTCGGCTGGAATCTCGGAAATTCTCTTGACAGCTACAATACAGGCTATACAGGCCTTGATACCGAAGTAGGCTGGGGCAATGTAAGAACTACGCCGGAAATAATCAAATCTGTAAAATATGCAGGTTTTAATGCAATAAGAATCCCTGTAACATGGGGTGAACATCTTCTTCCGGGCAACAAGATCGATGATGTATGGCTCAACAGAGTCAAGGAAGTTGTCGATTATGCTTATAATGAAGGTCTTTTCGTGATCATCAATATGCATCACGATGACTATATATGGTTCAATCCGAGCAGTGTCGCATACAACAGCGACAGCAAAAAACTCAAGGAGATATGGAAACAGATATCCGAAAAATTCAAGGATTATGATGACAGACTCCTTTTTGAGGGCATGGATGAACCACGAAATGTCGGAAGCTCAAAGGAATGGATCGGCGGTACGGCTGATGAAAGAAGAATTGTAAACGAGTATGCAAAGGATTTCGTTAATGCGGTTCGTGAAACAGGCGGAAAAAATGCCGAAAGAACGCTTATTGTCACATCTTATGCGGCTTCATGTGAGGCAGTTGCTCTTGATGACATGATAGTTCCGGGCGGTCAGAATATAATTTTCTCTGTTCATTTCTATGCGCCGTGGCAGTTCTCAAGCGGAGTTGATACAACCTTTGACCTCGTTGGTCAGTCAGAGCTTGCAAGCAAGTTCTCTGAGCTTAAATCCAAGTTCGTTGACAACGGTATCCCTGTTATCATTGACGAATTCGGATGTGTTAACGTTGCAGATGCAGAAACAAGAGCGGCGTATTACAACTACTATATCACAGCGGCTAAGTCAAAAGACATAAAGTGTTTTGTCTGGGATAACGGTATCGTTGAAGGCAAGGATGGCTATGCGATTCTTGAAAGAGAAAGTCTTGACTGGAATATAGCTGTTCTTGAAGGCATCATGGACGGCGCAGGCGATTAATATTACAAAAAAGCTCCCGTTTTTTCGGGAGCTTCTTGTTTTATCAAAGAAAAATACTAAGGACAAATATCGTTCCGGCAGTGAAAAGTATGCTTATAGTAAAGCCGATACAACAGGTCGTGAATGCAAATCTGTCGAAAACATATCCTTTTGAATTAAGGCGGAGACGATATTCCTTGTCGGTCTTGTAAAGCTTGCTGCGGAGAAGTCCCTCCTCCGGAAAGACGTTGGGATATGTGTCTTCACCGACGGTATAATATGCTGATTTGAATTTGTTTTTCGGGTTTTTCTCTATGTGGGAGAAATAGCCCGATGTTTTTTTCGAGGTGACAAGCCTGAAAAAGAAATAGAAAAACAGTATGGAGATAGATGCAAAGATAAGCCACAAAAAAATCGTTGCAGCCGTGATCAGAATAACAGGCTTTATACCAAGAACAAGCGCAAGGACAACAATGACAGCAATTACAGCAAAAAACTCCATAATATCACCTCTGCATTATTATATCATAATTCCGGCGTTCCGTCAATGCTTTGTGCGGTGTTGCCTTTAATCAGCATCAGTTTCGTCATCAGAAAAATTATCGTCATAAAGCACGTATGTCCATTCAACTTTGTCGCCGTCGGAAAGAACAGTCTGGCTGCATCCATAGTCCGAAAATCCGCCGTTTATATAGAATGTCCAGCCTGACATACTGTCGCAGTCGGTCTCATAGAGATTTGCGATTCCCTCGATATACTGACTGCCGAAGGCTGATGACCATTCGGATTCCATTTGTATCTTGTTTTCTTTGCAGACTCTTTCAAGCACGTCGTATGCTGTTTCGCCCTCACTGAATTGTACCTGTGTTTCGGGAAAAATTACGCCGTCAGGCGGAAGTATCCCGAGTTTTTCCTTGCTAAGACCTGCATTTGCTTCCATTGCCGCAGAGCATTCTATTGAAAATGTGCAGGTATACTTTTTTTCGGTTTCGCTTTCTGTCTGTTTGCCTGAACAGCCGACTGTTATAAGAAACAGTGCTGATGTGAAAAGCAGAGCGGTTTGTGTGTGTGTGTTCATTTTTACCTCCAAAATCTGATTTCGGGGAAAAATACAGCTTATAATTGTTCCGCCAATTAAGTCTTGAAGACTTTCTGACGCAGTAATTCACTGTCAGGTCAAGCAGAAAAATTCAAGATTTAATTGGTGGAACAACAGCCATACTCTCCATACCCAAGATGTATAGTTGATGTGATACGGCAGTTCTCCTGACTTATGATCTGCGGAAAACCACAGATGAAGCCGCCTTCTCGGAAAATACCAATGGATATATGGCAACACCGTACAATCTTTGTGCGGTGTTGCCATAGCTTCACTTGCGTCAAATACAGTAATGGCAGTTGCTCAGGATTCGCACCTGATTCTCTGTTAGTCTACTCGGCGTAGTGCCTTTCAAACCGTATCGGAATGTATTATATCATGGATTTGCTGCTAAGTCAATATGACGGCGGATAATGTCATTTTGTGTCATATGTGATGCATGAATATGCTTTTTTCTGGAAAAATCAACGAATATGGCTTTTTTTGTTTGACAAAACCGAAAAAAAGTATTATAATACATTACGTTATAACGCACAAAAGAACTGCGTCTGATTTGTGCAGTTCTTCCGATAGATAAGGAGATTATAATGATGAATTCTGAAATTTACGGCGAATATGAGATATTTGATACCCATGCACATATTTTCCCTGAGAAAATAGCAGAAAATGCTACCGTCAACATCGGCAGATTCTATGGTCTGCATATGGACGGATGCGGCATGAGCGGAAGATTACTCGAAAGCGGCAGAAAAATCGGCACAAAGCTTTATCTTGTGTGCTCAACGGCAACTTCTCCGAAACAGATATCGGCTATTAACAGCTTTATCGCAAAGGAATGTGAGCTTCATCCCGAATTTTATGGCTTTGGCACGACTCATGCCGATTCAGAAGATCTTGAAGCTGATATAAATCAAATTGTTGAGCTTGGTCTTCACGGCGTAAAGCTTCATCCTGATTTTCAGGAATTCAATGCCGATTCACCAAAGGCTTTCGGCATATATGAGCTGATGCAGGCAGCAAAGCTCCCGCTTCTTATTCACTGCGGCGACAACAGGTATGACTACTCTGCTCCTGAAAGAATTGCCGCAATACATAAAAATTTCCCGGATCTGAAAATTATCGCTGCCCACCTCGGCGGCTACCAGAGATGGGACGATGCTGAAAAATGTCTTGCAGGACTTGAAAACGTTCGTTTCGATGTCAGCAGTTCACTTGCATTTCTCTCTCGTGAGAGGGCAGTGGAACTTATCGGCAGATACGGACTTGAAAACTGCTTTTTCGGCGTGGATTTTCCAATGTGGACTCATGAGGACGAACTTGAACGCTTTATTTCACTCGGTTTTACCCATGAAGAAAATCAGCGCATTTTCTCAGGCAATTTCAGAGAATTTGTCGGAATGTGAAAAGAGTGCCGCTTCTTAACGACAATAACATATAAAAGTTCTGCTTTTTATCGGGGAGAACCCTTTTTCAAAAGTTTTTCCCTCAATAAAAAGTACAAAACTTCTATATGAGTACTGTCGTTATGCAAGCGGCTTTTTTGCGTTATTTTGTTTGACTTTTGCACATTACTGTGGTATAATTGAATTATTACGGCGGTACTTCTGATTTGCGTTGTACTGCATTGTTCCGGGAGGAAACTAAATGAAAAAATGTCTGATGTTTATTACAGCCGCTGCTTTAATGTGCTGTTCATTTTCTTCATGCGAAGGAAAGGCAAAAGGAAAGGATGCCGTTGCACAGGATGGCAATGACTATGAGGAGGCGCTGAAGGAATGCTTTAATGCTTCATTCGGTCTTAACGGCGGTAAAATTTTCTATTCATATATGTATCCCGATGAGATCATCGATAAAATGAAGGCTGACGGTTCATATGATACATTCGTCAAAAGCTACAATGAACAGCAGTCCATGCGCCCTGACCTTACTGACGGTGTATATGAATTTGAACGCATAACCGCATCAAAGGAAATAAATGAAAAACAGGAAAATGCTGTAAAGGAGTACTTTCTTTCGCTCTGCACCGATTATTTTCCGGGTATGAAAAAGGATGATTTCACCGTAGGCAAGGGCTATGAGGTCAGCTACAGCTACCTTAAAAACGGACAGCCTGACGGCAAGGATACAGTTCTTGTTATCAGCCTCAACGATCAGGGCTGGAAAATTATTGCAAGCTGAACCGGAGTGTGAAATATGAAGAAAGATTCAGGTTACAATACAAAACAAAAGGAAAATCTTCTGACATATCTTATTGACAACAGGGAGAAACATACCAATGTTCAGGAAATCAGCGCATATCTTTCGGCTCAGGGGACTCCTGTCGGTGTTGCCACCATCTATCGTCAGCTTGACAGACTCGTTGAACAGGGCACTGTAAGAAAGTATTCTTTCGACGGAAAAACCTGCGCCTGTTATCAGTATATCGACGGCGAACAGAACTGCCACGACCATTTTCACCTGAAATGTCTGAGCTGCGGACGGCTTATCCACATAAACTGCGACCACCTTTCAGAGATAAGCAGCCATATCGCTGAACATCACGGTTTTGAGATTGACTCTGCACAGACCGTTTTTTATGGCATCTGTTCTGAATGCAAAGAAAAAACAGCAGAATAATTCTTGGTCAATACATAAGATATTCAGCGTGATTTTTGTGCATTGTGATGAAAAAAACGACGTTGTTTCTTTGTTCATCGATACTCTTGACAAATATAGGTATTTATGATAAACTATATGTATAAGATGCCGCACTTTTTCTGTGCGGTATTCAACTATGCTTTTGACCTGTTGTGAACGGGTTCTGTTGCTCTCCCATTTTGGCAATGTTTAATTGGCGGAGCAATACTGACTGCTTTTTTGTCAGAAATTTTTATCGGAGGTATTCCAGATATGGGATTTTGCAGATTTTGCGGCAGGGAAATTCCCGAAGGCGGCTCATGCTCGTGCCCTGACGCTTTGAATGAACTAAAAAATACAGAAAGTGATATCAGCAATTCATCGGAAAACAGCGGAAAAGTAAACCTTTCAAAAGAAAGTGCAGATACTGCGACCGTAAGCCTTGAAAAGGAAAACACGGCGGCTCAGGCGGCATCTTCGATAAGTCAGCCGCAGTTTCAGCCAAGTCAGTCGGGTAATACGTCAAACAACGGTCTTACGCAGAATAATGAGCCTGATCCTTTGAAACAGCTTGTCACACTTATTGCTGTTGCACTCGGTTTCATACTGATACTCGTTTTCCTCGGCTCGCATTCGGGATATAAAAATACCGCAAAGGACTATTTCAAAGCCCGTTACAGCAAGCACGGCGGTAAGGATTATTATTCAACAATTCTTCCGGATGATGCCATCGATGCTCTTAAAGACGAAGACGAGTGGAAGGAAAAGGTCGAGGATTACAATGATGATGTTGAAAATCGCATGAAGGACTGGGATAAAAAGCCTAAGTTCAAAAAAATATCCAAAACCAAAAAAATGAAAAATTCTGAGCTGAGAGCGGCTGAGGATTACTTCTGCGGAATTGCCGAGCTTTGCGGCGCAGACGTTGATGATGACGATATCAAGGCAAAAAAAGGCTATGCGGTTACAATAAAATATAAAAATACCGAAGGCGATAATGATAAAACTACAATTTACGTTGTCAAACTCAAAGGTGAAGGCTGGAAGGTAATGGCAGATCTTGGTTCGGGTTTTTTTGACCTTGATTTCTGATAGCTTCAGTGCTGTTTCACTCTGATTTGACAACGCTAAGGCAGCATCGGAGGACGAAATGGCTATATGTGATTTCTGCGGGAAGGAAATTCCTGACGGCAGCGTCTGTGATTGTATGAGGGAACTGTTCGGTGGTATCCCTGAAAATACAGACGAAAATGCGGTAAAGCCTGAAGCAGCGGCTGAAAATAAAGCGGCTTCAGCAGTTGATGTAAGAAAAATACTAAGTGAGATTCAAAATAAAGACGATGTTCCGCAGAACTTTTTCAATGAAAGACAGTTCGTTCCGCCTCTGGACGATATGTATGAAAATACTGCGGCAGAGTCCTATTCTGCGCCTGTCAGAAAAAAAAGCAGAGTTACGAAAAAAGTTCTGCGAAGAAGGAGATTATGTGCGATTGCCGTTATTTTTCTCCTTATTTTCGGCGTTTCTTTTGTGAGAAATCATACGGGATGCCGTGGTACTGTACATGAATACTGGAACTGCGTTGTTGACGAAAACGGCGGTAAAACTTATTATACGCTCGGTCTGCCGCAGATTCTTATAAATCATTTTGAGAGTACGGGTGAATGGGATGGTCTCATAAATAACTATGAAAATCTCTCAAAGGATGCCGTCAAACTCAAAAAAATCAAGAAGATCAAAAAAATGACTAAAGACGAGCTTCACGATGCTGAGGAATACCTCAATAAGATAGCCCTCATGTATGGCGTTGAAGTTCCGAACGGCTCTATTATCGCTGACAGCGGCTATTTCGTCACGGTTATCTATAAATTCGGTGACGACAACGTTATCGGCGGTGCTTACTACGTTCAGATAGAGGGCGAAGGCTGGAAAGTCCTTCCCCACGATATGACTCAATAATTAATGCGGCAGCTTGATCTGGTATCTGTGCCGTACTTCCTTTTTTCGGGGCAAACCTTTCTGAGGAAAGGTTCTTCCCCGAACCCCTTTCCAA
>JAKSQT010000037.1 GCA_024403995.1 Ruminococcus sp.
TGTCTGAATTCGTCCCAATTAAGATTATTCATTATTTATACTCCTTTTTTCTGAGGTATTTGAACTGTATTTTGCCGATATCCTTTGGAATTTCCTCAACGAGGATGACCTTGTCGGGAACTTTGTATGCAGAGAGTTTGCCGTCAAAGAAACGTGCAAGTTCGCCACGGGTAACTTTTTCGTCGCCCTTTGGCTGGATATAGGCTACTATCTGCTGACCGATAACGGGATGCGGTTCATCCGTAACGGCAGCGGCAGCGATTTTCGGGTGAGTGAGGAGACAAGCCTCAACTTCTTCTGCATGAACGAGGTTTCCGCCACGCTTGATGATACGCTTGCTTCTGCCTGCGAAACGGACAATGCCGTTCGGAAGTTTGCTTACGAGGTCGCCTGTGCAGAACCAGCGTCTGCCCTGTTCGTCGGTGAGTATCTTCTCGGCTGAGAGCTGAGGATTGCCGAAATATTCGGTAATAACGCCGTCTGTATAAACGCAGAGTTCGCCGACATCGCCCTCTGCAACGTCATTGTGCTTTTCGTCGATAACACGGAAATCGGTGAAACTGAGCTTTCTGAAATCGCTTGGGTCAGTGCCGTTGTCGGTAGCTGAGTCCCATACGACCATAGTACAGGTCTCGGACGAACCAATGATATTGATAACACGTATTCCAAGCTTATTCACGAGGATATCAGCAATTTCCTTCGGGAGGACTTCGCCTGCGAAATAGCATATACGAACGCTTGAAAGGTCGTATTTATCAAAATCAGGAGTAGAAAGCAGAACCTTAGCAAGTGTAGTTGAGAGCTGGATAACGTTTATCTTGTATTTCTGAACAGTTTCGAGGAATGTCACAGGGTTGAACTGCGGCTGATAGAGCACAGTGCCGCCCTTTAATGTCATCTGGAGTCCCATTCCGAAACCGCCCTGATGATAGAGAGTCATGCCGACCATCATAACGTCATCGGCAGTGAATTTCAGCCAGCTTCCCATTTCCTCCTGAGTTGAGAGGAAACCGCCTGACGGAACGCAGAGCAGCTTAGGAATACCCGTACTGCCCGAAGTACAGGCAAGTGACATGGTGTGGAGATATTCAGGCTGATATATTTCACATTCATTCTCGCCGTATTCATTGATGAAATTGTCGGCAGAGATAAAGCTGTCATTCTGTGGGATAACGCTTTCGTCAGCGAAACAAACGACCTTTCTGAGGCTTATCTTTTCAGGAACGAGGTCGCTGACAGCGCCGATGATGTTGTTTGTTCTGTACTTTTCAGCGGCGAAAACGACCTTGACAGTAGTGGCAGGGAGGAGGCGTGAAAGCTCCAGAGAGCCGCTCTGAGGGTCCATAGGAACGGGCTGTGCGCCTATTCTTACGGCTGACCAGTAAACGACATACCAGTCAATGCTGTTCGGCATAACGAGACCGACCTTATCATCGGGGCATATGCCGAGGTTTTTGAGTGCAGAACCCAAAACGGCAGTTTTCTTCATAAATTCGCCGTATGTGAGAGTATTCTCGTCAATGCGGAGGAGCACCTTGTCGGGAGTTTCCTCTGCATATTTTTTATAGTAATCGAAAAAATTCTTATTCATATCATTCTCCTGCAATTCTTGCGGCAATGAAGTCAGCAGCTTCATGCTTTACCCAGTGATACTGTTCTCCGACAGGCATAGCGTGCATGATAGTTTCCTCTGAAACATATGCAGGCTTGTCGGCGATATATATCTTTTCCTTTTTGCCCTTTGCTTTATCCCAGAGTTTCTGAGTAGCTTCTGGGCTCATCCAGTTGTCGTCGTCGCTGCAAGCCATGAGGAAATCAGCCTTGTGAGTGCCTTTTTCGAGGACTTTCATGCTTTCGAGGTAATCATCACCGTACTGATATGAGCTCCACTTGCCTTTCTTCATCCATACAGGAATTGAGTTCTGGTCAGCGAAATTCATAAGCAGAGGGAAAAGGCTTACGCAGCATTTGATATTCGGGTTTTTAACAGTTGCACGGAAAGCGTAGCCGCCGCCCATGCAGAGACCGAAGTTAGCCATTCTTGTCTGGTCAAGCTTGGGACTTTTTTCGATATGATCGTAGATAGCCTCGATAGCAGCTTCTATCTGCTTGCCGCCGCATTTGATGTTGTTGTCGATGATAGCAGCGCCTGCACCGGGCATATCAGGAGTGATAACAGCTATGCCACGCTCATTGAGAGGTGCGGCGAGCATTTCAAGCTCCTCTTTGCAGCTTCCGATGCCTGAATAAGTAACTGCAACGGGATAATTCTTTTTTCTTCCGCAGTCCGGATAGTGGATATATGCAGGTATCTTGCCGAATTTTGTATCTATCTCGATATATTCTATCTTGTTCTTGCAGAGCTTTATATAGCGCTTGTAGCTTTCCTTGAGACCTGCGTAGATCTCCTTTTTGTGGTCAAGGTCTTCAATATTTATCATAAAGCAAGCGTAATGGCACTGTGTTATGAGTTTGGCATATTCTCTTGCGGCAGTTTTTCTGCCTGCGGCTTCAGCCTTTTCAAGAAGTTCGGTATAGCGGTTGATTTTTTCCTGCCATTCACTGAGCCATACAGCCTGAATAGCCTTGCCGCTCATTTTTTCAATGTGGTCAATTTTTTTGAGTATATATTCGATATCGAACGGATTGCTTCCGTATAAGAGTGAACGGGTAACTACCGGGTTAAGCAGATCTCTTATTGCCCATTTCATATTATTTTGTCCTTCCTTTTCTTTCTTTCAGCCTGTATACCGCCATGCACCTTCACGGGTCATTTCCGTGAACTGCATATATATACGGTACGGGTCAACTTGTGTATGTTTCTGAATGAGAGCCAGCATTCTGTCGGCGAGTTCTTTAAGGAAAGCGGTTTTGTTGTCCGCATATTCCTGTGGGAGGATATACCTGAATTCAGCGAAGAAAACGGTATCCTCGGAGCAGTTCATATACATTGAGCACTCGTCGAGCATGACCATGACCGCAGGGAGAGGCTTTTTCAGTATATCCGAAAGTTCCTTTGCAGTCTCGTCGAGAAAGAGTCTTTTAGCATCCTCATTCATCTTGAAATTTGTTTTCATCTGTGCGATTGGCATGACAAATCATCCTTTCAGACTTAACCTTCGTATCTTTTGAAAACGAGTGTAGCGTTGTGACCGCCGAAACCGAATGAGTTTGAGATGGCAGTGTTGACCGTATGCTTCTGAGGTGTATTGGGAACATAGTTGAGATCAAGTTCAGGGTCAGGCTCGTCATAATGCAGAGTAGGCGGAACGATACCTGTCTGTATAGCTTTGATGCAGGCAATAGCTTCAAGAGCACCGCCTGCGCCCATAGTATGACCTATGGAAGCCTTTACTGATGAAACAGGGATATCGTAAGCTCTCTTGCCGAAAACTTCCTTGATAGCCATAGTTTCATAGAGGTCGTTGAGACCTGTTGAAGTGCCGTGAGCGTTTATATAATCGACATCGTCAGGAGATATTGAGGCATTTTCAAGAGCCATTCTCATAGAGACAGCCATGCCCTCTCCGTTGGTTTTCGGGGCAGTGAGATTGAATGCCTCGCCGCACATTGCAGCGCCTGCCAGTTCGCAGTAAATTTCAGCATTTCTTGCCTTTGCGTGTTCCTCTGATTCGAGAACGAGAGTACCGCCGCCCTCGCCCATGATAAAGCCGTCACGGTTTTTGGTGAAAGGACGTGCAGCAGTTGCAGGGTCAGGGTTTGTGGACATGGCAAGAAGCTGATTGAAGCCTTTTATGATAAGGTTGGTGACTGTATTTGAAATACCGCCGATAACTACCACATCGCAGAGTCCCGACTCAATGAACTGTTTGCCGAGTACAGCGGCGTATGCGGAAGAAGCACAGGCGGTGCTGACATTGAATGACGGGCCTGTAAATCCGTATTTTATGGAAACAAGTGCAGGCAGGCTGTTAGGCATTTTCTTGAGGGTGATATTAAGCGGCTTGTCTTTTTCATAGTCCTCATAGGAGTTATCGATAACGCCATAGACTACGCCGACTCTTGTGCCGTCGGTATTTTCGGCATTGATGCCGCTGTCCTCCATAGCCTCACCTGCGGAAGCAAGGCCCATTCTTGTGATGGTGGTCGTAGCGCTGAGCTGACGTTTTTTCCAGTATTTTGCAGCTTTCTCCTCAAAGGAGTCGTCAACCTCTGCGGCAACCGTTGTATCGTGTCCTTCGGTAGGAACACGGGTGAAAGTACGCATACCGCACTTTCCTTCTATAAGACCATTCCAGTATTCATCGGCAGTCTGACCGATAGCGGTGACTGCGCCGATGCCTGTTATAACAACTTTTTTCATAATAAACCTCCTGTTTTATCTGAGAAATACTTGTCCCAGACAGATTTTCCCCTGTGTTCATAGGCATTGAAGCCTGTTTTATTTTTCATTTCTTCCAAGGCGGCGAATATAGTATCTGCGCCGTATTTTGTGTAGTAGTATGATGGCTTTTCTGCAATGCCGACGGTATCGCAGATCGCTTCGATAAGGGTTTCGGTGTTATTTCCGATATCTTCAAGAGCGTTTACAGTTTCGTTAAGAATAAGAGCGATCATATCAAGCTCTGCGCCGTCACACGGATTGCCTGACGGTGACTCATGCTGAGCCATAAAGTCGAGGAAGCAGAGAGTTTCCTTCGGACAGCCTTCGTCAAGCCATTTATGCATAGTTCTGCATCCGTAGGCGAGGAGTTCCTGATTGCGTCTGATGGTAAAGCCGTCCGGACTTCCTGCCATAAGTCCGAGACCAACGCTGTCGAGAACGCTGAATATTCCGACAGCAGGAAAGAGATCTTCAAGGTTTTTGTCAAATTCAGCAGCCGTAACGCCGTATTTTTCACGCAGATATATAGCATGGGACACGGTGCAGGCGAGTATCTGGTTGAGATAGATATGGTATTCACCTGAGAGAACGAGCGGCTTTTTGCCGATATCCTCAACGAGTTTTTCAGCGGCGGAGATGCATTCATGTGATGTTTCGGGCAGGATATTAAGCTCAACGAAACCGGTGAGCTTTACGGGATAGAAGAAGTGAAGACCGAAACAGCGTTCCTTGTGTGAAATTCCGCTGAATACTTCAGGTATGCTGAGTGACGATGTATTGCTGAGCAGAAGGCATTTCTCCGAAACAACAGCGTCGAGTCCGGAGAAGATGTCCTTTTTAACGTCCATTTTTTCAAAGACGGCTTCGATGATGATATCGCATTTGCTTAAAGCATTGACATCATCTGTGACTGAGAAAGAATTCTTCTTGAATTCATATTCTTCCTCGGTGAGCTTGTTTCTTTTCAGGCTCTTGCCGAGTGTTTTCATAACAGCCGCAGTATTTTCCTCTGCACCGTAAAGGTCGAGTACCGTGAAGCGGTCTGTTTTCAGCTTATCGAAAAGGAGAGCGAAAATATCCTTTCCCATCTTTCCGTAGCCAATAATTCCTATTTCCATCGTTTATTTTTCCTTTTTATAAGATTTGATATATTCCTTACAGCGGCTGCCGTCGAATTTTCCGCAGTTTTCAGCGATAAAATCTATCAGGCGGTACGCTTCGGGCAAACTTTGTTTTTTGTCTGCAAGAATATCAGCCCAGCCAAGCTCATAAGCCCTGTCAGCGGAGATAAGCTCGCCTGACATTACGAGTTCATAGGCAGTCTGCAAACCGCAGATATCGATAGTTCTTGCAATTCCGCCGAGAGCGGGGAGAATGCCGAAAGTAGACTCGGGCTGACCGACTCTTGCGTTTTTTTCCACAATTCTGAAATGGCTGTTGACGGCTATCTCGCTGCCTGAGCCAATGCAGAAGCCCGTAACTGCGCTTACAACAGGGAAAGGCAGTTCACGGAGAAATGTGAAAAAGTGTTTTTGTTTAAGGTGACTTTCAGGAAGAATGCCCGTGCTGTCGTCATAGACTTCCTTTGACGAGCGTTCTGCGAGAGCCTCGACATCAGCACCTACGCTGAAATGTCTGCCGCCGCCGCATATCACCATGCCTTTGATGCCGCCCTGTTCAGCTTTTTCCCTGACCTGAGCCATAACGGCTTCATATTCCTCGAAGAAGCTTCCTGTCATGAGGTTATTTCCGGCGGAATTCATGGTAAGTGTGAGCACACCGTTTTCTTCCGTTAAGATAAGTGTTTCATTCATCAGGAGTTTCCTCCTTTAATTTTTCAGCCATAAGGCGGTAGAAAGCCTTTGACTCACATTCAAGCACCTTTTCGGCGCTGTTGTTTCTTGCAGCCGTGAAACAGGCGGTTATTTCGGCAGCCTGTTTTGGAGTTTTGTCCTTGAACAGCTTCTGAGCATATTCATCAACATTTCCGGCAGGTATCACCATATCGAAAAAGCGTGATATCTCATTGTCAGGAGCATCTGCTGCCAGTGCCGTCATGAACGGAGCATTCCTGAAAAACTCCGTAACTTTGCTGATATCGCCGACAGAAGAAATTCCGTTTCCGTCTGCGATAACGAGCGAGGGCTGACCGAACTGAATGCCGGTAAGTTCGCTGAGTGCGGATATCCCGCTTATCACAGCATAAAATTCATTATTTATCAAATTCATCGGGTTCACTCTCCAGACATAATTTTACAGCATCGGGAACATCGCAGATAATGCGTTCACGGTTCACGAGAGCGATCTTTCCGTTTACTTTGCATGCCACAGTCCCGTCCGACTGCCTTATAATGATATGGCGGTAGTTGATAAGACCGTTTTTGAGCCATAATGCGCTGTCTATGCGTACTTCGTCAAGAAGTTTCAGTTCACGGAGATATCTCTGGGTACTTTCAAGCACCACGGGAAAGAGACCATCCTCCTCAATTCCGCTGAGGAGACCTGTTGAGCTGAAAAAATTCCATAGAGCAGTCTCGGCGTATTGCAGATATACGGAGTTGTTGACGTGACCGAAAGAGTCAAGCTCATATCCACGTACTGTCAGTCTGTATGTACTATGTTTCATTGTTTTGCAGCCTCCGCAAGAGCGGCTTCAAACATACCCTTTGAAGGGTCGGTGCAGCCGTCCTCTGCGAGATTTATTGTATTGATTATTGCGTGTATCTGGGTAAGGGATTTGCCTGCGAGAAGGTCTCTGACGAAGGTCATAGTCTCGTCGAATGAATTTTTCTGTTCGCTCATCCGGGTTATAAGACCGACAGACAGAGCGTCCTTTGCAGAGATCATTTCGCCCTGCAATATCATTCTGAGTGCTTTTTCCCTGCCGAGGAGCTTATACAGGCGCTCCATGCCGCCCATTCCGGGAACAACGCCGTGCATTATCTCAGGCAGACCGAGAAATGCTGACGGAGAGGCTATGCGGAACTGACAGCTCAGTGCAATTTCGAGTCCGCCGCCGAAGCAGCCGCCGTTTATTGCAGCAGCGGTGATGACGGGGAGTTTTTCGATAGTGCGGAGCAGCTCCCTTGATCTTTCAAGTTTAGCTGAGAGGGTATTGCCGTCTGCTGTGCCGAAAAGTGAGACATCGGCACCGTGGGAAAAATGTCTTCCTTTGCCTGTTATGACAAGAGCTCCCACCTGCGGATTTTCTTCAAACCAGCCGAGGAGCTCATCACGGTCAATGAATTCAGGCTCGGAGAGCAGATTTTTCGGACCGTTTTCTATTGTGAGAACGGCAATATTATCTTCGGCGTGTAATTCCGATAAGTTAGATATCACCGCATATACCTCACTGGTTTACAATATCGTTTCCGTACTGATAGATCTTGCAGAACATCTCGATAACGTCGCTCATTGTGTCCATAGGAGCCTTGAGCATATACTTTCCGATGCTCTGGAGCTTGATGTCGAGACCGTATTTCTCGGCAGTCATTTCGATAAGCTCAACGAACATGAGTGAGTCGCTTCCGAGGTCATTCTGCGGATTTGTATCCATAGTGATCTCTGATTTGTCAACATCACATTCTTCTGCGTAGTAGTCGAAGATCATGTCCTTGATCTCCTGTCTGATTTCTTCTGTGATTTCTCTCATTTTTATTACCTCCATGAGTGGCAGTTAGTGCTGCCATTGTGTGTATAGCCTGTTGAAAACAGGTGATGACAATAATAATATATGGCTCTGATGCTTCACTTCATGACATCAAAGCACAATGAAAATCCATATTACGGGTAAAAGTCCTCGATGGTATAGATTTTGCATTTTCTTCCAAAACGTGAAAACTTTTTCACTGCGCTGTTTGCGCTCATATCATAAAATTCCTTAACGCCCAGTTCTTCGAGCTTTTTTATAGCAAGATCCCAGCGGATGGGAGTGTAGATGTTCAGTTGATTTTCTTTAAGCATATCCTCCGCAGTTGTAAGCACGTCACAGTTGAAAACCGAAATGATGGGGCACAGCGGGTCATTATACGGAACAGATCCACAGATATCGACATAATCGTCTGCGAACTGTTTCATAGACGGATGATGGAAAGCGATGCCTGCATCAAAGCGGAAGGTCTTGAGAGCGCCCTCCTGATTGCAGTATTCAAGGGCTTTTTCAAGGACATCGGTCTTGCCGCTCAGCATCGTGTGGAATTTGGAATTGCCGCTTCCGACAATGATATCGTCCTCTGAGAATTTGCTTTTTAAAAGTTCGGATATATCGTCGTATGAGAAGCCGATGACAACGCCGAGATCCATATCAGCAGAAGCATCTGAGATACGCTTCGTGACTTTGCGTGTGGTCATGATGATATCATGGGCAAATTCGTGGCTGTAGCAGCCGAAACAAGCGCCTAAGCTGACAATTCCCATGCTGTATCCTGCGCCGATATCGGGCGTGATGCCTTTTGAGATGAGATATTCAAAAATTACCCTGTCACAAAGCAGAGAGACTATCCATTCGGCAACACGGTGGTTTGTGAACGTGTTTTTGTCAATATCCTTGCAGAGTCCGAGACGTTCAAAGGCTGTATCGAAATAGCTGATGTATTTATCGTAAAGTTCAGGCGGCAGGGCAGGAGTAAGCTTTTCGGGCTTTGAGCCTATGCCATTGAAAAGGAATGCTTTATTGTACATTTCTAACTCCTTTGTTTTCACATTAAACAAAAATTCTTATTGCATGGAAAAAGATTTATTATATAACATTTTACCATTTTGCATAGTAAAAGTCAATAGAAAAAACGCTTTTTTGTGTTTTTATATAATAAGTGGCATTATTATTTTAAATGTAAATATTAAAATTTAATAATGAACAGTGTTTAATAATAAGGCAATACCGTACAAAATTCATAAGGGCGCCTCTGAAAAACCGTTTTGAGTAAGAAAAAACAGATAAGTACAGTAGATGCAAGAAAAGCCATCGAAGGCGTGCTTTCACACTACGAGAGGGCTTGACGCAGCAGATGCTGTGCATAGCTGCTTTTTCTCAGAAGGGGTTTTTAGAGGTGCCCATAATATGACCTGTGCGGTATTACCTTGGCAAAACGTTTTAGTTTAATGAAGTGTGCTGTTTTATGCTGCTTTTTCAGCTTTTACCTTAGATGAATTAACAGTTATGAGCTTGGCTTTGTAAAGAGCATATCCGACAGCACCCGTAACAACGGTTGCGGCGATCATCTCGAAAATTGCATTTACGCTTATTGAAGCAACGATATAAGCGATAAAGCTTTTGCCTGCCATTGAATTTTTCATATATTCGGTAGAACCGAATGCGATGACAAGCGATGACATGAAAAGCAAAGTGTTGAAAAGAGCGGCGCAGAAACCTGTGATCGCACAGGAAATGCGTACATCAAATTTCTTTGAGAGCAGATTGAACAGCAGACCAACGAGCAGACCGTCAATGAGACGTGGGAGAAAGCGCTGTAAAAAGCAGAGCAGAGGACTGCCTGTTTCTTCAAGAAGCGCAATGCCCATAAGGCTCGGAGTGCCTATGCTGAAGCACTGCAAAAAGCTGAAAATGCCGAAAACGCCGCCAATTATAGCACCGCCTGCAGGTCCCATGGATACTGCGGCAATTGCGACCGGAATGACATTCAGCGTGATAACGAGCGGGCCTATCGGGATAGAGCCGATAATCGTGAATGAGAATACTGCAACGAGGGCTGTGAGCAGACCGAGCAGTACCAGCGATTTGGTGTTTGAAATGGATTTCATATTTAGTTCCTCCTTGTTACTATTCCTATTGCTCCGCCAACTAAACATTGCCAAAAGACGAAGTTGAGGCAAGGTTTAGTTGGTGGAGCAATGTATACGGATATAATACAATAACATTATAATACCATATTTTACTTAAAAAGTAAATAGATAATATATAGAATTTAAGGGGCACTGTTTTAAATATTAGGGTAACACCGCACAAAGCGCAGTAAAACATATGAAGATTTATAACAATCTATTTTCAAATTGTAAAAGCAAAAGCAAATATTACGAATTGTATAATTATAGGGATATTTATTAACTATATACAGTTAAAACATAAACAAAATAACACAAAATTAAGAATGCTCATTGACTTTGCCTACAATCAAAAGTTAGTAATACTGGACAATAAGGACATCTTATGGTAAAAGTGCATAAAAAATCGCCTCAAAATTCTATTGATTACTTCACTCAAAAATATTGCAATTTGTATAGCGATGTGTTATAATATGGTTGTTGAAGTACAAAGCGTGAGGAAAGCAGTGCTTACCCTTCCGTTTGTATCAAAATTCAACGGAATGAGGTGAGCAGAATGAGATTTAACAAAATACGCTTTCTGATTTGTCGTAAAATCTGACATAAGAAAGGGGGATGTTATGAAGACAGATGCATCCCATCATTTCACAAGACGCATATTAAGCGCAGTGATCTCGGCAGTTACTGCATTGACATACGGAGTGCCGAATTCTTTTCCGATAAACACAGCTAAAGCCGCAGAACAGATACAGTATTGCAACACAGTAAAAAATCTTCTCTCAAATGACAAAAAAGACGAATGCCAGCTTTTTGCTATCGAATCGATAACCTGTCCCGAAAATATCAGAGCTAAGATCATATCACCGGTTTTTATACCTGTCAGAACAAACGATGACCGGAACATCTCCAACATCGATACAGCAGAAAATACGGAAAATATCGGAATGAGCAGCAGTCAGAACCATATCACTTACGCAGGCAGCGACATCGGTTACGCCTCGGCTGAAATACAGTTCAGGGCGCTTTCGGATGAACTTTCAAAGCTTGCAAATTCATACGCCTCACTTGACATCTCAGGGATCACCCTTAACGCCGGTAGTCAGAATGTGCTCAATATTACGGCTGACGAAAATTCTGCATCACTTAAAATAAGCGATGTTTCAGGAAAATTCAGCGTGAACGGCACAAACTCCGACAATGGGAAAGATCAGACATTTATCGTTAATATTGACCTTGCCGGAAAGCCCGAGGTGACTTTTTCACCTGACCTGACTTTCAGGGCAGAAAGCATTCAGAACAGCAATATATCACCAGATGCAGAAACCTACGTACTCTTTAACCTGTTCAATGCCGCAAAAAACGGCACAACAGTGAAATTCATCAACGATAATATCAACGGACACATTCTTGCACCTGACTGCAATATTTCTGTAAAACGAATAAGCGGTAATATAACAGCTAACAGAATTGAAGTTACCGATGTGTCCGACATGGAGATCTTCGGCGATCCTGATAAGAAACTTCCTGACAACACTGTAAAATATTCCGAAACCGCAGATACATGGAACGACAGCGGGACTGTCAACCACGATGCTGATAATGCAGAGGAAACTCTCAGCCGTTCGGAAAATAAGTTTGCAGAAAAGGTCAATGTCATTGACGAGGCTGACACAAATAACGCAATATCGCAGAATTACAACACAGCAAACAACTTTTTGGACTGTAATGCTCCATGCAGCGAAAACGGTCTCAGTACCGCAGGCAGCAGAAATGCGCCCGACCAATTGTCTGAACCGCTTGCGAGAAGAATATATACTGATGCCGGCGACAGGAATACTGACGGTGCGGCAGTCACTCCAAAAGGCACGAATTCAGGCAGTTATTCCGATGCCTATGCAGAAAGACAGATATCAGCCAATGTGTGCGGAACGATCATTAGTGGTGCTGCGCAGAAAACGGATTTGTCACGAAATGACGCATTATCCGAAAGCAGTACAAATACCCTTCACGAAAGATATGCTCCGTTAATTTATCCCGAAACAAGAGAAAATGCACTGAATGTTCCGTGCATAGAACCTTATTTATCGGGCGGCAGAATGTTTGTCATACCAATTAACAATGCTTCCTCAGACACAGCTCCGATATTCCTTTCGGAAGGCAGGAAAATATTCGCTCATGAGGCAATGAACGGACTTGCCAAAACGGATATATTGGTTCGCTGTGAAGATAATAGTACTTCAACATACAGTCAGTCGGCTTTCCCCGACAACTGTGAAAAATATATAATACTTGATACTGCAACAGAAAGCGGCATTATCAGAAATATCTCTCTCACTACAGAAGGCGATGCTCCCACATTGCCTGATAACACAACTATATCACAAAATTCCCCACTATCCTCACTCGCAGATATAAGTTCTGCTTACCCTTCAGAAAATAAAGCATCAGATTTATCAGAGTCGGAAAATTCAGAAAGAAAAAGCTACGGTATATATGAAAAAGATGGATACAGCATCATATCTGAAAACTTAAATGACATTGATACTAATGATTTAACAGAAAATACAGCATATCCTACTAATTATAATAATAGAAACTCAGCAGATGTCACAGTAAAACGCAGTAATGAACTTAACTTCAACACAGCAGATAATTCAGCAATATCCACTAATCCAAGAAACAATAATTCAGCAGTTGCCACAGTAAAACGCAGTAATGAACTTGATATCAGCACAGCAGATAATTCAGCAATATCCACTAATTCAAGAAACAATAATTCAGCAGTTGCCACAGTAAAACGCAATAATGAACTTGATATCAACACAGCAGATAATTCAGCAATATCCACTAATTCAAACAGCATTAATTCAGCAGATGTCACAGTAAAACGCAGTAATGAACTCCCCATCGATACAGCAGTTGATACAGCAGTTCCTACTAATATAAACATAAAAATCCCGACAGAAAATACAGAAAAAAGAAATAATGGAAATGACAGAAATAAAGCAGAAATAAAAGTAAATAGTAACAATAAAAATAGTAAAAATTCAGCAGATATTACAATAAACATCAAAGATAACCACTATTCAGTCTCAGCAGATCAAATAAGTAAATACAGCGAAAAATCAGCAGATATCACGAATATACAAACCAATTCAGACAAAAACGGACAGACTATCAATTCAATATCTGTCACAGCTCTTAACGCAGCTTCCGATATACCAACAAACGAAGAAAATACCACCGAAAACATC
Source organism: Ruminococcus sp. (assembly GCA_024403995.1). Lineage (GTDB taxonomy): Bacteria > Bacillota > Clostridia > Oscillospirales > Ruminococcaceae > Ruminococcus. The sequence goes on from JAKSQT010000037.1 coordinate 13,381, forward strand.
ACAACAGCAGACAGCGAAATTACTACAGCAGAAACTACCATGACCACAGCTACAGACACAGCAACGAATATTTCAGATACAGAAACAGATACATCAGAAACTACCGCAACAACTACGGTAAAATCAAATGTCAAAGTAATCAGACGTGATGATGATGACATACCTGTAACAGGCGTAACGCTTGTGCTTACGGGTATGGACAATGAAGGAAATACAATAATATTTGATAATAACATTGTAAAATCAGGTGAGAATGTCAGTGTGCTTGTCGGAGACGGCAGGGAAATAAGCTGGTCAACAGGTACTTCCCCGATGGAGTTAAGTCTCCCCGACGGATACTTCTTCCTTCATGAGTCAGATGCGCCCGAAGGTCACAAATCACCGGACGACGTGATGATAGTAGTCTCGGAAGGCGAAATGATATCGGTAAACGGCGAAACACCCGATACTACCCTTATCATACTCAAAGAAGAAGTGGCAGGACCTGAACATACCACCGGTGATACTTCATACAACTATATCACAACCACAATTACATCAGCAGTGAAGAAAACATCTTCTGAAAAGAAAACGTCTAAAGCTGAAACACCCTCGACAGGTGACAGCGGCGTTGAAACAATAGCGGCTGTATTAGCCCTTGCGGCTGCGGCAGCTTATGTCTCGCACAGAAAATACGGTGGAAATTAAGAAGTGTTTACCTTTTGAATGAAGGCTGATAATACCAAAAAGACGGCTGGCGGAGTTTTTCGTCAGTCTCTTTTTTGTTTTTTTTTGAAAATAACTTGTCATTGCGTGATAAATGTGTTATACTATATTGAACGCAGAAAATTTTTTTCTGCATATTATGTTTCAGGAGGTGCAGTATGAGTTCCGACCCTTATGGGAATTGCAATTTAAGACGGGGTCTTATATCCCATTCGATCCGACGGATGCTCATGCTCTCTGACTTTCGTCGGAAATAACGGCGAAAGGAGCAGTCCGTGCGTAGACCTGCGGACTAAAAATCAAAATGATAAACTTCTATACTTCTGAAAACGGCAGCCTCTGTCAGCGTGATGAACCCGAAACAGGCTGCTGGATATCGGTCGTTGACCCTACCCCCGAGGAGGTCAGGGAGCTTATTGAAGTCTACGGTCTTGACAGCGGTTTCGTCAAGTCATCTATCGATGAGGAGGAGTCGTCACGTATCGAGCGTGAGGACGACCAGACCCTTATCATCATCGATACCCCTGTTTCGGCAGTCGATGACGACAAGACCCGTAACTTCTATACCATGCCTATGGGCATAATCATTACCGAGGAATATGTTTTTACAATCTCGATAAAGGAAACCCAGATCATCAAAGAGGCTGAACGTGGCGGAATAAGAAACCTGCGCCCAAGCTTTAAAACGAGATTTGTACTACAGCTTCTCCTGCGTATTGCAGCACTTTTCCTCACATACCTCAAACAGATAGACAAGATATCATCCGCTGCCGAACAGGAGCTTCACGATGCCATGAAAAATGAGCTTCTCATGCAGCTCCTTGCCCTTGAAAAGTCTCTCGTTTATTTTTCTACGTCACTGAAGGCGAACGAGGGTACTATCGAGAAAATTTTCCGTGGACGTGTCATCAAGCTCTATGAGGAAGATCAGGATCTTCTCGAAGATGTGCTCATCGAGATGAAACAGGCTATCGAGATGGCAAGCATTTATACCGGCATTCTTTCAAGTATGATGGACGGCTTTTCATCGGTTATCTCCAATAACCTGAATATGGTCATGTGGAGACTCACTATCGTTACCATTCTCATGCAGATACCTAATATCATCTTTGCGCTTTACGGCATAAATACCGTAGATCTGCCGGTGCCGTATACGTGGTTCCCGATTACGCTTGCGGTCATTCTGACACTTATCGCATCGGTGATACTCAACAAATGGAAGAAAAAATAATAGTGAACGGGCGGCTTAACGTCGGTGCTTATATAGAAACTTGTACCTGTTATTGAGAAAAAGTATAAGGTTTCTGTAAGAGTACCGCCGTTACGAGCGTCCGTTTTTTCTTGCTGATGTGCCATATGTGCGGATATATGTGAAAAGTGCTGAAAAACATCACAAATAATCTATATTTTTTGTTTCAGGAAAGATTGACTTTTTGCTGACATTATGGTAAAATATATATAGGATTATAAGGATAACTATGGTTTATGCTCGTTTGTCACAATGAATAATGGGCAGTCATGGGAATTGTTTATTCATACAAAGTTTCGGTTCGAGAGTAAAAACTAAGCGATTTTCTGACATTTATTATCGGTTCGTCAATTAAACATTGCCAAAAGACACAGAGAAATTGGATTTTTAACAAGTATTGACGGCAAGGTTTAGTTGGAGAGCAATATTCAACAAGGTTTTTATGCATTGCCGATGCTCATAATTCTGTTGCATTCGCAGCTATTCGTTTAACAGGAGATCACAGGACAGGGAGTGATAGCATTGATAGAGCATGAAGCCTGCGAGAAAATTATCTCCACATATTATCGTGAAATTTATAGTTACTGTTTTGTTAAACTTAATTACAGACATCATTCCGCTGAGGATTGCACTCAGGACGTTTTCGTAGTTTTCTTCCAGAAGCATGATAAGCTTGAAACTGCCGAAAATATCAGAATATGGCTCTACCGCACCGCAGATAATGTGATAAAAGCCTGCCTGAGAAAAAATCCTACCACAGACGTAAGCATCGAAAATAACCCGGAAGTTATTGCAGAAATGGCAGCAGAAACAAGCTTCCCCGAAGATACTGACGACAGCCCGCTCGATATCCTCACACCTGAGGAACGTCAGCTTCTTGAAGCATATTACGATACAGACTACGGACAAAGAAGCGCTGCCGCTAAAAAACTCGGAATATCACTTGCGGCAATGTACCAGAAGGTACATAAAATAAAGAAAAAGCTAAGAGAAAGCAGATAAAGAAAAATAAAGAAGGATTATATTTTAAATACGGGCAACAGCACTTTGCCTGATATTTCGGAAAAGGGAGTGATTACATGAAAGGCAGGGCAGGTCTGATGACACATCTCTTCTCAGATAACCGGATGATATCGGACCTGAGAAAGATGCTTGAAGAAGAATTCCTTAAATCAGATGATGAAAGGGACTACAATACCATATGTGAGCTGACTTCGGCTATCGTCGATATCTCCGATGACGAGGTACCGCAGCCCGATACTGATACCATCCTTAAAAGAGCTTTCGGCAGCAAAAAGAAAAATACCGCCGAAACTATGGAAAAGGATACAGCTCCGAATGTACAGCTTTTCTCCGATGAACAGATGATAACCGATCTGAGAAAAATGCTCGACGAAGAACTGATGAAACCCGAAGAAGAAAGAGATTACGGCACTATAAGAGAACTTACAGGCGCTATCGTTGATATCTCCGATGAGGATATCCCTAAGCCTGACATGGAGGCTATATTCCGTAAAACTTCCGAAAATAAGCAGAGCAGCTTCGCTTCTGCAAAGAAAACCGCTGCCGGTCTTATTACCCATCTTTTCTCCGATAACCGCATGATATCCGATCTGAGAAAAATGCTCGACGAAGAATTCATTAAATCTGATGAGGAAAGAGATTACAATACTATCTGTGAACTGACAGCAGCTATCGTTGATATCTCCGATGATGAAGTTCCGCAGCCCGAAACGGATACTATAATTGAAAAAGCGTCCGAGAAGAAACGCAGCGGCATTACCATCGTGAGAAAAATGGCGGCAGGTCTCAGTGCCTGTTTTATCGCAGCTATCGGTGCAAATTGCTATACGCTGATAACTCACGGTGAAAACCTCTGGGATACCATTCTTAAAAAGTCCAAAGGCGGCTATACCATCGACCTCGGTGCTCAGCCGGGCGCTGTTCCGTATGAGTATTCACTTCCTGAACCCGGCGAGGATCCGGCTCAGTCTTCCGAATATGTCGTGAACTGTATGCTCGGTCTCTGCGGCGAATATGACGTTGAACCGTTCGTCCCAAGCGAACTTCCGCCTGAAATTGCTTATAACGGCGTGTTTGAAATGACGGAAAGCCACTATGAATGTATGGCAGAGTCCGACGATTTCTACTTTACGTTTGAAAACGGCAATACCCAGAAGTTTACTATTTCACTCGAAAAATATCCGACACCAGAGGATATGCCCGAAATCCTTATCCCAAGTGACAGCTATGATGTGAGAGATGAGGAAGTCAACGGTACACATATTTTCGTATTCCCACTAAACAACAGAGCTACAGCAGTTTTCGTCCACGATGATATATGCTATACCATTAATGGCTATAATATCTCAACAGACGCAATTTTCAAGCTTGCCTCAGGTTTTGTCCCAGCCTCTTTGATAAACGAAAGGTAAGGCTGCCCGTATGAGATGGAAATTATTCACAGCAGCCGTTCTCGGAGCGGTTTTAATGCTATTACCTTTACAGGGGAAGGCATACGCAATTGATGATACAGTCTATGAAGATTATGAAAAGGCAATAGGCCTTATTGAGAAATGCACACTTTCATGCACCACAGGTCCGGGCGGTGTCATAAAAATCACAGCAAAAACACAGCTTTCATCTGAGATGGAGGAGGTCAGCTATAAATCGTTCACTGTCCAGTTCAGCGTGGACGGCGAGGAATGGACTGACTATCAGCAGCTTAATGACATCTCGGCTACAGACAGCAAATACTTCAACATTAACAATCTCAAAGTCCAGGCAGATAAATCAGGATTTTACCGTGTAGTGTGCTATCACTATGCAAAGGGCGTTCCATACGGCGATACGGAAACACGCATTCAGGCTGTATATAACGAGTCGCCGCCGACATATGTCACAAGCCCTGCACCCGTAGTCACAACTATCTCAACATCTGCAAAAAAAGCCGTAACAACTACTACAAAACCATATCGTACCGTGGCAAGAAAAACCACGACCCGTATTACGACCAGAAAAACTACTGCCAAGACTACAGCTAAGACTCCTGCACCCAAACAGCCCGAAAAAACGGCTGAACCGCAGGAAACTCCGACTACCGCAAAGGCTAAGACTACGGCAAAAAAGAAAACTACAACTACTAAAGCAAAAACTACGACCAAAATAAAAACAACTACAACAGCAACAACTACTAAGAAAAAGACTGTAACAAAAACAGGTGTGGAATTTCCTGTTGATGCAGTGACAGTCCTTATTGGCGCAGGTGGAGCGGTTTTCGTACTGCGAAAGAAAAAATGATGCCGTGAAATAATCGGCAGACATATCATATAAAACTAAGGACAGGCATTTTATGTGACCTGTCCTTTCAGCGTGTCAAAAAACTTATTTGGGGACGTCGAGGACGCCGTCCCCTACAAATACATTAACGAAGAATAGCTGAATTGTAGGGGCTGGCGTCCTCGACAGCCCTTGTTTAACGAAATAATTTCGACTTTTTCAACAGACTGTAAGGACAGGTATTTTATGTGACCTGTCCTTTTTATGTGCAGGAAAAAAGGGACAGCTTCTGAACTGTCCCTTTTGAAGTAAAATATATGGTATTGTAAATTGAGGATTGCGTTGTATTATGCGGATTTGCGTATTGTAGGGGATGGCGTCCCCGACATCCCACAGAGGGGAATTATTAATACATACCGCCGGCAGGCATTGCAGGTGCGGCAGGTACATCTTCCTTGATGTCGGCTACAAGACTCTCTGTTGTGAGTACCATTGATGCAACTGATGCTGCATTCTGGAGTGCTGAACGTGTTACCTTTGTCGGGTCTACGATGCCGGCTGGTATCATGTCTGTGTAAACCTCGTTGTATGCGTCAAAACCATAGCCTATCTTGCGTGAACGGATTATCTTGTCAACAATTACACTGCCTTCAAGACCTGCGTTTTCAGCGATCTGACGTACCGGTGCTTCAAGTGCCTTGAGGATTATCTTTGCACCTGTCTTTTCGTCGCCTTCAAGTGTCGGAACAAGCTTGTTTACTGCCGGCATAGCGTTGATGAATGCTGTACCGCCGCCTGCAACGATACCTTCCTCGACAGCAGCCTTTGTTGCAGCAAGTGCGTCCTCGATGCGGAGCTTCTTTTCCTTCATCTCTATCTCGGTAGCAGCGCCTACCTTGATTACAGCAACACCGCCTGCAAGCTTTGCAAGTCTTTCCTGAAGCTTTTCACGGTCAAAGTCTGATGTTGTAGTCTCGATTGCAGCTCTTATCTGTGCTACTCTTGACTGGATTGCAGCCTTTTCGCCTGCGCCGTCAACGATGATAGTGTTCTCCTTCTGGATCACTACCTGTTTAGCCTGACCAAGCTGTGCAATTGTAGTCTCTGTGAGTTCAAGACCAAGTTCAGATGAGATAACCTCGCCGCCTGTGAGGATTGCGATATCCTTGAGCATTTCCTTGCGTCTGTCACCGAAACCAGGTGCCTTGACTGCGGCAACCTTGAATGTGCCACGGAGATTGTTGAGGATAATTGTTGTAAGAGCCTCGCCCTCAACGTCCTCGGCAATGATAACGAGCTTCTTGCCCATTTTTACTATCTGTTCGAGAAGCGGGAGAATGTCCTGAATTGTAGAGATCTTCTTGTCTGTGATGAGCACGAATGCATCGTCATAAACAGCTTCCATCTTGTCTGTGTCTGTTACCATGTAAGGTGAGATATAGCCTCTGTCGAACTGCATACCTTCAACAACTTCGCTGTATGTCTCGGCAGTCTTGCTTTCCTCGATAGTGATAACGCCGTCGGAAGTAACCTTTTCCATAGCCTCGGCGATAAGCTTGCCGACATTTTCATCTGCGGAAGAAACTGTGCCGACTCTTGCGATATCCTCTGAACCCTGAACAGCCTTTGAATTTTCAACGATAGCCTTTACAGCCACGTCAACAGCCTTTGCGATACCCTTTTTGAGAACCATCGGGTTTGCACCTGCGGCGATGTTCTTCATACCCTCACGAACGATTGTCTGTGCGAGGAGAGTAGCTGTTGTTGTACCGTCACCGGCGGCATCGTTTGTCTTTGTAGCAACTTCCTTGACGAGCTGTGCGCCCATGTTCTCGAAAGCGTCTTCAAGCTCGATGTCCTTTGCGATGGTAACGCCGTCGTTTGTGATGAGCGGAGCGCCGAACTTCTTGTCAAGAACAACGTTTCTGCCCTTTGGACCCATTGTAATTCTTACGGTATCAGCGAGCTTGTCGATACCTGTCTGGAGTGCCTTTCTTGCGTCTTCGCCGTATTTTATATCCTTAGCCATAATTAAAATCTCCTTTGTAATTTAATGTTAATGCGCTGTGTTATCAGTCAACAACAGCGAGGATGTCTTCCATCTTGACGATGATGTATTCTTCGCCTTCGAGTTTAACGTTAGTGCCTGAATATTTGGAGATGAGGACTTTATCGCCCTTCTTTACTTCCATTTTAACGTCAGAAGTTCCGGGGCCTACTTCAACGACCTGAGCAACTTCGGGCTTTTCCTTTGCTGAACCTGAGAGGATGATGCCGCTTTTTGTAGTTTCCTCGGCTTCGGTCATTTTAACAACAACTCTGTCCTGTAATGGTTTGATAGTCATATATATACCTCCTGAATAAAATTAGCATATCAAGTTTTTAGCACTCTCTTGTTTGGAGTGCTAAGTATATTTTACCATGTTTTTCCGATAAATCAAGTCTATTCTTCAAACTTTCAAAAACTTTGGCGTTATGCACAATATTGTTGAAACGGTGTGCAAAACGTTTTTAAGCGATTTGACCACATGAATTGATGTGCGAAAAATAATTCTGTAAATATGTGAAAACACGAAGGATTTCATTGACAAACAGCAATACGGGTGATATAATTAATCTTGTGTAAGCATGGACTGGTTTATCTGTCGGGTATAATGCAATAAGTAAATTATGACAGGCAATGCCATGAAATACTGTCTTGAATATATCCGTAAGAAAATCTCGCATCAGTCCTTATGAGGTGCGTTTACCGCCCTTATTCTACAGAAAGGAGTAGGCTTGCTATGAGTAATTTATTGAACCCCGAATATAAGATAAGAGAGGTCGCCGAGCGAATTAAAGCCTTGCGTGAAACGGTAGGTCTGACTCCCGAAGAAATGGCGGAGAAAACAGGCGTAACACCTTATGAATACCTCGCATACGAGGGAGGAGCAAAGGATTTCAGCTTCACCTTCATCTATAAATTCGCAAATGCCTGCAATGTCGATATCACTGACCTTATGGAGGGTGAAAGCCCACGTATCAACAGCTTCGACATCACAAGAAAGGGAGAGGGACTTCCTATCGCAAGAAGAACAGGTCTGAGCTATCTGCGCCTTGCCCCGAAATTCAAGGACAAAATCGCAGAACCATTCCTCGTTACTATACCATATGTTGACGAGAAGTTCAGAGTTCCGCATCCTCATACCCACGACGGTCAGGAAATGGATATCGTTATCAGCGGTCAGCTCAAAGTCCAGGTCGGCGATAATGTCGAAATTCTCAACGAGGGCGACTCCATCTACTATGACAGCTCCGAACCCCACGACGAATGGGCAGTAGGCGGTCAGGAGTGTAAATTCTACGCTATCGTCTGCGGTCAGAACCAGCACCCGTCCCGTGCTATCAAGCACATCGAGCCTGTTATCCTTTCGGGCATCACTAACTTTGACCTTGCTAATGTTGAAAACCCTGTCGCTGACAAGTTCGTAGACCTCGAAACAAATGACGACGGTTCACTCAAAAGCATCAAATTCAAGAATACCGAGACTTTCAACTTCGGCTTTGACGTTGTTGACGCTCTCGCCGAAAAGTGTCCTGACAAGACTGCTCTTATCCACATTGCCGACAATATGGACGAGACAAAGTTCACTTTCGCCGACATAAAGAAATATTCCAACATGACTGCAAACTACTTCCGTTCACTCGGCATCAAGAAGGGCGACAAGGTAATGCTCGTTTTAAAGAGACACTACCAGTTCTGGTTCTCCATCATCGCTCTCCACAAGGTAGGCGCAGTTGTTATCCCTGCAACAAATCAGCTCGTTCAGCACGACTTCACATACCGCTTCAAGGCTGGCGACGTTAAGGCTATTGTCTGCACATCAGACGGCGATGTTGCTCATCAGGTCGACCTTGCAATCGAGGAGACAGGTCTTGACATCAAGAAACTCATCGTAAATAATCCCCGTGACGGCTGGATGTTCTTCGACGACGGCATCAGAAGATGCTCCGACGTTTACGAAAGACCAACTGACCCGAATGAGCTTTCATGCGGCAAAGAACCTAACCTCATGTTCTTCACATCAGGTACTACGGGTTATCCGAAGATCACTGCACACTGCCACCTCTATGCTCTCGGTCACTTCATCACAGCTCGTTACTGGCATAACGTTGACCCGAACGGCATTCACTTCACAATTTCAGATACAGGCTGGGGCAAGGCTCTCTGGGGCAAGCTCTATGGTCAGTGGCTCAACGAGACCTGTATCTTTGCATATGACTTTGACAGATTTGACGCAAATAAGATACTTCCATTGTTCAAGAAGTACAATATCACAACATTCTGCGCTCCGCCGACTATGTATCGTTTCTTCATCAGGGAAGACCTCAGCAAGTTTGACCTCAGCTCCATCAAGTATGCGGCTGTTGCAGGCGAGGCTCTCAACCCTGAAGTATACAACCAGTTCCTCAAGCACACGGGCGTTAAGCTCATGGAGGGCTTCGGTCAGACAGAGTCCACACTTATCATCGGCAACTTTGTCGGCATGACTCCACGTCCGGGCTCAATGGGCAAGCCGAGCGTGCAGTATAACGTTGATATTGTTGATGCAGAAGGCAAGCCGTGCAAGACAGGCGAGACAGGCGAGATAGTTATCCACACCGAAAACGGCGCTCCTGTTGGTCTTACTCTTGGCTATTACAATGCACCTGAAAAGACCGAGGAAGTATGGCATGACGGTCTCTATCACACAGGCGATACCGCATGGAGAGATGAGGACGGCTATTTCTGGTATGTCGGACGTGTTGACGATGTTATCAAGTCATCGGGCTATCGTATCGGACCATTCGAGATAGAAAGCGTTATCATGGAGCTTCCGTATGTTCTGGAATGCGGCGTAAGTGCTGCGCCTGACCCGGTAAGAGGACAGGTCGTAAAGGCATCTATCGTTCTCACAAAGGGAACTGTCGGCACAGACGAGCTGAAGAAGGAAATTCAGAACTATGTCAAGCAGCATACGGCTCCGTACAAGTACCCACGTATCGTTGAGTTCATGGACGAGCTTCCAAAGACTGCAAGCGGCAAGATAAGACGTGCGGCTCTTAAAGAGACGTAATTCAATTTCATAGATTTTACAGGGGGAGCACATCTGCGTGCTCCCTTTTTTGCTGTTGTGGGGATTTGGTTAATGGTATTTACATGATTAGCATCGTGTACGCCATTTGGTACACCCTTTGGTACACCATTTTTGCCGAATTATAGCCATCGGTACGCATGTACACCCTGAAAGCAAGTTTTTCTTATATATATGTATGCACACCCTTTGGTACACCTTTTGGTACACCATTTTTGCCGAATTATAGCCATCGGCACGCATGCACACCCTGAAAGCAAGTCCATCTTATATTTATATTTCAGACTATAATGTTATACAAAAACGTGTGTTGGTATTTATATTGATGTGCGTACCCCTACAAACATATAAGATTTTCTTCTATTGTTATTCTTTTCGAGAACGTCAGGTGTTCACCAAAGAGGGATTTTTCGTTCTATGTTTTTCTTTTCGAGAACGTCAATTGTTCTGCTCCCCGTTAGCAAAGGGACAACCTCACGGAGGGGGGGAGAACCAATAAAACCGGCGGAGTGTCTCCGCTGACAATCACGCTACGCTCGTAAACTCGCTTACTCTGTACGGGACGGATAGTCTGCTTTCGCTCACTGAAACAATGATAAACAGGTACATTTGGCATTTCTCCCCCCCTCCATGCGGTTTTCCCTCTGCACTCTCTTTCCCCTTGCCTCCCCCTCTTTTTGCCGACTTTTGCTTTTAATCTCAGACCAGCCGAGGGAGCACGGGGGCGTGCTCCCCTACATTTATGGTCATATCCACAAATATTGCGCTGACACTTTATCACAATTCCCACATAGTATGAGAGCAAACACGTAAGTGTTTTGCGGAGCACGGTCAAAATCTGACAAAGG
>JAKSQT010000038.1 GCA_024403995.1 Ruminococcus sp.
TTCTTTTCTGATTCCTGTAACTATTTTCCGTTTCCTTAGCTTAATGACATTACCCTTTTGGCGGCTGTAGCTCTGGTATTATATTGTTGGCAAAATGATAGTTAACTCAAATAATATGCAATGTATTAATAGGATATCAACTCATTAAACAGCTTTACTGCAAATCTGTCCGTCATTCCAGCTATAAAATCAATAATAGCCTGAGCGTATATTTCTTTACTATCTAACATTCCATATATTTTTTGATTTTCACAACAAAAAGCTTCATTCCTTAATTCACCTGTTGGTACGATATTGGTTTCGCAGTATCTTGATAACCATTTTGCAAATGAAGCAACTAAAGTGGGATAATATTTCTGCATCAAATTCAGACTGTCAAATGAATGCTTGCCGTCATAAGTTGAGTATAATGTTTCAAATAGTTGTGTTAATACTAATTCAGAATACTTTTTAAATGCTTCAAATCTTTTATTATAGTATATTTTATCATAATTGAATTGTTTTATGGTATTTAATTGCTTAAGAAATTTCTCACTAAGACAAATTCCTTTTTCAGGATCACTGTTTTGACACACATCAATAATAAGATTATGCATGATTACTGTTGTATTAATTGCATTTTGGTCATTTGCTTTGGCCATTTTTCTGAGAGTGTTTTTAGCTTCATCATCAAGGAAACCTAGCTGTATTGCATCTTCTATGTCACGTCCGACATACGCAATCTTATCTGATAATTTGACTATGCAACCTTCCCATGTGGCGGGAGAAAACTGACCTGGTCTTTTAAAATCGCTTTCTAATACGATAAGTTCATCTCTGGGTTTTAAACCATTTTCGTCTACTTCACCGCAGTGTGAAATTATACCGTCTCTAACTGCATATGTGAGATCGAGATTTTTGTAATTGTTATAATTATCTGCCAATAATTCAACACAGTCTACAAATCTTAACCCGTTCTTTTCGTGCCAGAATGTCATATCATCGGAAATATACTGTTTGCATAGATTTGTTATTATCGTTTCACCATGATGACCAAACGGAGCATGACCTAGATCATGTCCCATAGCTATAGCTCTTGTCAACTCTGTATTTAACCCTAAATTATTAGCGATAGTATTACTTACAGACTCAACATGAGAAACATGTTCCATACGAGTGCAAATATGATCATTATCAATATTAAAGAAAACCTGCGTTTTGTGTTTTAATCTTCTATATGCCATTGAATGAAGGATTCTAGTATAATCACGAGCAAAGGGACTTCTAATATCATCAGAACGATTATAAAGCTCTGACGGTCGTTGTGTCATATCACTCCACTTGGGGTTAGTAGGTGTCATAGAAACATCATTAAATAATTGCTTGTTTTTCTTTGCCATAGTTTTCCCTCCATATCACATCATAGTTATATGTATTTGTGCAAGTAATTCTACTTGTTTCCAAACCTCCCATAATACCTTTCCAGCTTCTCATCGCAGATATCCAGTATCCTCCGCACTTCGTCATCGGTAAGATTCTTCCACACTGTCGGTTCGACTTCAATGATACCGAGAGTTTTGGTATGCTTGAGCATCTGCATATCTTCAAAGCGTTTGAACGGATTGGAAAGGATATTCCGCTGAGCGTCCTTGTCGGTATAGCCGCCCTTTGCAAAGATACTATTGGACTTCTCGATCACAAGTCCTGCGTTTCTGCGTTCCTCATAGAAGCTGCGGAAATATGCGGAGATATCATCAAGCTTGACGCGCCCTTTGTTGTCGGCGTGGGCAAATATCGCTTTGAGCAGAACAGGCTTGTAAGAATAGCTCATATCCATTTGCTCGACCATTTCCATGAACAGCTCCTTGCGGTTGCTGTCGTTTATGAGTTTCCAGCCGTTGGCTTTTGCGGTGGCTTCGAGCGTTTCCTCAGTGAAGTATTTCAGCTGCTTGTGCTCGCTCATGGGTACTATCAGATCGGGGATGATCTTCCCCTCACGGATATATCTTTCAACTGTTTCGGACTGCACGTCCACACGGCGGATAAACTCCATCTGAGATATCATGCCTGCCGCTTCCTCCTGCCAGTTGAAAACATCAACGGCTTCGTAGTCGGTCACACTCACAGGATAGTCTATCAACGCTTCCGGCTTTTCGCCTCGTTCGTATAATGCTTCATCGGCAACACGGTCTTTTCCGAGAACTGTCTGTCCGGGACGATATTTTTTCAACTTGAATAACCTGTGCAGAGAATATGGCATATTGTACTGACTTGCGTTGTCCACGAAGTCAAATACCATTAGAAATTCCTTGCCGTCTGCAAGTCTCATACCTCGCCCGAGCTGCTGAGTGTACAGCACTTTAGACATAGTGGGACGAGCCATGAACAGCACTTCCGTTTCAGGACAGTCCCAGCCTTCGTTGAGCAGATCACAGGCACACATCGCCTTGATCTCGCCCTTCTGGAACTTTGCAAGCATCTCTTTGCGTTCCGAGGACTTCATACTTCCGCTGACTGCGGCGGCAGTAACTCCTCGCTCCCTTATCATCTCCGCTATCTGCTCGGCGTGTTTTACACTTGCACAGAAAATGACAGTTCGTTTGGCGCTGACATATTCCATGAAAGTATCCACGATCAGCGTATTCCGTTCTGGGACAAAGATCTTGCTTTCAAGATCACGGATATTGTACTGCACGCTGTTAAATCGCACCTTCGTCAGGTCGATATTGGTATGTATACGGATACAGCGCACAGGCACAAGCTCGCCTATCTCAACGGCTGTCTGTATATCCAGTTTGTGCGCGGTATTCTTAAATATTTCGATGATGTCTTTATCATCTGCACGCTCTGGAGTAGCGGTAAGTCCCAACGTGAATTTCGGCTTGAAGTATGCAAGAACCTTCTGATATGTATCGGCGAAAGCATGATGCGCCTCGTCGATGATGAGATACTCGAACTCGTCCTCACGGAACATTTCAAGATTGAGTGCAACACTTTGGATACTTCCGCAGACGATAAAAGCATCTCTCTCCTTTACGGCATCTCCGAACTTACCGACAGAAACGCCTTCCCACAGAGTTTTGAAAGTTTCATAAGCCTGATTCACAAGTTCGATAGTGTGTGCAAGGAACAGAGTGCGTTTTCCGAATCTTTTAGCATCACTGACAGCGGTAACGGTCTTTCCCGTTCCTGTTGCGTGGTAAAGAAGTGCGATAGTTTCATGACGTTCACGCATTTCTTCAAGAGACTTCAAAGCTGCAAGCTGATGCTCTTTCAGCTGCAAATTCTCGGCATTGATCGTCTTGGCACGCTGTGTGGGAAGATAATCTGCTATCTCACGGAACAGCGGGTGCGAACCGAGAAATATACGCAGCTCGTCCTTTACGGTATCAGGCTGTACCTGCAACTGACGCACTGCCCAGCGGTAAACGTCCCAGCCTTTGAATATCATGCTGTTTTGTTTCAGCAGGTCGTCATAGAACTTGTTGCGCGACACGACCGACGGGTTATGGCTTGCTTCGTCATCGATCTCAATAGCGATACGTTTTCCGCCGTTTTCAAGGAAGAAATCAGCATAGCGGTCATTCTGATAAATGTCGGTGAAGTGGTACTGCGGATAAAGAAACGCAGCTTTTTCAGCGCCGAAAGCGTCCGAAAAAAGTTCTATGAACAGATTCTCGGGAGCACTTCCGCTCGGTGTTACAAGCCGCTCACTCATTTCCGTCCTCCACATACTCCAGGTATATCTTATCCTTGAAGCCTCCTCGCTTTTCAACCTTATCCCTGCGGACAGCTTCAAGCTCTGACACCGACCAGCCTCTTGCTTCGGCGATAGCATACATAACTTCCAGCATATCGGCCAGTTCTTCTATGTTCTTGTCAGCCTGATACTCGGAACATTCTTCGTTCAGCTTTTTGTCAAGCTCGGAGAGATATTCTTCGTCGGAGAGGATATGTGTGTAGGCTGTCTTGCTTGCTTTTTCGATTATCTCGGGTATCTTGTCACGGACGAGTTTGTTATGTACTGCTCTCATTATATCACGCTCCCAAAGCAAAAGCTATTATTTGTTTAAATTATACCATTTTACATACCGTATGTCAATGAATAAAAAGCTATAATTCCAGTTGTTTCAGTAAAATCTCCATATGAAGCAAGGCCCCCAGAACACTCTGAGAGCCTTGTTATTTCACATATATATAAATAGATCGATTGCTTATCAGAAAAGTTGCCCCGAATCAACGTCCACCTTGACTGCAAACCTATTCTGGAAGTGTAGCTCCTCCACGATGATAACTGCGGTATTATCAGGAGCCTTCCTGAGCGAACCAACAAATGTAATAATCCCACCTTTTGAGTAGAGAAAACTTACTGATTTAGCGTTGTCATCAAATGCAAGACAGGTAAACGTGTCTGTCTCAACGGTACCAATGTCATTGCGTTTTGGTTGATCAACTGCGATACTGAATTTGCAGTAGCTGTAATTATCCTCAGTTACAACGGATAAATCGGTGGTGATTCGTCCCGTCATCATGATCTTGTTCAACATAGTCTGCTCCTTTCAGTCTTCGTCAGAACACTCGTCCAGCCCGTGCATGAGCTGAATGTATACGCACTCCGCACGTTCATGTTCCTCGCCGTCGGTGGACATCATAAGTTCCAGGAAATATGCTTTTGCTTCCTCATAGTCTGTCCAGACCTCACGCTTACCGTTGCATACGTTAGTGACTTTGTTTGATCTCGGCATTGCCAATTCAGGTGTTTTCAACATAGCTGTTACCTCCAAAAGTTTTATTGTGACTCCATTATATCCGATAAAACTACCTGAGTCCAGCTTTGCAGAATGATTGTAACCATTTTTGTGAAGTGCGCAGCAAAATGTTGATTTTCCCCAGTGCATTGCGCTGTTATGCTGATTGACATTTTTCGGCGTATATGCTATGATATAGAAAAATAGTATTATCTTTTTGGGGGCTGATATTTATGAAGTTACAAGACGATAATTCAATTGAATATGTCATTATTTCTGATACTGAGGATAGAGTTATTAAATTTGGTCTTTCAATCCCTGAGTTTTATAAAGATAATTATTCAAAGGAAGATGATCCGTGGTGGAAGGTTCATGTAATCGTTAAAAAACC
Organism: Ruminococcus sp.; assembly: GCA_024403995.1. Lineage (GTDB taxonomy): Bacteria > Bacillota > Clostridia > Oscillospirales > Ruminococcaceae > Ruminococcus. Next base: position 5,119 of record JAKSQT010000038.1, read on the forward strand.
CGGAATAGAAATAAACCGCTCGAATGAAGCAATGACTCATTACGAATTACAAGATTTAGCTGACAAAATAGACGAACGCAGTGACACTTCGATAAATGAAATGCATATAGATTTTATGGAACCTTATTACGGATTTATAGTATCACGCAGCTATGGAGAATTGATCGTACATATTCGTGATGCAGATAGTGTTACTCTTTGGCTGGAAGAATCTGATCTTGAAAATATATCTTCTTATATAAGAAGAAAGTTGAACGATGCAATGAGTATATAATCTTTATTATTTAAAAACAGGACAAGGAGAATAGTATCCTTGTCCTGTTTTTTATACCTTTATCTCCCCATTGCAGATACCAGCATACACATCTTCGGGTATCATAGGCGAACATATCTCCGCAAGCAGATCATCATCAATTTTTCCTGTCTCCGCATACTGCTTTCCTGCCTGCTTCACAAGCTCCAACCTCGGCACAGTTACCTCTGCCGCTTCAGGAGCATTGAACATCGGACTTTCAGGTACAGTAATGATAGTATGGTTGTTAGGGAACATCAGCTTGAACTGCATCACCGCAGGCTCAAAATTCTGCTTGCTGTTCGGAAATCCGCAGCCGCATATCATCATGTATCTTATGTGCGAAAAGTCTGCCTGTCCGACATGAACATACCTGTCGCCCTGCTTCTTCATCGCCATACTCGAAAGCGGCATAGTGCGGTCAGCGAAAGCCTTCATCGGCGCAGGCATTCCGTAGCAGTAAAGTGGGTAGCTGAACAGCAGAAGATCATTCGCCAGAACCTCGCCGAGAAGCTCCCTCATATCATCGTTATGGATGCACTCACCGCCGTTGCGCTTGCAAGTGAAACAGCCCGTACAATATTCGATATGTTTGTCGATGATATTGACGATGTGGACTTCCTGCGAAGCGGCTTCTTTCATGCCGTCAAGGAACGCTCGTGTGATGTGCATCGTGTCGCTTTTCTCACGCTTCGGACTTCCGTTCAGAACAAGTATTTTCATAGTGATTATTCTCCTTCCGCCTATCAATTTTTCTTCTGATATTTTTATTATAAACCCGTGCAGAACTCACGTCAATCCACGCTCCGTAGAGTGGATAATTATATTCTTTTTTCTCTTCAAAAATCCGGGGTTTAGGGGTGTCCCACTAGCAAGCTTAGTATCATGTTTCCACGAAAGCTGTGGCCACATGATACCGTGCTTGCTGGATTGGTTTTTACTCTCTTTTGAGACATTAAACTTTCATGCTGTTTGTTTCATTATTCGGGGGCTTGGGGGCGTGTCCCTCAGCAAGCAATGCAAGGCGTTTTCACGATTCTTGTGGGAACGAGTTGCCGTGCTTGCTGAGGTTGAATTTTGCCCCTTTGGGGCAATTCTGTATTCGAGCCATCAGGCTTGGTATTTTTGCTCACTTGTTGTTCAAGGGATAGCATTAGTTCTTGTATATTTTCTCGGTTGGGGTCATAGGGGTGGAACCCTTTGTCAAGCTATGTATCGCAACATTCAATTTTCCAAAATTGTAATGCGGGGATACCGAGCTTGCTGGGAAAGTTCGGTTGTCTTTTACAGCAAGTTTTTTCAATGCAGATATTGCCTTATCAGAGGTAATGTGATATAATATGTAAAAGCTTAAAAGCAGGTGAGCATATGAGTAAATCCATCAGTGTTGAATATTGCAGCTATTTCTGTAAGCATCGTCATTCTGAATTAAAAGATGGGTGGTTATCTACTTGCGATGCTTATCCAAATGGAAATCATGCTTATGAAAACTACTTGTTTGAATTTAGAATAGAGTGTGCAGATGGAATCGGTTTTGAGCCAAATGAGAATGCGACTGCGGCTTGGTTTCAAATGAGGAGAGAACGTGATCCGTGGATAAAAAGTATGCGGCATTATTTACAGTATGGTGATCCGGGTGAATGCTTGTTCTGCCACTCAGATGCGATTCATGTTTATAGCGATGCACCTCTGACTACTATCGTAACATTTGTATGCTATGGTTGCGGCAGGCGATACACTTTTCAAAGCGATAAAAACCAGTATCTGAACAATCGAAAATTACGATACATTGGTAATAATCCTCTGTTTCCGTTGACATTCGGAAAGATATATGAATGTGACTGGATTGAAGAAGGAATGTACTGGATAACTGACGATAAAAACGAAGATTACTTATATCCTCTTTATGTATTTGAAATTGAATAAATTGCATATGACATATATTTATAAATACAACTCTCCGCTCGGCGGCATTACCCTCGCCGGCAACGGCGAATCACTCACTGGCTTATGGTTCGACGGACAGAACTACTTTCCCCATAAGCTCATATCGGAAAGCATCGAATCAGAGCTGCCGATATTCACTCAAACCTGCAACTGGCTCGATATATATTTCAGCGGAAGAATTCCCGGCTTCACACCGCCTATCAGTCTGAATACAACTCAGTTCCGCAAGGCAATTTATGATATACTTCTCACGATTCCATATGGACAAACCATGACCTATGGTGAGATCGCCAATATCATAGCAGAGCAGAATGGTGTGGAGTGTATGTCCGCCCAGGCAGTCGGCGGTGCTGTGGGGCATAATCCTGTCTCGATCATTATCCCATGTCACAGAGTAGTCGGTGCGGACGGAAGTCTGACCGGATACGCAGGCGGTCTTGATAGAAAGATAGAATTGCTGAAACTGGAAAAACAATAATCGAATAATTCACTGAAGCACTGAGCATTGATCAGCTCGGTGCTTTTCATATTTCCAGTGCAAATTACACCGGGGAAAACTGAAATTCATTCTAAAGTTCGTGCGCATTGAATCTGGACTTTTAATATTGGAGCGCGCTATAATATTATCAGCCGATGAAATTCGGCAGAAAAACAGAAATATAAAAAGATAGAAAGCAGGGGAAGAACCTGCTATGGAGGGACAAAATGACATCTGAGAAAAATAAAAAGAATGTCACACAGAATGCAACCAAACAGGAGATCGATGCAGCCCTAAAGCTGATTGGTCTTCTGTACGAACAGGGGGAGATACCCAAACACGTTTACCGCAATATTTGCAACGAGTATTACGGCAAAGGGCTTGACAAGGTTGTAGATGCGCGCTATACTATACCAAACACAGAAGATAAGGAGGCGGTATGATGTATGGATATAATGCGGTAGCTGTGCCGAAGAATGTGGTCATCTATGCAAGAGTTTCTACCGAGCACGAAGCACAGCTCTCAGCTTTGGAGAATCAGCTGGATTGGTACAAGCCGTTACTTGAACAGCATCCCGAATGGACGTTTGTCCGCAGTTATGTTGACGAAGGTATCACGGGAACATCAGCGAAGAAACGTCCGCAGTTCATGCAGATGCTCAGTGATGCAAAGAACGGTGATTTCAACCTGATACTGACCCGTGAGGTATCACGTTTCGCACGAAACACAGTGGACACTCTGCAATACACCCGTGACCTGAAAAGGCTGGGTGTGGAGGTGTTCTTCATCAACGACAACATCAGGACATTTGACGGTGACGGCGAGCTTCGTCTGACCATAATGGCGACACTTGCTCAGGACGAGAGCCGAAAGACTTCTATCCGTGTGAAAAGCGGTCAGCAGACTTCTATGGAGAATGGCGTGTATTACGGCAACGGAAATATCCTCGGGTACAACAGGGTCGGGAAAGAACTTGTTATTGATCCCGAGCAGGCTAAGACGGTGCGGAAGATATACGACTGGTATCTGGACGGTATGGGTGTAAGGCAGATACAGTTTGAGCTTGAAAAAGAGGGTGTGCTTACCGCTATGGGCAAGACCAGGTGGTACGAATCCAACATCAGCAAGATCCTCAAGAACCCGTTCTATGCAGGTATACTGGAGTACCACAAGCAGTTCACTCCCGACTTTCTTGAACAGAAGAAGATCAACAATTTCGGTGAGATAGATCGTCTGCGAGTTGATGGCAGACACGAGCCTATCGTTACACTGGAGGAATTCAACAGGGTGCAGGAGATAATGGAAAGCAAAAGACTGAAAAATCCTGCCAACAAGACAGGACGAAAGGAAAAGGGCAAGAAGCCCGTTTCGGACGTATGGTGCAGGCTGTTGGTATGCTCCTGCGGATGCACATTCAACCGCAAGGTATGGCACACCACATCAAAGGGTACGCAGTACGGGTATATGTGCTACTCGCAGATACGCAATGGAACTATCAGGACAAGGCTGAAAAAAGGACTGCCCACGGACGGTATCTGCACCTCGCAGATGATACCCGGTTGGAAGTTACAGTTCATGGCGAAGAACCTGTTCCGTGAGTTTCTGAGGAACACCGACAGGATACTTGATATTGCCGAGGAGATGCTTGAAAAACATATCGACGATAAAGAGGTCGTTGAGGATAATACCGAGCTCATCGCACAGAAAAAGGCAGAGCTTGACAAACTGGAAAAGCGTCTGAACAAACTCATCTCTATGAGGGCTGACGATGAGATCACAAAAGAGCAGTTCATGAACATGAAGTCGGAAGTCGATACGCAGATAGCCTCTTTGCAGGAGCAGATATGCGAGCTTTCGCCGACGGAGAAAGTCACAAGGACAAGTGATGTTCCCGACTACAACGAGCGTATCACTCTGCTGAGATATGCTCTTGAACGGTACACTAATTTCGACTCAGACGAGGATATTCCCGAGGCAGTTATCGAAGCATTTGTAGAAAAAATAGTAGTGAATGAGAACTCCTTCGATTGGTATCTGCACTTCACAGGCGATGACAAAACTCCGAAAACGTGCAATGTGGAAGGTGACAAAAAAGCCCATAAAATCGAGCTTTTCGGGGCATCTTATGCGCCTGCGTTGGTGGAGGGCTGCACAGGCTGCAATCGCTAACAAGTAATCCATAATCGGATAATTTTTGCTCAAACGAATATTCTCCCTCCACGTACAAGTGGAGGGAGTTTTTTTGCGTGGTCGCCTGCATACATTTCGCATATTGTACGTGAGCTTCAATCCCCAAAAATCAAGCCGAATCCCTTGATTTTATCCGCAGAATATGCTATCATTAAACATATCAACATATCAGGAGGACAACATGATCGAAACAAAACGTTTAAGACTATATCCGGCTTCACAAAAGCAAATGGAAGAATTCATAGAAACACAGACTGTCGATGTATTGAAGGCGGCATACACTGAAATGCTGAACGGCTGCCTTGCAAAACCTGAACAGTGGGAATGGTATGCCATATGGATGATTGAGCTGAAAAACGGAACTCATATCGGCGAATTATGCTTCAAGGGGCTTACTCCCGATGGCATTGCTGAAATCGGATACGGCATAAACGACGAATATCAGGGACAGGGGTATGCTTCCGAAGCCGTGAAAGCTGTCTCGGAATGGGCTTTTCAGCAGCCTGACGTTACTGCTCTTGAAGCCGAAACTGATGACGAAAATATCGTTTCAAAGCGTGTGCTTGAAAAATGCGGTTTTGTCCCGAACGGAATTATGGGTGAGGAAGGTCCACGGTATTCCCTGCCCCGCTGAATCGAAAGGAAATGATGAATAATGAAACGTGAACTTGGTATCGCAAGATGCGGACTTGCCTGTTGTCTCTGCTCGGAAAATGTGAAGTGCAAGGGCTGTCCTGCCGACGGTTTTCTTGAACTGGACTGGTGTGAAAGTGCTGACTGGTGTGAAAACAGACGATGTGTCCTTGATAAGAAGATGAACGCCTGTTACGAATGCAGTGAGACTGACTGCCGCAAAGGTCTGTTTGCAGACAAGATAAAGCCGAGAGCATTTACCGAATTTGCCAGAAAATACGGCATTGAAAATCTTCTTGACTGCCTTGAGCGCAACGAAAAAAACGGCATCGTATATCATCGTCAGGGCATCATGGGCGACTATGACGATTTTGATGACGTTGAAAAACTTATCAGATTCATCAGCACAGGCATAAAATAACAGAAAAGCGGTCAGCACAAATAATCGGCTGACCGCTTTTATTATAAAATTTCGACTATGCCTGCAATTATTGCTGACAATACAGGATACAGCAGAATTGACGACCATTTTATGATAAGCGTTTTCTTCGGGATATACGGCTTCAGGTCTTCTGTGCCTGCAATTTCCCATGCTTTGGTCTTACCTACCCAGTACCAGTCAATAAACAGTCTGTCAAAAAGATTCATTATCTCCATGATGAACGTCATCTGCCAGAAACCGCTGAAAAAACTGTCTGCGCCGTTTATCTTGTATACCATCAGCGGAACGGCGAAAAACAGCGGTATAAACATAACCAATGACGATATGACCGTGCTTTTCTTTATTTTTTCTTCGGTAGTAAGTCCAAGCTCGACTACCCTTTTCTGTACATCTTTTTCAAAAAATGTCACAAGTCCGACTGCTCCGTTTGCCGTGCCGACTACACACAGTATCAGCAGATCAAAACACATTACAATGCTCTCTATTACCAGTAATCCGAATATCATTTTCATTCCTCCCCATAGTTTGAATATATTATAGCATAGTGTTTTGTGCAAGTCAAGAAAATCAATTTACTGAAAATGTGCGGTCATACGCCTTGGTGCTGCCCTTAAAAATTGCACTCAAAAACTTGTATTATGCATAAAAATATGCTATAATTAAAGTTTGTAAGATAAATACTGAAAATAAGGAGAATGACAATGAGTATTTTTGATGTGTTCGACAGAATATCCGCAAATTCTGCCGCTCCAAAAGGTAAAATAGAATACGTTATCGCAGGTCTCGGCAACCCCGGACTTGAATATGACAATACACGCCACAATGCAGGCTTCAATGTTCTTGATACGCTTGCAAAACAGTGCGGCGAGGATATAAACCGCCTCCGCTTCAAGGGCAAGACCGCAGAAGTCATGCTCGGCGATAAGCGCTGTCTGCTCCTCAAACCTACCACTTATATGAACAACAGCGGCGAATCGATCGTTCAGGCTCTCGAATTCTATAAGATAGACGTGAAAAATCTCATAGTTGTCTGCGACGATATCTCTCTCGATGCCGGCAAGCTCAGAATACGCAGAAAAGGCAGCCACGGCGGTCACAACGGTCTCAGAAGCATATGCGAACTCACAGGCAGCGACGAATTCCCAAGAATTAAAATGGGCGTGGGCAAAAAGCCAAATCCTGAATATGACCTTGCAAAATGGGTTCTCGGCAAGTTCGGCAAGGAGGACTCCGAAAAAATGAACCAGTCCGCCGAAAATGCCTGCGAATGCATTAAGCTCATGGTTCAGGGCAAAACCGACGAGGCTATGAATAAATACAATTCATGACCGATTTCATGGAGATTTGAAATGAATATTTTTAACACACTTTTTTCCGAACTTTCGGGATTTAAGAGTATCCGTGATTCAATTGAAAAAAACATCTCACCCGTTTCCGTAACGGGTCTTTCGCATATACACAGAGCTCAGCTCATCAGCGCTCTCTGCGGCGGCAAGGTAAATCTCGTCATAACCGGCACTGAGGCTGAGGCTAAAAAACTGTGCGACGATGTGAACACTATGGCAGGCAAAGAGACTGCTGTTCTCTTTCCGTCAAAGGAAATGGTCTTCACACCTGTTGACAGCTCCAACCATGAATACGAATATATGCGTATCTCCGCACTTTCACGGGCTGTCAACGGAAGCTGCAATGTCATCTGTGCAAGCATCGAAGCTGTCATGCAGCCTGTTATCCCTGTCAGCACCCTCATTTCGGCAGGCATATCAATAAAACCGGGACAGGAAATTAACCTCCCGGATATCGCAGTTTCACTCGCAAAATGCGGCTATCAGCGCTGTGACAAGGTCGAGGGCGCTTCTCAGTTCTCTATCCGTGGCTCTCTCCTTGATATCTTTCCCGTTCAGGCAGATAAACCTGTCAGAATTGAGTTTTTCGGCGATGAAGTTGATATCATAGCTGAATTTGATACCGATACCCAGCGCCGTACAGAATCTCTTGAATGCGTGGAAATATCCCCTGCAAGCGAAATACTTTACGACAACAGCGAGCTTGCAGACAAAATCGAGGAGCTGTGCAAAAAAGTCCGTGGCAAGCATATGGACGCTGTCCGTGAACACCTCGGCGCTGACGTTAACAGGCTCAGAAGCGGCGAGATCCTCGCCCACAGCATGAAATACTACCCCCTTGTTTACAGCGAACCGTCAACTATTTTCGACTATATCGACGGTATCGTGCTTTTCAGCGATTATTCAAGCGTTATTGACAATGCATCAGGCGTTCTCACCCGTCACAATGAAGATATTAAAATTCTCCTTGAGGACGGTCAGCTCTGCAAGGGACTTGACGGCTATATACTCGAAATGCCACAGATACAGCATCTCGCAGATAAAAAAGTATGCCTCTATGTCAGCAGTTTCCTCCAGAGCGGTGAACGTATCGAATTCCGCCGTCTGATCAGCTTCGAGGCTATGCAGACTGCTCCGTGGAGCGGCGAAATGAAACAGCTTTTCGAGGACTTAGCCGATTTCAGGTCACGCAATTACCGCATGATACTTGCCGCAGGAAGTGACAAGACTCTGCCTATCATTCAGCAAGACCTCATCAGCGAGGGCATTCCCTGCGACCTTGTGTCCGACGGCGCTGAACCCCGTGAGGGACGTGTTCTCCTTATGTCAGGCAGTTTCGCAGGCGGATTTGAATACCCCGAAAACAAGACCGTCCTCATAACTCAGGGACGTGCAATGGACTCTGCCCGCAAAACACGCCGCAAAAAGAAAAACAAAGCCGAGGAGATACGCAGTCTTGCAGATATCACCGAGGGCGACCTTGTTGTACATTCAGGTCACGGAATCGGACGTTTCATCGGCATCCGCAAGCTTGAACTCGACGGCGTTACCAAGGACTATATCACCATTCAGTATGCAGGTACGGATAAGCTCTATATCCCTGTAACTCAGCTTGATATGGTATCGAAATACATCGGTCCCCGTGATGACAGCGGCGTTAAACTTAACAAGCTCGGCTCTGCTGAATGGCAGAAAACTCGCTCCAATGTCAAACACGCCGTAAAGGATATGGCTCATGAGCTTATCGAACTGTATGCAAAACGTGAAAAGAGCGTGGGATTCGCTTTCTATCCCGATGACGATATCCAGCGTGATTTCGAGGAGCGTTTCCCATATGTCGAGACCGATGACCAGTTGCAGTCAATTGCCGAAATAAAGGCGGATATGGAACGTGCAAGACCTATGGAGAGACTGCTCTGCGGCGATGTCGGCTTCGGAAAGACTGAGGTCGCTCTCCGTGCGGCTATGAAATGTGTCATGGCAGGCAAACAGTGCGCTCTCCTTGCACCTACGACCGTTCTCGCATGGCAGCACTACCAGACCGCACTCCGCAGATTTGAGCATTTCCCTGTGAATGTAGAGCTTCTCAGCCGCTACCGTTCACCAAAACAGCAAGAGGAAATAATCAAAAAACTCAAACAGGGACGCATAGACCTCCTCATCGGTACACATAAGATCATCCAGAAATCCGTCGTTTTCAAAGACCTCGGACTCGCAATAATCGACGAGGAACAGCGTTTCGGCGTTGCACATAAGGAAAAATTCAAGGAAAGCTTTACAGGCGTTGATGTGCTCATGCTGTCGGCTACGCCTATTCCACGTACTCTGAATATGGCTATGAGCGGCATACGTGATATGTCGGTGCTCGAAGAACCTCCGCAGGACAGATATCCCGTGCAGACCTATGTCATTGAATACAACCTCGGCACTCTCGTTCAGGCTATTGTCCGTGAACTGCGCCGTGGCGGTCAGGTATACTATATCCACAACCGTGTTGAGACTATTCAGGTCTGTGCCTCAAAATTGCAGGCTCTCCTCCCCGAAGCTCGTATCGCATATGCACACGGTCAGATGAGCGAGGACGAAATGTCTGACATCTGGGAACAGCTTGTAGAGCACGAAATTGATATCCTTGTCTGCACTACCATTATCGAGACAGGCGTTGATGTGCCTAACGTAAATACGCTTATTATCGAGGACTCCGACCGTTTCGGTCTTTCACAGCTCTATCAGCTCCGTGGACGTGTCGGACGTTCAAACCGCCGTGGCTACGCCTATTTCACCTATCAGCGTGACAAGGTGCTCACGGAAGTCGCAACAAAACGTCTCAATGCAATGCGTGAGTTCACTCAGTTCGGCAGCGGCTTCAGAATCGCTCTCCGTGACCTTGAAATTCGTGGCGCAGGCAGTATTCTCGGCGGCAGACAGCATGGTCATATGGAGGCTGTCGGCTATGATATGTACCTGAAACTGCTCTATGAGGCTATTGCTGAGGAAAAAGGCGAAAAGCCGGAAAAAGTGCCTGAATGTCTTGTGGATATCCAGATAGATGCACATATTCCTGAAGATTATATTTCAAGCCTCAATCAGCGAATAGATATGTACCGCAAAATTATGCTTGTCTGCGAGGATTCGGACAAAATGGACTTGCAGGACGAACTTATCGACCGCTATGGCGATCCGCCGAAATCGGTGCTCGGTCTTATTGAGGTGTCACTGCTCAGAAATAAGGCGGCTCGTCTTGGAATTACCGAAATATCGCAGAAAAACGGCTCTATGTATTTCTATACCGAATATCTCAACGGTCATCAGATAGCCGCTTTGTCCGCCGCATACAAGGGACAGATAACCTATAACTGCGTTGGCAAATCCTATGCATCTGTAAAAATTTCACCAAAGGTGAAGCCTTTTGACATGATGCGGAATGTGGTCGAGACGGTTTACAGAAATAAGGAAACTGATTCGGAAAATAATTTATGAGCAATAATGCCAATTTCGGACGTTTAAGGCAACACCGCACAAAGATTGTGCGGTGTCAGCGTGTCAAAAACTTATTTGGGGACGTCGAGGACGCCGTCCCCTACAAATGCATTAACGAAGAATAGCTGAATTGTAGGGGCTGGCGTCCTCGACAGCCCTTGCTTAACGAAATAATTTCGACTTTTTCAACAGACTGACACCGTACAAAGATTGTGCGGTGTTGCCTTGAGGAGAAAAAATGAAAACTAAAAAGATAATTTCATTGATGATATCTATCGGCATAATGATAAGCGTTATCATTATAGTCATCGCACGGATAAGTGGAATCAAAGTTCCTAATACAGCATGGATGGCATTATCCCTTTGCAACGTGATAAATGTATTTCTTACTATAAGTATAACGAATAAGAAATAATATAAACCAAATTCACGGTTTATTAATTTAATATTAATAATAAATTTTAGGATTAACGAAAAATGCTCTTTACAACTGCGCTTTTTTGTGGTAAAATAATAATAGTATGATGAAATATAAGCGGCAAATATGCCGCACATGAAAAAAGGGAGCATATTATGAATTATAGAAACTTTATTGTCGGTGCAATGGTCTTTGCATTGGCAGCTACCGCTTCAGGATGCAGTGACAGTAATTCAGACAACTCGGGGAATGCAGATAAATCAACATCAGATACTATCACAACTGCTGATATCACTACGACCGCCGAATCAACAGAAGAAACTACTGAGGAAAAAATTCCTCCGACACCAACTGCGGCTTCCGATGCCAATACAGTAACTTTTGACGACGGCGACTTCTCTTTCGCCACCGTAATTTCAGATGACGCTCAGGCGGCTGTCGGTACACTCTCTGTCGTTGAGGTCATGGGCGAAAAAATGCTCAGATTTGCCGATGATAACTCCGTTCCACTTGAGGGCAGAGTCCAGAAAATAAGCATTAATGCCGCACAGCTCGTCGGTCTCGAAAACCTGCCGAAAGTCCGCAGAATCGAGTTCGATATGTACGCTATGGCTACCGCTGATAAATTCGTCAACGAGGACGGCGAAAACGTCATTGCACCGGGCTGGATAGGAGGCGGCGGCGGTACTGTCACCGCTCAGGACGACAAATGGTACGATTTCGGAGAATTCAGCGGCGGTGAATATGACTTTGAGTTTTCAGGCGCTGTTCACGGTCAGTTCAAGTTTCTCCTCGCCGACACAGGTCAGTGCTGGTCAGAGGATATGACCGATGCCAATTTCCTGATAATGCGCTGGGGACTCGGCAATGAGTCGGATATGTACATCGACAACATCGTTTTCTATGACGAGGACGGCAATTCTATCCCGATAGTCAATATCCCTATCGCCAAAGAGGACGGCGATGACACAGCCGAGGAAACTGCTGATACGGACAACAGCACGGCAGACAGTACTGATGCCGCTGAAAAAACAGAGGACAATTCTTCTGATACAGGCAGTGATGTTAAATCAGATAATACTGATGATGAACTTCCTTTACAATAAAATTTATGAGGACTGTTTCGGCAGTCCTTTGTTTTGCACCATGAATATTCACAATTTTTTCTGTTGAATCATGTTCATTATGCAGATATCAATTCTGTGCAGAACCGTATCATATACGATACCTTTTAGATATCAGAAACGATACCATACAGATATCAAAAACGATACCTATACATTATAAAGAAATATCTTAAAGAAATATATTAAAGATAGAGAAAAAACACAGCAATAATAAGCTAAAATATTTGCCGCAAAAGCATACTGAGTAAAATATGTTTACTATTAAAAATGATTGACTTATCTGAATTTTTGGGGTATAATAAAGCTGTTATATTTTAAAAAGTTTCAAGGAGGTCATATATATGAAAATTGAAACAAAATGCCTTCACGCAGGCTATACACCTAAAAATACAGAGCCAAGAGTTGTGCCGATAGTTCAGAGCACAACTTATGTCTATGACTCAACTGACGACGTTGCCGCAGTTTTCGATGATCCTACAAAGAGCCTCATCTACTCACGCTTCGAGAACCCGACAGTTATGGCTGTCGAGGAAAAAATAGCCGCTCTTGAAGGCGGTGTGGGCGCTATGTGTACTTCAAGCGGTCAGGCTGCTGTCCTCTGCGCTGTACTCAATATCTGCAAAGCCGGAGACAGCATTATCTCCTCAACATCTATTTATGGTGGTACTATCAATCTTTTCGCCGTAACTTTCAAGAAAATGGGCATTGAGTGCATTTTCGTCGATCCTATGGCTTCCGAGGACGAGATCCGTGCCGCTTTCAAGCCAAATACAAAGCTTGTTTTCGGTGAGACTATCGCTAACCCTGCACTCACTGTTTTCGATATCGAGAAATTCGCAAAGGTCGCTCACGAACATAACGTTCCTCTCTTTGTGGACAACACCTTCCCGACTCCTATCCTGTGCAGACCTATCGAACACGGCGCTGATATCGTTGTTCATTCCACTTCAAAATACATGGACGGTCATGCTGTTCAGGTAGGCGGCGTTATTGTCGATGCAGGTACTTTCAACTGGGCAAATGGCAAATTCCCTGAATTTACCGAGCCTGACGAGAGCTATCACGGAATCGTATATACCGAAACTTACGGCAAGGCTGCCTATATCGTAAAGGCAAGAATGCAGCTTATGCGTGATTTCGGCTGTTATCCTTCCGCACAGTCTGCTTTCTATCTCAATCTCGGTCTGGAAACTCTCCCTGTCCGCATGAAGCAGTACTGCGAAAACGCTAAGACAGTTGCCGAGTTCCTTGAAGCAAACGAGCACGTTGAATCCGTTATTTATCCGTCGCTCAAGAGCAGCCCTTACTATGACATTGCTCAGAAATACCTCCCTAACGGATGCAGCGGCGTTATCTCATTCGTTATCAAGGGCGGCAGAAGTACTGCTGTCAAGTTCATGGACGCTCTCCACCTCGCTTCAAATGAAGTCCATGTTGCTGATATCCGCACCTGCGTTCTCCACCCTGCAAGTGCTACACACCGTCAGCTTACAGACGAACAGCTCGTTGCCGCAGGTATCAACGGCGGCATGATAAGATTTTCCGTAGGTCTCGAAAACATTGAGGATATCCTCGAAGACCTCAGAAACGCTTTTGCTGCGCTCTGATTATTATTGCTCCGTTAGCTGAAACCTGTCCAAAGGGCATCACATTTTCCTGTGTGAACAAGTTATAAGTTTCATAAAAAATAAGCAGCTATCCTTAACGGCGGTACTCATATAGAATTTTTTACTCTTTATCGGGGCAAACCCTTTTTCAAAAGGTTTTCCCTCAATAATATTGCTCCACCAACTAAATCTTGAATTTTTCTGCTTGTCCTGAAGAAGAAATTCTGCGTCAGAAAACCTTGAAATACGTAAGTATTCCTGCGGCTTTCTTCCTTGACTTTCTCCTTCATTACTTCGCATATAATATTCAAGACTTAATTGGCGGAGCAATAAGCATAAAGTTTCTATATGAGTACCGCCGTTAAATAGCTGCTTATTACACAGTATAGCCCTTGCTTCGGAAATTGTCGATAAGCTGTCCGAGAATTTCCGCATTCACGGCTGAAACCGAATGAAGCAGAAGTATCTCGCCGCCATGTGCAGAATTTGTCAGTTTTTTCAAAGCTTTTTCCTTATCAGGCTGTTTGTCGGTCTGCCAGTCTACATAGGCAAAGCTCCAGAAAATCGTCTTATAACCGCAGTCGTGGACAGTTTCAAGAATCTGCTCGGAATATTCACCGCACGGCGGACGAAAATACTGCATTTCATAGCCGTAATTATTTTTGACATAGCTGTGAAGCGAAAGTATCTCATCCCTTGCCTCTTTATCCGAAAGAGTCGGCAGGCTGTAGTGATTCATGCTGTGATTTCCGAGAACGTGCCCCTCATTTATCATGCGGTGTATCAGTTCAGGCTCTTTCTTTGCATATTCGCCCGTCAGAAAAAATATAGCCTGAACGTTTTTTTCTTTCAGAGTATCAAGAATTTTTGAAGTATAGCCGTTCTCATAGCCCTGATCGAATGTCAGGATTATCCTGTTTTCATCGTTGGTAAGTGCATATGCACCGAGATAGCCATAGACATTATTGAAGCTGACCGCATCGCACGGTCTGTTTTTTTTGTCAGTATTAACGCCCTGACCATAGCCGATTTTTGTCGTATCAGCGGCATATACAGCCGTACACGGCATCACAGCAGCAGTCAGAACGGCGGCTGCCAAAGCTGAATATCTCATTGGAAATACCTCCTTTTGCGGATCTGCTCCGCAAAAATAGTATTTTACAAAATCAAAAAAATATTTATGGTAAAAAAAATTAAGGCAGCACACATTAATTGTACGGTGTTGCCTTAAAATTTTTATTCAATTTCGATCAGACCATATTTTATCTTGATGCGTTCAAGCTTTTCAAGCATCGGTTCAGCGGCAGTCATCAGAAAAAACGCAGTCGCAAAAGCGTGAATACAGTCCATCGGGAAGCCAGAAATATAGTACGTCAGGAGCACATTACGGCTGATTTTTTCGGTGCTCCAGATTATTGCCGATGCTGGGTTCATAATTCCGCCGTAGATGACAATCGCCGAAACTGCGCCGAAAACCGCAAGTGAGACACGTTTTCCCGAAAGCAGTCCTTTGTTGAAAAGCACCCCTGCAATAAAGCCGATGATGCCCATTGCAAACATCTGCCACGGTGTCCACGGGCCTTGCGAAAACAGGATATTAGACGCAAGCATCGTGACCGCACCCACAAGAAATCCCGTTTCTCCGCCGAATGCAGCGCCTGCGATGATAGTTACTGCCATGACGGGTTTGAACTGCGGCAACATGAAAAATGCGGCTCGTCCTGCGATAGCAATGGCACAGAGCGTGGCAATAACGGCTATTTCCCGTGCTTTGGGGCGTTTTTTCTCGAACATCACGAAAAACGGCAGCATACATTCCACAAGGATAAACAGCGATATTACGTTGTATTTTCGGCTGCCGAGATAGAAAACTCCGATAAACAGTGTCAGCGGAACTGCAAGAAAAATCATTGCCGCAGCGGTTTTTGTGCGCCTTGAAAGCCGCCTTTTATTGCTGATTTGCGCCATAACAGGCTTGTCTTTGCGTTTGCCGATGAGAACAAGCGTCAGGAAAAGCGACAAGATCAGCACTCCGTAAATCATCATCTGCCTTCCTGCGAGATGTGTCATACCATTCGGCGTGATGATTTCCGTGAGGTTGGTTATACTTGCCGTATAGAAGAAGATAACAATGGAAATCATCCCCATAACTGCTGCTGAAATTTTTCTCCAAAGCGGTAATTTTTCGGTATCTTTTTTTATTGGTATATCAGTGATTTTCTGCGGTATTTCGTGAATTATCGTTTTTTTCTCTGTGTTATTCACCTCGCCGCTGCAAGCCCTCACAACGTCATTTACGGTCACAGCGTTGGGCAGAATGTGACGTGACATTCGGTTTGCAGAGGTCGTATAGAAGCTGTTTCCGCTGAAAAATTCGTGAGGCGCACCGCTCGATGTGATACTTCCGTCGAAAAATAGCGCACAGCAGTCGGCATATTCCGCACAGAATTCAATGTCATGGCTGACCATGAAAACAGATTTTCCCCCGGCAAGCAATTCTTGCAGAATATCCGCAAATTCCGCCTTAAACTGCGAATCCATGCCCTTTGTCGGCTCGTCAAGCAGCAGAATTTCAGGCTCGGTCAGCAGAATTTTCGCAAGTGCAGTACGCTGCTGTTCACCGCCTGAAAGGTCATACGGATGGTGCTCGAAAAACTGCTCAATATGGCATAATTCCGCAACTTTACGCACTTTCTCCGCCTGTTCAGCTTTTGGGATATGCATTCCCGAAAAAATCTCAAGCAGATCCTCATACACCGTTTTTTTCACGAACAAAGCCTGCGGATCTTGCGGTAATACGCCAATTTTTCCATTCCGTACAATTTCGCCACGGTATGGCTTTTCAAGACCTGCAAGCAGTTTCAGCGTTGTGGTCTTGCCCGTACCGTTGCCGCCGAGGAGTGCGAAAAATTCGCCTCTGTGAAGCGACAGATCCAGCCCCTTAACAATGTCCGCACCGTCCTTTTCATAGCGGAACCACACCTTGCCGGCGCTCAGCACACTATCAGAAAAAGGCTGTATTTCGTCATTTATAGGCGTTGTATCAATAACATTTTTCTCCGCAAAGCCGCTAAGGAAACGGCTGCCCTCGCTGACTGTCACGGGACATTCTTCATCATTCGGAACTGCCGCCCATATCCGCATCGCTGTTGGCATAGCGGAAAAATAATCCGATTCCCGCAGCTTTTCACCGATTTCCTTTGGCGTACCAATGTGCATTATCTTACCATTTTCCATATATGCAATTTTGTCCGCACAGGCAAATGCTTCTTCAAGGCGATGCTCTGTAAGGATGATCGTCACGCCAAGTTCACGGTTGATTTTGCCAAGAACTGCAAGAAAATCAGCAGCGGCGATCGGGTCAAGCTGACTTGTCGGCTCGTCCAGTATCAGCACAGACGGCTGCATCACCATAACTGCCGCAAGGTTCACAAGCTGTTTCTGTCCGCCTGAAAGTGACGCAGTATCATGATAAAATATATTCTCCAAGCCGAAAAACGAGGACATCTCCGCAGTTTTGCGGCGTATCGTCTGCGTATCCTCACCAAGACTTTCCAGACCGAAAGCAAGCTCATGCCACACCTTATCTGTAACTATCTGATTTTCGGGCGACTGCTGAACGAAACCGATTTCCGATGCCTGACGACGCATATCTATTTTGTCAAGATCTTCACCATCTATCATGATTTTACCATTTCTTATACCATTCGGAGCAAGAATGGTTTTCATCTGCCGCAGAAGTGTTGATTTTCCGCAGCCTGATTTGCCGCATATCAGCAAAAAATCGCCTTTTTCAACCGAAAGACAGACATCATCAAGCGCAGGCGCTTTCTGCTCCGGATATGCAAAACTCAGATTTTCGATCTTGATTTTTTCCACTCTATCGCCTCCCGGATGTTGATAACTAAAGGTGTCAGGCAGAGAAATGCGTATACTGCCTGTATAAGCACTGACAGCGGTGTCACATCAGCTCCGCCTGTTATCGGAATGTAATGCCATTCAGTCATGCCTGAAAGCTGTCCGCAGATCACGGTAAATCCGCAGAATATCAGCCATATCATCGCTGTCCTGTCACGTTCCTCCCATTTGTAAACTGAAAAAGCCGTTCTCCCTTTCAGACCGTAGCCACGGGATCTCATACTGTCCGCAGTCTCTATGGCATTTTCAAGAGACCACGTAACTGTAATTGAAAATATCTTCATGGCAGATTTCATTTTTCGCAATATACCATCATTTTCCGTATCTCTGCCGATGCATTTCTGTGCATTGCCGACTGTCTGAAGCTGTGCCTTGAATTTCGGGACAAACCGCAGTATCATGCTCAATAACAGCGAAAGCGTGGGAATTATCCTGCCGAAAAGATACACGAATTTATCCGATGTCATCACCGAATTAAAGCACATGAACCACACCAGAACCGTCCCAAGCATACAGCCTGACGATATTCCATATAGTATACTTTCAAGAGTCAGCGGATTTCCGCTCGGCAGATAGGTGAGTATCGTGACTCCTGCGTGGCTGAATGCAGGATTGACTATGGCAGTCAGCAAGATCATGGGCATGGCATATTTCAGACAAAAACCAACGCCCTTTGAACCGCACAAATTCACTGCATAGGCTATGGCGCATAT
Organism: Ruminococcus sp.; assembly: GCA_024403995.1. GTDB lineage: Bacteria > Bacillota > Clostridia > Oscillospirales > Ruminococcaceae > Ruminococcus. The sequence continues at coordinate 23,711 of JAKSQT010000038.1, forward strand.
CAGCGATACAAGTTGACAGACAGGATGTGTGAGCGTCATTGAAAAGGCTGTAACAAGCGCAAAATACGTAAAATTCACGACAGGGTGAAAACGTGAAAAGCTGTCATTCATCTGCAAATTCTCCTCTGAAATAAAACTCCCCCTGATTTCAGAGAGAGTCCGACATTCTGACAGCACAAAGCACAGGCTTTGAGGCGGTGAAAAATCCAACAGTTCAAAGCCCGAAAACATTGTTCCGCTGAACTCCCCACACCAGAGCTGCGTTTTTTTAAGGCAACACCGCACAAAGATTGTGCGGCAGAAACGCAGTTAGATTT